>NZ_CP124620.1:1287272-1609090 GCF_030128875.1 Stenotrophomonas sp. BIO128-Bstrain | reverse complement strand
CTCCGTCGGCACGTCCGGGCGGCCCTGCTCGCGGGCGCGCTGCCGCAGGCGTGCGCCGACGCTGGCCCACCAGCTGTCCAAGTGACGGGTCACGGTATTGGGTGAACCGGTGCCCAGGTGGGCGCGGATGCGTTCCACCGTGGGGCGATCGCCTCCGGCGATGAGGTCGTCGGCGGCCTGATGGACGGTGGAGACCGCCTTTTCTACGCTGAGCGAGCCAGCCTGCCCGAGGCTCCCACCGACTTCGTTCGTCAGAGCGTCTACCCGCTGCTCGACCGCGGCGACGCAGCCCTGCCGGATGCCGTCCTGACTACCGAGCTGCGCGCCTTCCTCAGCGAGACCGACGCGCTGGCGGTGATGGCGGATTTCCCGAACGATCTCCAGCTGCTGCGGTATGCACTGGATGGTTTTGAGCTACCCGATGACCAGGTTGCCGCATGCGGACCCCGGCCGGCCCCGGTCATGACATGCATGTCGAAGGAAGGCCTTCCTGGGCTGCTGGTCGAGGACTGGTTCGCAGCCCATCCGGAACATAGGGCCAGGCGCCACCATGCGTTGGTGGACGCGCAGGCCTTGCGGATGGCCTGGCTGGTGGCGACCGGCCGGATCTCTGCTCCGGCGTGGGCCCACTCCTACCGCCGCGCCCGGGGATAGCGGCATAGCGTCCATCCCCGGTATGCTTGCCCCATGAACCGCCTGAGCCAGCTCGACCCTCGAATACCGGCGTGATCGCATCGATCGATCACGCCCCTGTTGCTCATGTTGGTCAGAGGGCCGGCCTTATACCCCGGTGAGAGCACGCGCCAGATAAGCGCGTACACGTCGGTTCGATTCCGACCAGGGGCACCACCGTCAACGACGGAAAAATGCTTCTACTTGAGGGTCGGCAGGGATTCGTGAGAAAAACAGCCGAATCGGCTCTATCGCCATGATTCAACGAGGAAACACCCCTCGACGTCAACAGTTCGTGGATTACAGAGCTAGGCTTGATCGAACCAGAAGTCGCGTGACAGAGGCATTGCGGAAGTACTGCTCAGGCACGCGTGCCCTTCTTGAATATTGGATTCAAGAGTTTCCACGCTCCTGACCCAACGGAAACCCTCAACAAGAAGGCTCCGACAGTCGCCTGACCCATTGCAGTAGTTCCTAGTGCGGGATCGTCCGTCCAGCGTCGACGTCGGCCAAACCCTCGCGGGTCTGCCGATCCTTCTCCTCCTCGGTCAATTCCGGTATGTGATCGCCGCCGTGCTCCCTTCTGAGGCCGACACGCCAGCCGCCCCGGCCGCATCCCCCTGCTGCGGCGGATGCCACCGCTGAGTCCGCGCGATGGCTTGATCGTGATCAATGCCAGTCGGCCCCAAGAGGGCTAGACTGGCAATTATGAGAGCTCGCACGTCCCCTGCCCTGATCTGCCCAGCGTCCGCAGGCGCTGCTTCGGGCGTGCGGGAGCTGTCATGGTGAAGCTGCTGAGGCGATGGCGGCGACCCCGTCCTCGTGCCCGACTGGCATGGCTGGGACTGTGGGCGCTGCTGCTGCAACAACTGGCGCTGGTGGCCTACGCCTGTCCGCTGGAATCGGTGGATGCTGGACAAGCGACCCTGATGGTCGGTTGCGAAGAGATGTCCGCGCCGGATCCCGATGCTCCGGCGTTGTGCGACCAGCATTGCCAGCGCGATCACATCGCCACGGCCGATGCGAAGGCCCCTCAAGTGCCTTACCAGCCCGCGCTGGCCGCCTCCGCGCTCGTGCAGGCTCTGTTGCCACCGGTACACGCACGTTCTATCGGGATGTTCCGGTGTGCGTGTCCGATCCGCCCCCCCTGCAGCGCTTCTGTAGCCTGCTGATTTAAGCCCCTCCTGGATTGACCCGTGCTCGTGCTGCTTGTGTTGCAGCACGCTCGTTGTCGTTTGTCCGGAGGTCTTATGGAGATGTCCTTCTTTCTGCGTGCAAGACGCAGGATGGCGTGCGGGGTGTTGTTTGCCCTGGCGCTCAGTGGTCCTGTGGTGGCGGCACCGCCCGCTATCCCGATCAGCTATCCCGAAGCACTACAACAAGCGCTTGCTAACGCCCCTACCCTGCAGGTGCGCCGATCCCAGATCGATGCAAGTACCGAAGAAGCCGCGCGTGCCGGCGCGTTGCCCGATCCACGTCTGATCGTGGGGCTGGCGAACTGGCCCGTCAGCGGACCCGATGCCTTCAGTCTGCGGGCAGACGAGATGACCACCCAGCAAGTCGGGCTGATGCAGGAGTTTCCTGCCCGTGCGAAACGACGTGCCGAGCAAGCGCTGGCTCAAGCGACGCTGGCACAAGCGCGCTCACTGTCGATGGTCGAACAGCAGATGGTGGTCCAAGCGGCCGCGCAGGCCTGGATCGAGCTGCGGAGTACGCAGCAAGCCGTAGATGCGTTGGAAGGTTTGCGCGAGCCGGCGCGCATAGCCGAGCGTGCGGCGCGTGCTCGCTTGGCAGGTGGCACGGCCGGGGCCAGTGACGTGCTTGCCGCCCAGGCCGTCCTACTGCAGTTGGACAATCGCCTGGAGCAGGTACATGCGGAGCACGCCGCGGCGCAGGCCGGCCTGGCGCGGTGGTTGGGTATTGCACCAGAGGCGATCTTGGCCAGTGGTACGGCGCCGGATTTTTCGCAGTTGCCATTGGAGCCCACCCAACTGCTGGCCAACCTGGACCAGCACACACCACTACTGGGCTGGGAGGCACGCCAGAGCTTAGCCCAGGCCCAGGTGGATGCGGCCGTGGCCGAAACCCGCCCGGATTGGAGTGTGGAGCTCACCTACGGACGTCGCGAGCGCGCACTCGACGGCATGGCGCGCAGCGACATGCTCATGGTGGAAGTGGGCGTGGGCCTGCCGCTGTTCCAGAAGAACCGCCAAGCACGAGGCATCGTGGCACGACGGGCTGAGCTGGAGGCGGTGTCCGCAGAGCGCGATGAGGCCCGGCGCATCCAAGCCGAGTCGGTGCAACGCGCGATGGCGCGATGGCGCGGGTTAACCGGCCAGTTGGAGCGTCAGAACACGCAGAGCCTGCCTTTGGCGCGCGATCGCGCACGCACGGCGTTGGCCGCCTACGGCGCCGGTGCCGACCTGCAGCCGTGGCTGGAAGCGCGGCGCGATGAGATCGAATTGCAACTGGAGAACGCCCGTCTGCTGGGCGAACAGGGCCGTGCCTGGGCGGCACTGGCCTATCTGCTGCCCCATGAGGAGAACACGCCATGACCCCGACCAAGACGCGTCTCACACAGCTCGCCGTGGCCCTCGGGTTGCTGGCGCTCGGCTTTGCCAGCGGCTACGCCTGGATGACTCGAACCTCTGATTCCACCCCGCCCACCGGCACGAGCGGCGCAGGTCAAGCGCGCAAGGTGTTGTACTGGTACGACCCCATGGCGCCGGAGCAGCGATTCGACAAGCCGGGCAAATCTCCGTTCATGGATATGAAGTTGCTGCCCAAATACGCAGATGAGGCCATGGGCGGCGGAACGCAGATCAATCCGCGCCTGCAGCAGAACGTGGGCATACGCACTCAGGAAGTGACGGTAGAGTCACTAGGGACTGCTGTACGCGTGCCGGGCACACTGACGAGGGATCTGACCCAGGAAACCGTGGTCAGTGCGCGCACGGAAGGCTTGATCACCCACGTGCAGGTAAAGGCGCCGTTTACCGAGGTTCGTCGTGGTCAAGCGCTGGCCACCGTGCAGGCCCCGGCATGGAACGCGGCCATCGCCGAAGCACATACCCTGAGCCAAGCTCAGTCCGCGAGCGCGCGTGAGCTACAGGGTGCCGCGCAACAACGGTTGCGTTCGTTGGGTGTTCCTTCTGGCGCCTCGGCCAGAAGTGGCGTCGTGCTTGGCGCAGACCACAGTGGTGTCGTGACCGAGATCCTGGCACGCGAGGGGCAGACGGTGATACCCGGTACGCCACTGTTCAAGATCAATGGGCTGGACACGCTGTGGCTGGAGGCCTCGGTGCCCCAGGCAGCGCTGGGCACCTTGCGGCTGGGGACCTCAGTGCAGGCCACGGTCAATGCATGGCCGGCAGAGCGCTTTGGCGGACAGATCCAGGCGTTGCTTCCCCAGGTCGACATGGCTAGTCGCACGCAGCGGGCGCGAATTGTGCTGCGCAACCCGCAGCGTCGGCTGGTGCCGGGCATGTTCGCCGAGGTTCTGGTGCAGCCCGATGCGAGCAGGCCTTGCCAGTCGTTCCCACGGAGGCGCTGATTGCCACCGGGCGGGACAGCCGGGTCATCGTGCAGGATCCGGACGGGAGCTTCCGGCCAGTGCGGGTGAGTGCCGGACGTAGCGTGCAAGGGCGCACGCAGATCGTGGCAGGCTTGGCCGGTGGTGAACGCGTGGTGGTCTCGGGTCAGTTCCTGCTCGACTCTGAAGCCAATCTCTCCGGTGCGTTGGAGCGCCTGGGCGCTGCACAACCTACAAGCCCTGCCAGCGCATCAGGTGTACACGAGCGCCATGACGCCGGGCACGACGCACGCACTGTCGTGCCGTCACCGTCCAGACAGCCTGCGCCTGTCGCGCCAGAGACCTCCACCTCCACGCCGCCACGCTGCCCGGTGCAGTACTGGTATGACCCGATGGTGCCGGAGAAGCATTTCGACAAGCCGGGCAAGTCACCGTTCATGGATATGCAGTTGGTACCCAAGTTCGGCTCCGCCGCAGCCGCTGATTGCCAGGCAAGCGCCGTCATGTCCGAAGCGATGGAGGGCACGCCATGATCGCGCGCCTGATCCATGCTTGCATCGCCAATCGCGTGCTGGTGCTGGTTGCCGCCGCGCTGCTGGCGGTGGTCGGCATCTGGTCGATAAAGAACACGCCGCTGGATGCGCTGCCGGACCTGTCGGATACCCAAGTCATCATCCGCACGCAATGGGCTGGGCAAACCCCGCGTATCATCGAAGACCAAGTCACCTACCCGTTGGCCACCACGATGTTGTCCGTGCCGGGCGTGAAAGCGGTACGCGGCTTCTCCTTCTTCGGTGATTCGTTCGTCTACATCCTGTTTGACGATGCCACTGATCTGTACTGGGCTCGCTCTCGAGTGCTCGAGTACTTGAGCCAGGTGCGCGATCGACTTCCGCCGAATGTGAATCCGGCGCTGGGTCCTGATGCGACAGGGCTGGGCTGGATCTACCAGTACGCCTTGGTGGATCGGACCGGTCAACGTGATGTGGGGCAGCTGCGTGCGTTGCAGGACTGGTTTCTTCGTTATGAGCTAAAAACCGTGCCGGACGTGGCTGAAGTAGCCAGTGTGGGCGGTGCGGTGCGCGCCTGGCAGATCCAGCCGGATCCGCAGGCGTTGGCGGCCCGTGGACTGACGGTGGCCGAGCTCATCGAGGCGGTGGATGCGGCCAACGGCGCTACCGGGGGCTCCGTGATCGAACAAGGCGAAGCCGAACTGATGGTGCGTAGCGAAGGCTACCTGCGCACACAGGAGGCGTTCGAACAGGTGCCGGTAACCGGCAACGACGGCATCCCCGTCTTGCTCGGCGAGGTGGCCACGATCAGTCGCGGGCCGGTCTTCCGTCGTGGTATCGCAGAGTCGGATGGTCAAGGTGAGGTGGCCGGCGGCGTGATCGTCCTGCGGACCGGCAAGGATGCCTTGGGGGCCATTCGGAACGTCAAAGCGCGACTGCAGGCGTTGCAATCCAGCTTGCCCGAAGGCGTGGAAGTGGTGGCGGTGTACGACCGCTCCGAGCTAATCCAGGATGCGGTACGCAACCTCACCCATAAGCTTGGTGAAGAGTTCCTGGTCGTAGCGCTGGTATGCCTGCTGTTCCTGTGGCACCTACGCTCGGCGTTGGTGGCCGTCATCACCCTACCCTTGGGTATCCTAGCGGCCTTCATCGTGATGCACGCCCAGGGGATCTCCGCCAACTTGCTGTCGTTAGGAGGCATCGCCATCGCCATTGGTGCGATGGTCGATGCAGCGGTGGTGATGATCGAAAATGCACACAAGCATCTGGAGCACTGGCGGGAGGAGCACGGTCGGGAACCCCAGGGTGAGGAGCGCTGGCAGTTGATGGCCCGCTCGGCGGCCGAGGTCGGACCGGCCCTGTTCGCGAGCTTGCTGGTCATCACCCTATCCTTCGTGCCGGTTTTTGCCCTGCAGGCGCAGGAAGGGCGTTTATTCTCGCCCTTGGCCTACACCAAGACCTACGCGATGGCCGCCGCAGCAGGGTTGTCGGTGACCTTGATCCCCGTGCTGATGGGCTACCTGATCCGCGGCCACATCCGGCCGGAACAACAGAACCCCATAAATCGCATCCTGATCGCCGGATACCGGCCCATTCTGTTGTGGGTCCTCAAACATCCCGGTGTCACCTTGCTGCTCAGTGGCCTGCTGCTGGTGCTCACCTTGATCCCCTTTAGCCGGTTGGGCAGTGAATTCATGCCACCCTTGGAAGAAGGCAGCCTGCTGTACATGCCCACTGCGTTGCCAGGCCTGTCAGCCGACAAGGCGCGCCAGTTGCTTCAGCTCTCAGGACGGATGATCAAAACCGTACCGGAGGTCGAGCACGTGTTCGGCAAGGCCGGCCGTGCCGAAAGTGCGACCGATCCGGCACCTATGGAAATGTTTGAGACCACCGTGACCTTCAAGCCGCGGGATCAATGGCGCCCGGGCATGACCCTTCAGAAGCTACGCCAAGAGTTGGACGCCGCGGTCAAGATTCCCGGTCTAACCAATCTATGGGTACCGCCCATTCGCAATCGCATCGATATGTTGGCCACCGGCATCAAAAGCCCGATTGGGATCAAGGTCTCCGGACCAGATGTGGAGCAGATCGAGCGCCTGAGCCAGCAGATCGAGCAGGTGGCCAAGACTGTGCCCGGCGTGAGTTCGGCACTGGCCGAACGCGTCACCGGCGGGCGCTATGTCGATGTACAGGTGCGCCCGGAAATCGCTGCGCGTTATGGATTCACTCAAGGCCAACTCCAGCAACTGATTGCCACGGTCGTTGGCGGCGATCCAATCGGGGAAACGATCGAGGGGCGCGAGCGCTATCCCATCGTCTTGCGCTACCCCCGTGGCCAGCGCGACTCATTGCAGGCCTTGCAGGATCTGCCGCTGATCGCGCCAGGCGGTGTGCAACTGACCTTGAGCCAGGTGGCGGAGCTGTCAATCAGCCCAGGCCCGCCGATGCTCAAGAGCGATAACGGCCGGTTGGTGGGCTACATCTACGTCGATGTGGCCGATCGCGACTTAGGATCGGTGGTCCAGGACCTGCAAGCCGCGATGCAGACCCAGGTGAGTTTGCCTGCCGGCTATGGTCTGGCCTGGTCGGGGCAGTACGAGTATCTGCAACGGGCATTGGCACGCCTGCAATGGGTGGTGCCCGCGGCGTTGGCGATCATCTTCCTGGTCATCTGGATGGTGTTTCGCCGGCTCAGCGATGTATCCATCATCCTGCTCAGCTTGCCCTTGGCGTTGGTGGGCGGTTTCTGGTTGATCTGGGGGCTGGGCCATGCGATTTCGGTAGCCAGCATGATCGGATTCATCGCCCTGGGTGGCGTTGCGGCTGAGTTCGGCGTCATCATGTTGCTGTACCTGCGTCATGCTTGGGAGCAGCGCTTGGCCAGCGGTGCGCCGGAAGATGTGTCTACCCTGCAAGAGGCTATCTACGAAGGTGCCGTGCAGCGGGTGCGCCCGAAGGCGATGACGGTAGCCGTCATCCTGGCCGGGTTGTTTCCGCTGTTCGTTGGTGCCGGTGCCGGCTCGGAGGTCATGCAACGTATCGCCGCGCCGATGCTGGGTGGCATGCTCACCGCACCGGTGCTCTCTATGGTGGTGATTCCCGCAGCGTTCTATCTGGTGCGGCGACGTGGATTGCGCGCGGCGCGGGGCGACCAATGAGAGACAGACTGAGCACCTGAGGTCCGTCCCCACAAAAAGACGCGAGTCATGGAAGAAGTCATGACTGGCGTCAAAGGGGAGAGTACCGCCTACGTGCCTACTTGTCAGTGCCCGGCGTGCGGGGAAATCTCAAAGCTCAGCGACGCCCGATCCGACACAAAATCCAAAGCCTTTTGTGTAGAGGGCACCATGTGATTGGTGTGGATGTACCAGGTCTTGGCGGTGGTCACCTGGAAACTGGCTTGGCCTTGGGCATCGGTGCGCAGGAGCGTAGCGCTACCGTGCCCGCCCTTGACCGGTGCATCAGCACGATGACCGACGTACACGCGTAGGTTGGGCACTGGCGTGCCCTGCTGCAGCACTTGGAACGACAGCTGTTCGCCGACCTTCACGCTTCCAGGATTGCGGGTCAAGCGGATCTCCAACGGATAGCCCAGCGAGGCAGCGAAGTCGTCGGTCAGTTTCGTGCCCACCTGTCCAATGGCACGGGCATGCTTGGTATAGCTATAGGTGACCCCTTTGGGGAACTTGCTTGCGTCATAGGTGGCCAGCGTATCGGGCAAGTCTTCCAGCTCCAGGTACTTGCCGAACTCGCTGGCCGTACGTGTGCTGGTGGAAGCCATCGTCGAGACACCCAGCAGATAGGTGCCCTCGCCCGCCGGATGGACGGTGAGCTGGCTTTGCTTGCCGATCTCTTTCCAACTGGCCAGGTCCGGGGCGGCCTTGGCACCGTCCTGGCTCAGCGAAACGTCCTGTAGACGCGCTCGGGTGACTGCGCCAGCACTTTCATCGAAGGTGCCGTTGTTCACCAAGGCGGTGTTCGCCTCGCCCGCTGCGGTGCCAGGCTTGGAGAAAGCGACAAACAGGTCGTGCGCACCGGCACTGCCGGCCACAGCGAACAGCAGTAGTGTGGCGGATAGTTGCGTGTTTCTCATGATGTGTAGCTCCTCGTGATCGTGGCTTACCAGTGGTAACCAAAGCGGACATTCCAGCGACGACCCAGCAAGTCGTACGTCATGGTGTCGGTGTCGGTGTTGGGGTTGTTCTTCACGAACGGCGCCTTCTTATCGAGCACTTTTTCAACGCCGGCGGAGATATCCCATTTCTTCTTGATGCCGTAGCTCAGTTGCAGGCTGTGGTACACCACGCTGGACACATGCGAGCCGATCGTGTCGGGCACGGCGATGATGTCGTCCGCGCTGCCGATGTACTGCGCCGAATAGACGCCGGTCCAACGGTTCTTGCCCATACGCAGTGAGCCCAAGCCACGCCACTGGGTGTAGCTACCCAAGCCGCTGGTGATCTTGCCGGCGTACTCAATGGTGGTGGCCCCGGGCGTGAGCGCCCCCAACCCACGCGGGGTGAGTCTGGAGGTCCTGGAAGCCCTGCTGGATCTGGTCATGGCCTCGGGCAAGGTACGTGTGGTCGACGTGGCGGAACTGTGTCCGCCCCTGGATCCGGATCAAGCCACCGCACGTGTGGCCGCGCGTTTGATCCACCGAATGGTCAGTGCGCAGGCTCAGTGAAGTGATATCGGCTGGCAAAAGGCAGTGAGCTAACGGGAACGCTCAGCCAGCAACTGCTTCATTTGCGCGATCTCCTGTGTCTGCGAGGTAATAATGTCCTGGCAGAGCTTCACCAACTCAGGATCCTTCAGACGATTCTCCTCACACATCAGGATGGCGCCAGCGTGGTGGGGAATCATCGAACGGATGAACTGCTTGTCAGTGACCGCTGCTTGAGTGCGAATGCCCCACCAGCAGAACAGCATGAACGCCACCGTCAGACCAGCCAGAATCAGATTGCGTCGGCGATCGGGGTACATGCTGGACATTAGCCACAGCTCGATCAGCAGCATGGGAGCGGCCATCAGGCCCGCCATGTAGAACTGGTTGACGTTGTTATAGACGTTAGCCCACTGATCGACCATTGCGTACATCAATGCGTACATGGCCACGAAAGACAGGCCCATCATCAACAACAGGCGGCCGTAATGGCCTTGATGCCCTTGTTGTGCCTGGTGGGCAGGTTGGTGTGAGGCGTGCGGTTTTGCGTGCTGGGACTGCGGGTCTTGCGCGTTTTCGTGCGTACCGTGCGAAGAGGACATAACAATCTCCGTGGGAATGGCAGAACGGCGGAAGAACCCGGGAACTGTTGGAACAGCTCCCGGGCTGAGAACACTTACATACCCTTGCCGGCAGCGAATTCCTGCGGGCTCAGCTTGCCGTCTTTGTTGCTATCGAGCATGCCAAAGTGCGGCGCCAGCTTGTGCTTGGCCAGTTCTTCCTTGGACAGCGAGCCGTCCTTGTTGGCATCGAGCTTGGTGAAATCGGCATCGGCCGCCGCCGGCTTGTGCTGACCGTGGTCGGTGGTGGGCGTGGTGGTCTGGCCGCCGGCGAAGGCCGCGCCCGCCATCAGGAACAAGGCCATCATCGAGAGGGAGGCATAACGCTTCATTGCAGTACTCCTTGTGGGATATGAGCCATCAGTGACAGGAATGGCCGCGCGCAGGCTCATCGGCGCGGTCAGGGTGGGGGGTGGCAACAACGGTGGAGCCGGACAAACGCAGGGCATTGGCGACCACCGAAACCGAGCTCACGCTCATGGCGAGCGCCGCGACCATCGGACTCAGTAGGATCCCGAACGCGGGGTAGAGCACCCCGGCCGCGAGCGGAACCCCGAGCGCGTTGTAGACGAACGCGAAGGTGAGGTTCTGCTTCATGTTGGCCACGGTGGCCTGAGAGATCTTCCGGGCGCGCAGGATGCCGCGCAGGTCGCCCTTGACCAGGGTGATCTGCGCGCTCGACATCGCGACGTCGGTGCCAGTACCCATGGCAATGCCGACGTCGGCGGCGGCCAGCGCCGGCGCGTCGTTGATGCCGTCGCCCGCCATCGCCACCCGCCGGCCTTCGCGCTTGAGGCGCTGCACCAGTTCGGCCTTGTCCTCGGGGCGGACCTCGCCATGCACTTCGTCCAGGCCCAACTCTGTGGCCACAGCCCGTGCGGTGGTGAGCCCGTCGCCGGTGGCCATGATGATGCGCAGCCCGGCGGCGTGCAGCTCATTGATGGCGGCCGCGGCCGACGCCTTGATCGGGTCTGCGACCGCGATCAGACCCGCCAGGCGACCGTCCACGGCGAGGAACATGGCGCTCGCACCCTCGCGGCGCAGACGCTCGGCGACGTCGACATGCGCACCGGGATCGGCGCCCAGATCATCCATGAGGGCGGTATTGCCCAGCGCAAGCGCGCGACCGGCGACGGTTCCGCGCACACCCATGCCGGTCACCGAGTCGAAGTCCTCCACGCGGTCGAACTCGAAGTTCCGGCGTCGGGCCTCGGCCACGATGGCATCGGCCAGCGGATGCTCGCTGCCCTGGTCCAGGCTGGCCGCCAGGTGCAGCACCTGGTCGGCGTCGAAGCCCTCGAAGGCCACGACTTCCTTGAACGCGGGGCGTCCTTCGGTGAGGGTGCCGGTCTTGTCGACGATGAGGGTATCGATGCGGCGCATGTGCTCGATGGCCTCGGCATCGCGGAACAACACGCCCACCTGTGCCGCCTTGCCGGTGGCGACCATGATCGACATCGGCGTGGCCAGACCCAGCGCGCAGGGGCAGGCGATGATCAACACCGAAACCGCGTTCAGGATGGCAAAGGTCCAGGCCGGCTCCGGGCCGAAGAAGCCCCAGATGAAGAAGGTGGCCACCGCGATCGCCAGGACCGCGAGCACGAACCAGTAGGCGACGGTATCGGCCATCCGCTGCATCGGCGCGCGAGCGCGCTGCGCCTGCGCGACCAGCTGCACGATCTGCGACAGCACAGTGTCGGAACCCACCTTGGCGGCGCGGATCACCAGCGCGCCGGTGCCGTTCTGGGTCGCGCCGATGACCTGATCGCCAGTGGTTTTCTCGACCGGGATCGGCTCGCCGGTGAGCATCGACTCGTCGACCCTGGAGCGGCCTTCCACCACTTCGCCATCCACCGGCAACTTTTCGCCGGGTCGCACGCGCAGGTGGTCGCCGACATGCACGTGGGTTAGCGGGATGTCTTCCTCGGTGCCGTCGGCATTGACCCGCCGGGCTTCCTTGGGCGCCAGACCAAGCAGGCCCTTGATTGCCGCGGACGTTTTCGAACGCGCTCGTAGCTCCAGCATCTGGCCGAGCAGCGTCAGCGACACGATCACCGCCGCCGCCTCGTAATACACGCCGATGCGCCCATGTTCGGTAAACGACGGTGGGAACAAGCCGGGTGCCAGCGTGGCGACCAGGCTGTAGCCAAAGGCGGCCGCAACGCCAATCCCGATGAGGGTGAACATGTTCGGGCTGCGGTTGCGGATCGACTGCACGCAGCGCTCGAAGAACGGCCAGCCGGCCCACAGCACGACTGGTGTGGTCAAGACCAGCTCGACCCAGGTCTGCACGTCGATCGACAACGGCAGGATCTGCACGTCGCCCAGCACGACACGCGGGAGGTACTGGCCGAACATGGCCAGCACGAGCGTCACCACAGTCAGCGGAAGCGTCCACCAGAACCGGCGCGAGAAGTCGCGAAGTTCCGGATTGTCATCGTCCTCCAGGCTCGGCATTTCCGGCTCCAGCGCCATGCCGCAGAAGGGACAGTTGCCTGGACCTTGTTGCCGGACTTCCGGGTGCATCGGGCAGGTGTAGATGGCGCCGGGCTGTGCCACCTCGGGTTCGTCCTGGGGCGTCAGATAGCGCTCCGGATCGGCCACGAACTTCGCGCGGCATCGCTCCGAGCAGAAGTGGAAAGGTGTGTCGGCGTGGGTCGCATGATGCTGCGTCGTGGCGGGATCGACCTGCATGCCACAGACCGGATCGGTGACCCGTCCATCCGCAGCCTCGACAGGGGCTGCGCCTGCAGAATGGTGATGGTCATGGGACGACGGTGAGTTCATGCCGATGCTCGCTTTAGTGGGGATGGACTGCCAAGGCAGTGTGCCATTGCGGGTTACACAGCTATTCGGGGCTGAGCGTCCCGAGCACTGAAACAACAATCAGGATCAAGATGGCCAGCGCGGCCTCAGCCGTAACACTCTGCCGCAAAGCCCGCACCTCCTGCGCGGGATCTCCGCTGGTCAGCGCTCGTTCCAAGCGCGGCACCAGCGTCCATCGGTGCAGCGCTCCCAAACCCAGCATTCCAGCGAACAGGGCCAGTTTGAACAGCAGCAACTTCCCGTAGGTGCTCTGGAACAGGGCCGAAAACGACCACGCGGTGAGATCCCCGTAGTGCGCGATGCCGGACACGATGAGCGCACCAACGAAGATCGTTCCCAGCGTCGAAAAACCATGCAGAAAGTCATGCGTTGATCGCAGACGCCCGCTGCCGTTCGTCTCTTTGCCGCGCAGCAGCATGGCAAGGAACATCAGGACCGCTGCGATCCAGCCGCCTGCCGCGAGAAGATGGACGATGCCTGCAGCAAGCCGGACCGCGCCTGCCAAGCCCTCGCCAGCGGCGGCGTGGCCGTTCCATGCCAGCGAAGCGAGTGCGCCGCCCGCCAGCATCGCCCCCAGCGGGAAGGCGGTCTCCACCTTCCCGCGGCGACGATGCCATCCGAGCACGAACATCAGGGCGACCAGCAGCGCGCCTCTCGCCATGGCTGCCCGGCCCGCGGACGTCTCGAGCAGATACCAGCCAAGCGATCCGCGATCAACCTCGGCAAGCGGCATTCCCATGATGCCCGCGGTCTTGAAGACGACATCGAGCCCGGTGAGCACGAGACCGGCTACGGCACCCGCCAATAGAACGCCCATGAGTGACCACCCGGCCAAGGCGTCGGCGAGTGCCGATCGACGCGACCCGTACCAACCGAAGAGTGGAACCCCGAAAAGAACCATGATGACAAGGTATTCCAAGAATCTCAGTGCATAAGCCGACAGGTCGAACATTCGCGACTCCTCAGCGCACCGTGAAGCTGAAGCTGCCCGGCATGGGGTGGTTGTCACCACCGACGGCGCGGTATTCCACGGTATAGACGCCCGGAGCCAGCGGTCCAGGCAACTTGGCACGCAGGGTCTTGCCGTTGTTGACGATCTCGGTCGTGAAATTCTCGATCGGCATGGTGGAACTGCCGTGCTTCATGAGCAACTTGAGACGCGACGCCCGCGGAATCAATGTCTCGTTGAACACGAGATCGATCTGGCCTGGCGAGGCCACCACCGCATTTGCCGCCGGTGTGGACTGCTGCAGCGCGGCGTGGGCGTGCGCGACCTGCAGCGAAAACTGCCCGGCCGCGATTGCGAGGACGAGCGCGAAGGAGCGAATGACGTTGGACGACTTCATATGGATAAATCCTCATTGGAATGTGATGCAAAGCCCGTTCGGGAGGGGCCGCGCTGTGTTCGATGCGACAAGCGTTAGATGTCGGACTGTCACCGAAACCACGATTTGTCGGATTTTCTTGATACTTCCGCTTTCGCGAGACGAGGATCCCACCGGCTCAGGCGGGATCCTCGACGCATTACGCTGCCATGGCGCTGCAGCTTTCCGCGCAGCGGCGACAAACTTCGGCGCAGCGCGTCATCTCAGGGTCGTTCATGGCGTCGCATGCATCGGCGCACTGGCGGCAGATCTCCGCGCAGGCACCGCAAACCACGTCGTGAACGATGGCACCGCGCAGCATCGCGTCGGCACTGGTTGCGCAGGTATCGGCACACGTCGCCAACAGGGCGATATGCTCCGGGGCCGCGTGAACACCTCCTTTGGTCAGGCAGTAGTTGATCGTCTCCAGGCAGATCGCATGGCATTGCGTGCAGTTGTCGATGCACTCGTTCATGGCCTGGGGCCGGTGTGCTGCGGAATGGTGAGTCATGTAGTTCTCCTTCTTCCTCGCGGGCGAGAATCGGCGCGCCCGCAACACCGTCCCCTGTTGCTGCGACGGATCAGTGCTGTGCGAACGGTTCAGTGGTTCCGTCGCGATGGATCAGCTCGACCGTGAACGGCTGCTGGCGTCCCTCCGGGACCTCCATGCCCGGAGAACCAAGCGGCATCCCTGGGAGGACCAGGCCGCGTGCGTTCGGCTTTTCTTCGAGGAGACGCTTGATGTCCGCGGCCGGAACGTGGCCTTCGATGACGTATCCGCCGATCTCGGCCGTGTGGCAGGAGCCCTTTGCATAGGGGACACCCAACCGCTCCTTGACCAGACCCAGGTCATCCATGTCGTGCACATCCACGGTGAATCCCGCCTTCTGCACGTGGTCGATCCAGACACCGCAGCACCCGCAGGTCGGGGTCTTGTGGACGGTCATGCGTGGCAGGGCTGCTGGAGTCGCGTCGGCTGATGGGACGACAACCTGTGCGGAGGGCGAGGTTGTGGGTTGCGCGGATGAAGCATCCTGGGTGCAAGCACCCAGACCAGCCACGGCAAGGACCACAAAAGTCAGACGGTGCAATGTGAGCGTAGTCATTTCAATCTCTCGACTCAGCGCTTGGTCCGCGAGGACCAGTGGATGTGGACGATCCGCCAGCCGTCCGCGGTCTCCTTCAGCACCATCGTCTCGGCGCTCTGGACGGTCAGTGGCTGGCCGTCCTTCTGGGCATGCAACTCGCTTTCGGTTCCGACCCACGCGAACTCGCCGGCGGCTCGTGCGCGCTGACGGAGCAGCTGGCGATGGGCGCCCTTGAGGAACGCCGCATCGCTGACTGCGTGATGGCCCATGTATTCCTCGCGGCTGCGTTCGGCGCCCCCGGACTCGAGGATGAGAACGTCGGCAGCGAGCAGGGCTTCGACCGTGGCCAGATCGCCGCTAGACAGGGCCCTGTTGAAACGCTCCGCTACGGCGACCGCGGCCTCTGCAGTGACTGGGACGTCGACGTCCGCAGATGCCGCGGCAGCGGGGTGATGTGCGTGCGGCTGTGTCGCCTGCGCCATTGCGGGGGACACGACGGCCAGTGCCAGTGCGAGGGTGAACGAGATTGCTGTTGCGTTCATTGCGTGGGCTCCAAGGAGATCAATGGGTGTGCGCATGGCCGTCATCGGCCACGGGCGTGTGTGGTGCAGGGTGCGACTCCACCTTGCCGTCGGGATGGCCGTGGCTCACCAACCCGACTTCCGTGTCGCTGGGTGTCGGGCCGTGGTGATCGTCGTCCACGCCCGGCGGGTGCGCATGCGGCATGGAGTTGTTGCCCGGCTCGAATAAGGCAGGGTGATCCTCGGCCTTTTCGTCGTCATGGTGGCCTTGCGTCTCGCCGCCGCCATGCGAATGGCCCTCGCTGCTGTCGACAAGTTCCTTGTACGCAGTCGCGTCCAGCGTGGGCAACTTCTGCAGGAAGGCCGACATGTTCCATATGAACTCATCGTCCATGCTGCCGCCCCAAGCGGGCATGCCGCTGGCCTTGATGCCGTGCTTGATCACCCAGAACGCCTCAGCTGGAGCGACCGGCTGTTTGCTTAGGTTCGGTGGCGCGGGGTACAGGCCCTTGCTCATCTCGGTGGCCGCCGCGTCTGGTGAAAGATGGCAGGTCACGCACATGGCGTTGTAGTTGCCCGCACCCTGGCGGATACGCTCAGGATCATCAAGGTTCGTGGGTAGCTGAAGCTTGGCGGCGCGCACCTCAATGGAACGCTCGCGCGCCGTTTCAAGTAGCGCATACACCGGGCGACTATGCGGATCGTCGGCGGCCACGTTGTACACGCCCAGAGAGACCGTGGCGGTTGCGACCACCGCAACCAATGCCACGCCGGCACCGAGCCATACCCACATCTTTTTGTTGGATTTCATTGTCAGTTCCCCTTAGAACCAGGTACGAAGGCCGATGACCAAGCGCGTGTCTTCAAAGGACTCGCCATGCTCGCGTCGCATGTCTGCGGTATTGCCAAACGCGCGCTCGTACACCACGCCGATGTAGGGAGCGAACTTTCGGGTGAACTCATAGCGAAGTCGTAGCCCCGCCTCAGCGGCACTCAGACCCGAACCTATCCCGCGCAATGGATCGTTCTTGCCATAGGCGGTGACTTCCACCAGCGGCTGCAAGATCAGCCGGTTGGTTAGCAGCAATTCGTACTCGGCCTCGACATTGGCGGCAGTCTGGCCCCCTTCGCCGAGATAGGCTGTGGCGGACACTTCGAACTTCATCGGCGCCAAGCCCTGTACACCGATAGCGGCGAAGTTCTGCGATGCCCCAGGCTTGAAGTCATGACGCACACCGGCCACCACATCCCACCACGTGGAGATACTGCGGCCGTAAAGCACTTCCAGATCAGCCGACTCGGTCTGACCATCCGTGCGTTCGCCTTCACTGCGGAGCCAGACGCGATTGAGGTCCGTACCGATCCAGCCCTGGCCCTCCCAGCCCAGCCCGGTGCCCGGATCGGCATCCCAGGTTTCCAGGCGATTGAGCAGCACGTAGCTCTTGATCGAGTTGTCATGCACCGGATGCGCGTGTTCCGGCGCGATGGCCGCCTTGCGATCCGCGTCCGTCACCGCGGGAATCGGGGTGCGCGGCTGCGTTGGCGCTGCAGGCCCGTGTCCCATCTGACTGTGGTCCATGCCCTCCATCGATTGCATTCCCGCTTCTGGTGTAGCGGGCGCGGGCGAATCATGGCCCATCTGCGAATGGTCCATCCCCTGCATCGCAGGCGTGGCCGTGCCGGAGGTGTCGGCTGCAGCGGGCTGTGCCATCTGACTGTGATCCATGCCCTGCATCGACTGCGCCTGCGCTGTGGGCGCCGCAGGTGTGCTCGCGGGCGAGCCGTGCCCCATCTGCGAATGGTCCATGCCCTGCATGGCAGGCTCGGCTGCGTTAGCCTGCGGCTCGGCGTGGCCCATCGCCGCATGATCGATCGTCGCTTCGCTCGTCTTGGCCGGTGTTGCAGGCTTTTGGGCTGGCGCAGGTTTTGATGTCGGCGCCTGATGTGCAGAGTGATCCTGAGTCTGGGTCTGCGCGCCCTGCTCCATCTGCATGGAGCCGTGCTGCATAGATTGGGCGCTGGCCGCATTGGCCAGGGCCAGCGAGATAGCCGTCAGCGCAGTCAGGGTGGTATCGCGTCTATTGATGTTCATTCGTCGACCCTCACCGTGCGCATCATTCCGGCTTCCATGTGATAAAGCAGGTGGCAATGGAACGCCCAGCTGCCCAACGCATCGGCACGCACGCGATACGTGCGTCGGCTACCTGGCGGCATATCCACCGTGTGCTTGCGCACCATGAAGTTGCCGTTGTCGTCCTCCACGTCACTCCACATGCCGTGCAAATGGATGGGATGGGTCATCATCGTGTCGTTAACCAATACGATGCGCATACGCTCGCCGTAGTTCAGCCGCAGCGGCTCGACATCGGAAAACTTCTGACCGTTGAAGCCCCAGGAGAATTTCTCCATGTGTCCGGTCAGATGCAGCTCGATCTCGCGACCGGGGTCGCGTCCGTCAGGGTCTTCAAAGGTGCTCTTGAGCATGGAATACGTCAGCACATGACGGCCGTTATCGCGCAGGCCATTGCCCGGATCATCCAAGCGCGAACTCACGCTCATGGCTTGGTTGTCCAACAGGGGATTGTTGGTCTCGCTAGCAGGGTGTGATTGCATGCCCCCGTGCTGCATGCCTGCCATGGCACCATCGCCGGCGGCGGGCATCGCATGGCCTGCATGGGCCGAGGTCGCGTTACCGCTGACAGGTGGGGTCATGCCAGGCATGCCCATGGCCGCACCACAGCCGCCTTCCATGCCCTTGCTGCCGCCAGACATATCCATCGACCCATGATCCATGCCCATGTCTGCCATCGTCAGCAGCGGCCGGGGATCCACAGACGGAACGGGCGCGCGTAATCCTTCGCGCACAGCGAGCGTGCCGCTGATGTAGCCGGTGCGACCGGAGTCTTGGGCAAAGATGGTGAATGCGTCCTGCCCGGAGGGCTCCACGATCACATCGAAGGTTTCTGCTACCGCGATGCGGAACTCGTCGACGGAAACCGGATGGACATACAAGCCATCTGCCGCCACCACGGTCATCTTCAGCCCCGGAATACGCACATCGAAGTACGTCATGGCAGAGCCATTGATGAAACGCAGGCGCACCTTCTCGCCACTGCGGAACAAACCGGTCCAGTTGCCCAGTGAGGTCGTGCCGTTCATCAGGTAGGTGTAGGTGTTGGCGTTGACGTCGGACAGGTCCGTGGGCGTCATCCGCATCACGCCCCACATCTTGCGATCTTCCAACGTGGCCGACAGGCCGTTGCGCTTCACATCGCGCGCAAAATCGCCGACCGTGCGCTTGTAGTAATTGTCATGGCCCGGCATCTTCTTCAAACGATCGAACAGGGCCGTCGGGTCCAGGTCTGTCCAATCGCTCAGCATCACGACGTAGTCGCGATCGAAACTGAAGGGCTCCGGCTCCAATGGGTCGATGACGATCGGGCCATAGAGCCCGGCTTGTTCCTGGAACCCTGAGTGGCTGTGGTACCAGTAGGTTCCGCCCTGATGCAGGGTGAACCGGTAGTGGTAGGTCTCACCACGTCCGATACCGTCAAAGCTCAGACCCGGCACGCCGTCCATGTTGGCCGGCAAAATGATGCCGTGCCAATGGATGGAGGTGTCCGCGCCATGGATGGAGTTAGCGGGCAATGCATTAGAGACGCGCAAGTTGACCGTGGTGCCTTCCCGCCACCGCAGCAACGGCGCCGGAACGGACCCGTTGACCGTGATCGCGGTGCGGGTCTTGCCGGTGAAGTTCATCGGCGTCTCGCCAATGGTCAGGTCAAACTCAGTGCCCGATAGTACGTTGGGTTGTCCCGGCCCCTTGAGCGCCCAACTGGCTTTGGGCCAGAAACCTAATCCTGCGACTGCGCCTCCCAAGGCCAAGCCTTGGACAAATCGCCGCCGCGAAGGCAGCAGCGGTCCACCGCGTGGACCACGAAAATCATCATGCGACATGAAAATGCTCCAAGCGTCGTGTTGCCACCGGCGGGCGGTGGTACAGAGCGGGCGGCTGGCCTAAACAGGCATGCAAGCCACACCAACGGCGCCATTGCGGCGCCTAGGGACGCTTAGCCGATCGGTGGTCGGATCAGATGAGGCAAGGCAGGTGCCGCATGCCCTAGGGGCAGCGGCATGACATCCAGGCCCAAGGCCAGTTGCACCGAAACATGCAGGCGCGCAGGAAGTGCGCTCGCGCAAGCGTGTACGCAGGCGCACCGGCACGCAGAAGACTTGCAACAGTCGGGACCGGCATGGTCGCCATGCCCAGTGCCAGCCTTTTCAATCGATGTGGCATCGGGATGATGCTCAGCACTGTGATCGGCGAAGCAGTCTTCGTCGACTTGCACCGCGGCAGCCACTTCGCTGGCCTGCTCTTCCATGACCGGGTTCATACTGACGGACGCAAACGCCGACCACGCGCCGTTAAGCACGAGCATGGCGATCAGGAACAGTCGCAGTAGAAGTGAGGAGGCTGACACGGGCGACATGGTATATCACTTTAGACAAGGCGCGTGTGTATCGGTCGTGAACAAAATCTCAAGTAAGCCTGAGATGTCGCGACTTGTCAGTCGCACTAGCCGCGGACACTGCAGCTCCCTCCAGAAGCGCCCAAAGGGCGGGTTGAGGCGAAGAGTTGCCCATAGGGCGAGCGCTTGTTCGGTTTACTTCTCGGGCGTGGCCTCGATCAGCTTCACCAACTCGCGCTTCTGCTGCTTGCTTAGCGAGCCCCAGCGCAGGAGCAACTTGGCCAGCAGATCATCGTCGGTGTAAAGGAAGGCGGCGGGGATCCCCAACGCTTGGGCCAACCGCTCAGCAATCTCCAGCATGGGCTCGTGCTTGCCACGCTCGTACTGGTTGATTCGGGGGCTGGCCACGTGAGGATCCAGACCGGCCCGGATGCCCAACTCCTTCTGCGACAAACCCGTGTGCAGGCGGGCTTGTTTGAGGCGTCGAGCGAAGGTCGGTGTTGAGTCGACGGACAAAGTCACGCGCGCACCCCATGGAGACCCCATAAGGATGGCGGATGTACCCTGCCTTGCATACTAAGATATTCTTAGCTTTGAGGCAACCGGCGACACCGGTAGCGCCCCCCCTCCCCCCCCCAGGAGCCACGCCGCTCCCTCATCCCCGGAAACCGCATGCCCGGAACCTCGTCAATGACGCCATCTGGGGTCGCCAGCATCGAGGAGTTGGGCCTTCGTGGCACCCTTTTCCTAGCCGCACTGTTAGCCGCGCAGCTACGACGCATACCGGTGGCGCCCACACGCCGCTCCACCTTGCTGGTGCTGGACACGCTGCGAGACTTGGCCTTGATCCAAGTTCCCTGGCCAGCGGATCGATGGCAGATCCGCCCCGATGCCGAGGTCACGCCCATCGAAGATCTGCAATGGGCTTTCGCCTGGTCTACCCACGAGCGCAGGCACCTGCTCCCGGTGCTGGAAGACCAACTCGGCGATATGGCACACGATGTAGACTTGGCGGACGCGAAACTGGAGCTGTGGGATGAACTTGCACTCTGGGAGACCGAGCAGTTTCTGGAGCAGCAATTGCTCAAACATCACTTCGACCCAGGCTGGGCACGTGATGTGGGGTTCGTCTTTCAATCCGGACCGCGGGGCTTGCCGATCGCGCGGTGGCGTTACTGCTGCTGGGCGGCGGTACGCCAAGGTGCCTCGGTGGCGATGCGTCTTGGCGTGCACGACAGCGCCCATGTGCGGGAAGCCATCTTTCAGGAGGTCCAGAAGCGCCTGCGCTACCTGATGACCAGTTCGCCCGAGCAAGGCATGTTCAAGCCCTATCATTTGGCACCGGAGTCCTCAGTAGCCAAACTGTTTGTAGATTGGGTCGTCCCTATGGAATGGGCGTACTGGACAGGTGAGCGCCACCCCAGCCGCTAGCAGACAAACGAGCAGCCTCGTCAGTCGGCTCCCCCATCTTGCGCATGGCCGCGCCGAGTTTTCTTCACCGCATTTTGTGCTGGCGTCAGTTGATTCAGTAGAGGCTCTAGCGCTTCAAGACGTGCATTGGCACGCAACGCATCGGCTTCAGCGCTCTCGCGGCGCTCACGCTCCCGCGCAAGGGTGTCTTGAACTTGAGCTAGCTCGTTGCGCATGGTATCCAAGGTCTTGGCGTCAGTCTTCCAGCGCTCCTGCAGTGCCAAATAGTCCGTCGCGGTCTGGCGCAACGCCACGACCTCGCTGTGTTGGCCTTCGTGGGCCTGTCGTAGCTGGGCAAGCTCACGCTCAATCCGCCCGTGGCGCTCCAGCCATTGACCATTGTCGCGGTTCAGCACCAACAGCTCCTGATTCTTCGCGCCCAAGGCTTCATTGGCCTGACGTAAGGCTACTTGCAGCTCTTGGACCTGATGCTCGTGACGGCGAAGCTCTTGCTCACGCTGCTCTTTGGTTGAAGTGCGGTAGTGCTCAAGCGCTTCCCGGGCATGGGCATGCTTGTCCTCCAGAGAACGCGTATGCGCCTCATGATCAGCCAGCCGCACCGTCATGCCAGCGATGCGCTCGTTCAACTGGGCGATTTCCGCGATCCTGTCACCTAGATTCTGTTGAAGGAGGGCGTGAGCAGCTTGCTCTTGGTGCAGGCTTGCTTCGGTGCGCTGCAGCCGACTGCTCAAGGCGGCAGCCTCCTCTTGGGCACCGGAAAGCGCCTGTTGCCGACTGTGGAGCTCAGCCTGATGGCGCTCACGCTCCTGGGTGAGGATGGCCTCTGCTTCCTCCTGGAGCCGCGAGGCCAAGCGCGCAACCAAGTCCTGCAAAGCATCACTAACGGCTACCGTCCTCGCCGGACCGCCGCCTTCCTCTCCTTCCAGTTCACGCAAGTAGCGGTGGATCGTGGTCTTGGAGCCCGTGTTGCCCAAGGCCACTCGCACCGCGTCGACTGACGGCTTCTTGCCTTGGGCCAGCAGCGCGTCGCGCGCCTTCTGGACGTCACTCTTATAGAGTCCTGCGCGCGCCATCGTGCCACCCCACTTTATTTCGTAATGTATTACATACCATGTAATTACATACTATTAAAGCAGGTAGACGACCGCTCGTCGGCGAAAATAGTTATACGGGATAATATTGAATTATCCCGCGTGATACCCCGTTGGGCCCGTCAGACAGACGTCAAGCAGTACGAAACCACCATTCCGTGAACTTCCGGCATGTACCGCGCTTCCAAGCAAGCACTCGCAGAGCTATGCTCATTCGCAATGCTCTCTTCCTTGGCCCCTCTTACGCGTAACCAACGCCCGTGTGCTCGGGTGGTCGTGTTGCCCTGCGCGGGTCGCCGATGAAGCTGCGCGCGTTCCGGACCCGTTCGCTCCGTCTGCGCTTTGCTTGGCTGGCATTGCTGGCGCTGTTGTTCCAGCAAATCGCGCTGGCCGCCTATGCGTGTCCCGTCAGCGAAACGCCACTGGAACCGCGGATGGTCATGGCCGGTTGCGAAGGCATGGAAATGCCCGATCCGCAGGTACCGGCCCTGTGCGACCAGCATTGTCTGCGGGATCACGTCACCAGCCAAGACCTCAAAGCGCCACAGGTGCCGTCGCTCGGCCTGCCGCCGGTGCACTTCGCGTTGACCGCGGCCTTACTGCCGCCGGTTGAAGCCCAGTACTACGAAGACGTGCCCACCTGCCGGTCCGACCCGCCGCCGGCGCAGCGCTTCTGTAGCCTGCAGATCTAGACCCCCAACGTAACTCGTCCCCGCGCTGCCGGATCCGCCGGCGCGCTCGTCGTTGCGTGTTCGGAGGTCTCATGTCGTTTTCTTCCCCGCTGCACCACCGGTGCAGCATTTGCCGTTTGCGCGTCTGGGTGCTCGCTTTCGGCTTGTTTGCCGTCGCTCCTGCCTGGTCTGCTACGGCCAGCATCACATTCGATGACGCGGTACGCTTGGCGGCCGAGCGCGCCCCGATGCTCCAGGCGCGTCAGTCGCAGATTGCGGCCAGCCAGGAAGAAGCCGTCCGCGCGGCGGCCTTGCCCGACCCTAGGTTGACGCTGGGCGTCGCCAATCTACCGGTAACGGGCGCCGACGCGTTCGACGCCAGCGCCGACTTCATGACCATGAAGCAGATCGGCGTGATGCAAGACTTTCCGGCTCATGCCAAGCGTCAGGTACGCCAGGCGGTCGCCGACCGCACCGTCGAGCAGGCACAGGCGCTGTCGGTGGCCGAACGACTCGCCGTGCGACAGGCCGTGGCGCGAGCCTGGATCGCCCAGTGGGCGGCGCAACGAGAAGTCACGGCGTTGCAGGCCCTGCGCGAACCAACCGGCATAGCCGTTCGCTCCGCCAAGGCACGGCTCGCCGGCGGCACCGGTTCGGCGGTCGACGCGATGGCGACGCAAAACGCCGCGCTGGAAGTGGAAAACCGCATCGACGACGCCGAGGCGTCGTTGGAAGCCGCGCGTGCCAGCTTGGCACGCTGGTTGGGCGAAGAACCGATGGCGCTTCGCATCGAGGGCGCACCGCCCGAGCTGATGACGCTGCCGGTTGCCCCAGCCACGCTGGTGGCCTCGGTCGATCGACAAGGGCCACTTCTGCCTTGGCACTCCCGCGAGACCATCGCCGAAGCGCAAGTCGATGCTGCCATTGCCGAGAAGCGGCCGGACTGGAGCCTCGGCGTGACTTACGGGCAGCGCGAACGCACGCCCGAAGGCCTGCCACGCAGCGACATGCTGATGGTCGAGTTCGCGATCGATCTGCCGTTGTTCCCGCGCAACCGGCAGGACCGCGGCGTGGCCGCGCGGCGTGCCGAACTGGACACGGTGGCCGCCGAACGCGAGGACGCCCGTCGTGCACAGGCCGAGCGCGTGCGCATGACCCTGGCCGAATGGGAAGGACTCAAGCGGCAGGTGGCGCGCAAGGAAACCGAGTCGCTCCCGCTGGCCCGTGACCGCGCGAAGACCGCGCTGGCCGCCTACGCCGCCGGCGCCGACCTGCAACCGTGGCTCGAAGCGCGCCGCGACGAAATCGAACTGCACGTGATGCACGCCCGCCACCTGGGCGAACTCGGCCGCGCCTGGGCGGCGCTGGCCTATCTGCTGCCCGAAGAGGAACGCTCGCCATGACGTACACGATGAATCGAGTGGCGATGATCGCCGCAGCGGCCGCACTGCTGGTGGCCGGCCTCGCCGGTGGTTACTGGTGGGCCCAGCGCGGAAGCGACCACGACATGGCGATAGCCGATGCACCGGCGACCGCTGCTGGCGAGCGCAAAGCGCTGTACTGGTACGACCCGATGGTGCCAGACCAGCACTTCGACAAGCCGGGCAAGTCGCCCTTCATGGACATGCAACTGGTGCCGAAGTACGCCGACGAAGTGGCCGGCGGTGGCGTCAACATCGACCCGGGCCTGCGGCAGAGCGTGGGCATCCGCACCGAGGAAGTCGAGGTCGGCCGGTTGGCGGCGACGATGCGCGTGCCAGGCACGCTGGCCTGGGATCTTCGCCGGGAAGCCGTGGTTAGCGCGGTGACCGAAGGCCTGGTGAGCCGGGTGCAAGTCAAGGCCCCGTACACGAGGGTCGCACGGGGTCAGCCGCTGGCGGCGTTGCTGGCACCAGGATGGAGCAGTGCGCTGGCCGAAGCGCAGGCGCTGCGCCATGCGCAGTCCGCGTCGGCACGGGAACTGCAGTCGGCCGCGCAGCAACGGCTGCGCGTACTCGGCGTGCCCGGCGGCCTGGGCCGCGACGGCAGCGTGACCTTGAGCGCACCGCACGACGGCGTGGTCACCGAAGTGCTAGCCCGCGAAGGCCAGACGGTGATGCCCGGCACACCGCTGTTCCGCGTCAACGGCACGGCCACGCTGTGGCTGGAGGCGGCGATCCCGCAGGCCGATGCGGCGCGGTTGCGACCGGGCACGCCGGTCGAGGCGGTCGTCAGCGCATTTCCGGGGCAGACCTTCGCAGGCGAAGTCGAAACCCTGCTGCCGCAAGTCGACACGGCAAGCCGCACGCAGCAGGCCCGGATCGTGCTGCGCAATCCCGACGGCGCGCTGGCGCCGGGCATGTTTGCCGAGGTGACGGTGCAGCCCGAAGGCGGCGCACCGGTACCACTGGTGCCCACCGAAGCGCTGATCGCCACCGGCACGGACAGTCGGGTGATCGTGCAGGACGCCAAGGGCGGCTTCCAGCCGGTGCGCGTGCGCACCGGCCGCAGTGGCGGTGGCCGCACCGAAATCCTCGCCGGGCTCAAGGGCGGCGAGCGCGTGGTCGTGTCGGGCCAGTTCCTGATCGACTCGGAGGCCAGTTTGTCGGGATTGCTCGGACGTCTTGAAACGGCCAAGGCGCCCGAAGCCGCGGGCCAAGCGGTCCTGCACGAGACTGAGGCCACCGTCGAGTCCATCGCCGGCGGACAGATCACCCTCGACCACGGCCCGTTCGCGACGCTGAACATGCCGGGCATGACGATGGCTTTTCCGCTGGCCAATCCGGACGTGGCCAAGGACATCCAGACTGGCGACCGCGTACACGCCTTTGTCCGCTCCGACGCCAAGGGACTGACGGTGGAACGGCTTGAGCCGATCGGAGAACGCGCGGGAGATCAACCATGATCGCCCACCTGATCCGCGCCTCCATCGCCAACCGCGCCCTCGTGCTGATGGCGGCCGTGCTGCTGGCTGCCGCCGGCCTGTGGTCGGCGCTACACACACCGCTGGATGCGCTGCCCGACCTGTCCGACACCCAGGTCATCATCCGCACCCAATGGCCCGGCCAGACGCCCCGCATCGTCGAAGACCAGGTCACCTATCCACTGACCACGACGATGTTGTCGGTGCCCGGCGTCACCGCCGTGCGTGGGTTCTCGTTCTTCGGAGACTCCTACGTCTACATCCTGTTCGACGACGACACCGACTTGTACTGGGCGCGCTCGCGCGTACTGGAGTACCTGAGCCAGGTCCGCGATCAATTGCCTCCAGACGTCAGTCCGGCCCTTGGGCCCGACGCCACGGGCTTGGGCTGGATCTACGAGTACGCCTTGGTGGACCGCACCGGCCAGCATGACCTGGGCCAGTTGCGGGCGCTGCAGGACTGGTTCCTGCGCTACGAGTTGAAGACCGTGC
The DNA here is from genome assembly GCF_030128875.1 of Stenotrophomonas sp. BIO128-Bstrain. Classification (NCBI taxonomy): domain Bacteria; kingdom Pseudomonadati; phylum Pseudomonadota; class Gammaproteobacteria; order Lysobacterales; family Lysobacteraceae; genus Stenotrophomonas; species Stenotrophomonas sp. BIO128-Bstrain. The sequence goes on along the minus strand of NZ_CP124620.1, from coordinate 1,582,236 downwards.
CCGACGTGGCCGAGGTCGCCAGCGTCGGCGGCATGGTGCGCGCTTGGCAGATCGTGCCCGACCCGCAGGCACTGGCGGCCCGCGACCTCACCGTGGCGCAGGTGATCGCGGCGGTGGATGCGGCCAACGGTGCCACCGGCGGCTCGGTGATCGAACAGGGCGAGGCCGAACTGATGGTGCGCAGCGAGGGCTACCTGCGCAGCCGCGAGGATTTCGAGCGCGTCCCCCTCAGCAGCACCGCCGCCGGCGTGCCCGTCCTGCTGGGCGAAGTGGCCACCATCACCCGTGGCCCGACCTTCCGCCGCGGCATCGCCGAACTCGACGGCGAGGGCGAAGTCGCCGGTGGCGTGATCGTGCTGCGCACCGGTAAGGATGCGTTGAGCGCGATCGAGAACGTCAAGGCAAGACTGAAGCAGTTGCAAGCCAGCCTGCCGGAGGGCGTGGAGATCGTGCCGGTCTATGACCGCTCCGAGCTCATCCATGGGGCCGTACGCAATCTCACCCACAAGCTGGGCGAGGAGTTCCTGGTGGTGGCGCTGGTGTGCGCTCTGTTTCTTTGGCACCTGCGTTCGGCACTGGTCGCGGTGATCACGCTGCCGCTTGGCGTGCTGGCCGCGTTCATCGTGATGCGCTACCAGGGCATCACCGCGAACCTGCTGTCGTTGGGCGGCATCGCCATCGCGATTGGCGCGATGGTCGACGGTGCCGTGGTGATGATCGAGAACGCGCACAAGCATCTGGAGCATTGGCGCGAAACCAACGGTCGTGACCCGGAGGGCGAGGAACGCTGGGATCTGATGGCCGCGTCGGCCATCGAGGTCGGTCCGGCACTGTTCGCAAGCCTGCTGGTGATCACCTTGTCGTTCGTGCCGGTGTTCGCGCTGCAGTCGCAGGAGGGCCGGCTGTTCTCCCCGCTGGCCTACACCAAGACCTATGCGATGGCGGCGGCGGCCGGTTTGTCGGTGACCCTGATCCCGGTGCTGATGGGTTACCTGATCCGCGGCCACATCCGTCCCGAGCAGGCCAACCCCGTCAATCGCGTGCTGATCGCCGGCTACCGGCCGGTGCTGGACTGGGTCCTGCGGCACCCGCGCCTGACGCTGGGTTTGAGCGGATTGTTGCTGCTGCTCACTGCCGTTCCCTATGCGCGCATCGGCAGCGAGTTCATGCCGCCGCTCGACGAGGGCACGTTGTTGTACATGCCCACAGCGCTGCCGGGGTTGTCGGCGGGAAAGTCCGGTCAGTTGCTGCAGCTTTCCGACCGCATGATCAAGACCGTGCCCGAGGTCGCGCACGTGTTCGGCAAGGCCGGCCGTGCCGATACCGCAACCGACCCGGCGCCGATCGAGATGTTCGAGACCACGGTGACGTTCAAGCCGCGCGATCAATGGCGGCCTGGCATGACCATGGACAAGTTGCGTGCTGAACTTGATGCGGCGGTGAAGGTGCCGGGTCTGACGAACCTGTGGGTGCCACCGATCCGCAACCGCATTGACATGCTTGCCACCGGCATCAAGAGCCCGATCGGGATCAAGGTGTCGGGGCCGGACACCCGGGTTATCGAGCAGATCAGCAGCGAACTTGAACGCCTCGCGAGAACGGTGCCCGGTGTGAGTTCCGCGTTGGCCGAGCGCGTGACCGGCGGTCGCTATGTTGATGTCAGCATCCGTCCGGAAGTCGCAGCCCGCTACGGCTTGAGCCAGGCGGATCTGCAGCAGCTCATCGCCACGGTCGTCGGTGGCGATCCCATCGGCGAGACCATCGAGGGCCGCGAGCGCTATCCCATTGTGCTGCGCTACCCCCGCGGGCAACGCGATTCGCTGGCGGCGCTAGCGCAATTGCCACTGGTGGCTCCAGGTGGCGTGGAACTCTCGCTGGGGCAAGTGGCCGATCTGACGCTGACGCCCGGACCGCCGATGCTCAAGAGCGAGAACGGACGTCTGGTCGGTTACATCTTCGTCGATGTCGCCGGCCGGGATCTCGGTTCGGTGGTGAAGGACCTGCAGCAGCGCACCGCCAAGGACATCACCTTGCCGCCGGGTTATGGCATTGCATGGTCGGGCCAGTACGAATACCTGGCGCGGGCGCTGGCTCGGTTGCAGTGGGTCGTGCCGGCCGCTCTGGCGATCATCTTTCTGCTCATCTACCTGGTGTTCCGCCGCTTCAGCGAGGCAGCCATCATTCTGCTGAGCGTGCCGCTGGCGCTGGTCGGCGGGCTGTGGCTGATCTGGGGACTCGGCCACGCGATGTCGATCGCAACCATGATCGGTTTCATCGCGTTGGGCGGCGTCGCCGCCGAGTTCGGCGTGATCATGCTGCTGTACCTGCGCCACGCTTGGGAGCGGCGCCTCGCTGCGGGCGAACCGGAGACTCTCGCCACGCTGGAGGCGGCCATCCGCGAAGGCGCGGTGCTGCGCGTGCGACCCAAGGCCATGACCGTCGCCGTGATCCTCGCCGGCCTGCTGCCCTTGTTCATCGGTGGCGGTGCCGGGTCGGAAGTCATGCAACGCATCGCCGCGCCGATGATCGGCGGGATGGTCACCGCGCCATTGCTGTCGATGCTGGTGATTCCGGCCGCGTATCGCCTGCTGCGTGGTCGCACTTTGTCACGAACCACGCCCGCGGCACCGCCGCCAGATGCCGCGACGTGTCAAAGACCACATTGAAATTGCTTTTATAACGGTGGCGGCAGGCCGACTGCGTTGCCGTCGCATGACTCTGCAGTCACCCTTCAATAATCGAGGTAAGAACAGATGAAACTGATGCCCTTCGCGTCCACCCTGGCGATACTGCTGCTGGCAGCATGCTCGCAGGCACCCAGCAATGACGATGCGACCACCCATGGCTCCGCTGCGACGGCTGACAACATGGCTATGTCGGCCACAGAACATGCACAGATGGCTGATCGGGAAAAACCCGCTTCGCCCGAGAGGGCTAAAAACGCTTCAGCCGCCGGCACGGTGGAGTCCGTCGACATTGCTGCCGGCAAGATCACCATCGCCCATGGCCCGGTAGAGGCACTGCACTGGCCGGCTATGACGATGGGCTTCACGGCATCGCCCGAGCTGATCGCTCCGGTGGAGGTCGGACAGAAAGTGCAGTTCGATTTCGAGGCGCGAGGCATGACGGCCAGGATCACCCGAATCGCTCCTGCACAGTAGCTGGGTCTGCGGGATATCCGAGGAGCGGCGGTGTCGCCCTCGGACCAGAACTGCGTCGGCCACTAACTGGCTTCACCTGGAAGCTGACCTCGCGAAAATGGCGAAGGAGCGGCGCTATGTCGAGACAGGCTCGCCGTGGACGGTGTTGCCATCGGCCACGGGCGACCTTCCTCAGCTCCGCCGAGTAGAGGCGGAGGGTCCGCCACCTCATTTTGATTCTACAAGAATAGTTGTATAGTGCAGTTATGAAAGATGACTTTGCTGTCTCAGCGCTGTCTGCCCTTGCGCATTCCGACCGCCTAGCCGCATTCAGGATGCTCGTGCGCGCAGGCCCCAATGGCATGCCGTCGGGCGAGATCGCCGAAGCGCTTGGGATTGCGCCACCGCGCATGAGCTTTCACCTTGCGACCCTGGAGCGGGCGAGCCTTCTGCGCTCTTGGCGCGACGGGCGGCGCGTCCTGTACGCGGCCAGCTACGAGGACATGCGCCAGCTTCTTGAATTCCTCACTGAGGACTGCTGTTCCGGGAATCCGGACATCTGCGGCGCCCTCAATAACCTCGTCACTCCTTGTACCGCGGAGACCTGCGCATGAGCTTTCCTCAGCCCTTTAACGTCCTGTTCCTATGCACCGGTAATTCAGCCCGCTCGATCCTGGCCGAGAGCGTCCTTCGCAAGATCGGCGATGGCCGTTTCAATGCGTTCTCCGCGGGCAGCCACCCCAAGGGGGAGGTCCACCCTCTGGCAATCGAGACGCTGCGTCAGGCCGACTACCCAGTCGAGGGCCTGCGCTCCAAGGCGTGGGACGAGTTCGGAGTGCCGGATGCCCCGCGCATGGATTTCGTGTTCACCGTCTGCGACCAAGCCGCCGGCGAGGCCTGCCCGTTCTGGCCAGGACAGCCGGTTACCGGGCACTGGGGCATCGAGGACCCTAGCCACGAAACGCGCGGGGACATGTGGCAGCGCGCTGCCTTCCGGCAGGCGCTGGTGTACATGGAGAACCGCATCAAGGCGTTCGTCGCGCTACCGATCCACACGCTGTCGCGGGCGGCCTTGACGGCGCAGGTAAGCGACATCGGGCAGTTCGAGGGCGCCACGTCGCCCCGACCCGACCCGACGTGGCTTGAGGGATCATCATGACGCTGACGATCTACCATAACCCGGCCTGCGGCACGTCTCGGAATACCCTTGAAATGATGCGCCAGTCTGGTGAAGACCCGGTGGTCATCGAGTACCTGCAGGCGCCGCCCACGCGCGAGAAGCTGGTCGAGCTGCTCGCCGCGATGGGCATGTCCCCTCGTGAGCTCCTGCGCCAGAAGGGAACACCGTACGCTGAGCTGGGCTTGGATAATCCCGCGCTCACCAACGAACAACTGGTGGACGCGATGATGGCGCACCCGATCCTGATCAACCGTCCCATCGTTGTTTCCGACCGGGGCGTGGCGCTGTGCCGACCGTCCGAAAAGGTGCTCGCGCTGCTCGACAACCCGGTGTCCTCCTTCACCAAGGAAGACGGCGAAATCGTGACCGCAGCCGGGGCGTCGACGTGATTGATCGCATTGCCGTAGATCTGCCGAGCATCGACGCAACGCAACTTGCACCGATCGACGTTGACGCACTAGCTGGGCCCGGCGAGCCAAGGCACCCACCGCGGATCCTCATCCTCTATGGATCGCTGCGGGAACGCTCTTATTCCCGGCTGCTGGCAGAAGAAGCCGGCCGACTCTTGCGCTGGTATGGCTGCGAGGTGCGAATCTTCGATCCGCATGACTTGCCACTGCCTGACGGAGCCACCCCGGATCATCCGAAGGTGGGTGAGTTGCGCGAGCTCGCGTACTGGTCCGAAGGCATGGTTTGGGTCAGCCCGGAACGCCACGGCGCCATGACCGGGATCATGAAGGCACAGATCGATTGGATTCCTCTGGCCGACGGCGCCAAGCGCCCAACACAAGGCAAAACCTTGGCGGTGATGCAGGTGTCCGGCGGCTCGCAGAGCTTCAACGCGGTAAACCAGCTGCGCGTCCTCGGCCGGTGGATGCGTATGGTCACCATCCCGAACCAGTCCTCGGTGGCCAAGGCATTCCAGGAATTTGATGAGGCCGGACGCATGAAGCCATCTGCGTACTATCAGCGAGTTGCTGACGTGTGCGAGGAGTTGGTGAAGTTCACTTGGCTCGTGCGTGGTCGCTCTGTGTATCTGACCGATCGCTATTCCGAGCGCGTTGAGAGCGCCGAAGAACTGTCCAAGCGCGTGAATCAGCGCTCCATCTAACCTTTGTCGGAGCGCGGCATGCTTGCCCTCGCGATATTCATCGTCACCCTTGTATTCGTCATCTGGCAGCCGCGCGGATTCGGTATCGGTTGGTCGGCACTCGCCGGCGCCGCAGTAGCGTTGGCCACCGGCGTCGTCGGGTGGGGTGACGTCGCCACGGTGTGGGGGATTGTCTGGGATGCGACGTTCACTTTCGTCGCACTCATCATCATCTCGCTCATCCTAGACGCAGCCGGCTTCTTCGAATGGGCTGCCCTGCATGTGGCCCGCTGGGGCGGCGGCAATGGCCGGAAGCTCTTCCCGCTGGTCGTCTTGCTGGGCGCTGCGATCGCGGCAGTATTCGCCAACGATGGCGCTGCACTCCTGCTGACGCCGATTGTTCTTGCCATTCTGCTGCGCTTGAACTTCCCGCCTGCAAGTGCGCTGGCGTTCACTGTGGCTTGCGGCTTCATTGCTGATACGGCCAGCCTGCCGCTCGTTGTCTCGAACTTGGTCAACATCGTCACCGCGAACTTCTTTGACGTCTCATTTGGACGCTACGCAGCGGTCATGGTGCCGGTGAATTTGGTGTCGGTCGGTGCCACGCTGATCGTCCTGTGGCTCTGGTTCCGCCGCGACATTCCGCGCACTTACCCGCTCCACGATCTTGAAGCGCCGCATGAGGCGATCCGCGACAAGGCAGTCTTTCGCGCCGCCTTGCCCCTTCTTGCATCGTTGCTCGTTGCGTACTTCGTAACCGGGCCGCTCGGCGTCCCCATCGCCTTGGTGACGGGTGCGGCTGCGCTGGTGCTGGTGGCAATTGCAGGTCGCTGGGCGAGAGGCGGCCGAGGCGCCACCATGGCCCTGACCAAGATTCTGCGCGGCGCGCCTTGGCAGATCGTGCTGTTCTCGGTTGGCATGTATCTTGTGGTTTATGGGCTTGGCAACGCCTGGCTGACAAAGGTGGCAAGTGCGGTGCTTGAGTGGCTGGCAGCGCAGGGAACCTTTGTGGCCACGATCGGTACCGGCTTCGCGGTGGCGGGTCTCGCATCGATGATGAACAACATGCCGGCAACCCTGGTGGGCGCGCTGGCCATCGACGGGGCCAATCTTCCGGCCGCCACCCGCGAAATGATGATCTATGCCAACGTCGTGGGCAACGACCTTGGCCCCAAGCTCACTCCGATTGGGTCGCTCGCGACCCTGCTGTGGCTGCACGTCCTTGCCGGCAAGGGCCAACGGATTACGTGGGGGCAGTACATGAAGGTGGGGCTGATCCTCACGCCCCCCGTCCTGTTGGCCACGCTCATCGCGCTCTGGATCTGGCTGCCGCTCGCGCAATGACCGCGTGGACGCAAGGCCGCCGTCAGTGATCACAATTTCTTCAGGGGTGCTGCGGTGGGTGGCGGCGGCACCGGTCCCGGGTCGTTGAAGCACAGCATGACCTGATCGATGCCGAATTGGTCGGCAAGCACCCGCGCGGTCACCGCGTGCACCAGGTCCAGGTCGACCGAGGGCGCCGCGACAGTGATGGTGGCCGCGATCGCACGACCGTGCTCTTTGGCGGGGACCAGGCGCAGGTCATCGACCGCTTTCACGCCCGGGTCGGTAAACATCGCCGCACGCACCTGTTCCAGGTTGATCTCGTTCATGGTGTCGAAGATTCCAAAGCAGTGCCACCGGCGCGGGGAGCTCGGTCGCGATGCAGCCAACGATAGAGCACCGGCAGCACCAATAAGGTCAATGCGGTGGATGAGACGATACCGCCGATGACGACAGTGGCCAGCGGCCGCTGCACTTCCGAGCCAGCACCGACATTCAAGGCCATGGGTAGGAAGCCCAGGGAGGCCACCAGGGCGGTCATCAGCACCGGCCGCAGGCGTCCAAGGGCGCCGTCGCGCACAGCCTCGTCCAGCGGATCGCCCTGTTCGCGCAGACGGCGGATGAAGGCGATCATGACCAGCCCGTTGAGTACGGCCACGCCCGACAGCGCGATGAAGCCCACGCCGGCCGAGATCGACAGCGGAATCCCGCGCAAGGCCAGTGCCAGTACACCGCCGGTCAGCGCCAGTGGCACGCCACTGAACACGATGGTCGCATCCTTGGCCGAACCGAAGGCCATGAACAGCAGAGCAAAGATCAACGCCAGTGTCACCGGAACGACCACGCCCAGGCGTTGGGTGGCCGAGATCAGCTGCTCGAAGGTACCGCCGTAATCGATCCAGTAGCCCTCTGGAAGCGCGACATCCTGGCCGATGCGTGTGCGCAACTCGCCGACGAACCCGCCCAGATCGCGCTCGCGCACGTTGGCGGTGATCACCACGCGGCGCTTGCCGTTCTCGCGGTTGATCTGATTGGGCCCGCGCTCCACCTGGATCTTGGCCACTTCCCGCAGCGGCACCGTGCGAGGCCCCCCATTGGCGCCGGCGGCCAGACGGCTGGACTCATCGACACTGGTGCTTGCCGGCAGCGGAATGGGCAGATCTGCCAGCACAGCGGGGTCTTGGCGCTGCGCTTCGGGCAGGCGCACGACCAGGTCGAAGCGGCGGTCGCCCTCGATCAACTGGCCGGCAACACTGCCCCCAATGGCCGTGGCCACCGTTTCCTGCACATCGCCCGGGTTCAGGCCATACCGTGCCAATGCCGCCGGATCTGGCGTGATGGTCAACAGCGGCAGGCCCGAGACCTGCTCGGCCTTGACGTCTTCGGCGCCAGGGACGCTGCGCATCACCCGCTCGACCCGGCTGGCCAGACGCGTCAGCTGGTCCAGATTGTCGCCGTAGACCTTGACCGCCACGTCCGAACGGACGCCGGAGATCAACTCGTTGGTGCGCATCTGGATGGGCTGGGTGAACTCGTAGTTGCTGCCCGGAATTTCCTTGGCCGCCGCCTCCAGCTCTTCCACCAGCTCGGCCTTGGGCTTGCGCGGATCGGGCCACTGGTCGCGGGGCTTGAGCATCAGGAAGGTGTCGGCCATCGACGGGGGCATCGGGTCGGTGGCCACCTCGGCGGTGCCGATCTTGGAGAAGATGTTGGCCACCTCCGGGAACTGGGCCAGGCGCTTCTCCAGCGTTTCCTGCATAGCCACCGACTGCTCCAGGCTGGTGCCGGGAATACGCATGGGCTGCAAGGTGATGTCGCCCTCATCCAGGCTCGGCACGAACTCCGAGCCCAAGCGGGTGGCCAGCACGCCACAGCCCACCACCAGCACGGCCGCGCCTGCCAGCACCACGACCCGGCGCCGCAGTGCCCAATCCAGCAGCGGCGTATAGCGGGCCCGCGACCAGCGCATGAGGCGGTTGTCGTGCTCAGCCACGCGGCCGCGCAGGAAGGTGGCGATCGCCGCCGGCACGAAGGTCAGCGACAACACCATGGCGCCGGTAAGGGCGAGCACCACCGTGATCGCCATCGGGTGGAACATTTTTCCTTCCACCCCGGACAGCGCGAAGATCGGCAGGTAGACCGCCGCGATGATGCCCAGGCCAAACAGGCTGGGACGGATCACCTCGGCGGTGGCCGAGGCGGTCAGGTCATAGCGCTCTTCATCGTTGAGCTGGCGGCCCAGCGCGTGCTGCGCCTCCCCGAACCGGCGCAGACAGTTCTCGATGATGATCACCGCCCCGTCCACGATCAGGCCGAAGTCCAGCGCACCCAGACTCATCAGGTTGCCCGATACGCCGCCACGCACCATGCCGATGATGGTGAACAGCATCGCCAGCGGAATCACCGCCGCGGTGATCAACGAGGCGCGCACATTGCCTAGCAGCAGGAACAGCACCACCACCACCAGCAGCGCGCCCTCGATCAGGTTCTTGGACACCGTGCCGATGGTGCGGTCCACCAGCGCGGTGCGGTCATAGACGGCCTTGGCATGTACACCGGCAGGCAAGCTGGCGTTGGCGGCGTCCAGCTTGGCCGCGGCCGCCTGGGAGACCTCCCGGCTGTTGGCGCCGAACAGCATGAAGGCGGTACCGACCACGACCTCATGGCCATTCTGGGTGGCCGCGCCGGTGCGAAGCTCCTTGCCTTCGCCCACGCTGGCCACATCGCGCACCCGGATGGGCACGCCGTCACGGCGGTCCAGCACGATGTTGCCGATCGCCTCTAGATTGGCCAGCTGACCTGGCACGCGCACCAGGAACTGCTGGCCATTGCGCTCGATGTAGCCGGCGCCAATGTTCTGATTGTTGCGCATGACCGCGGCGACCACGTCGTTCAACGTGAAGCCCAGCGCCACCAGCTGGGCCGGGTCGGGGGTGATGTGGATCTGCCGCTCAAAGCCGCCGATGGTGTTGACCTCGGTGACGCCCGGCGTGGTGCGCAGCTGCGGCCGGATCACCCAGTCCTGCAGGGTGCGCAGGTCCGTGGCCGTGTACGGGGTGCCGTCGGGCTTGCGAGCGTTGGGCTCGGCCTCCACGGTGTACATGAAAATCTCGCCCAGCCCGGTGGAGATGGGGCCCATTTCCGGGTCCAACCCTTCGGGCAGCTGGGAAGAGATCTGCTGCAGGCGCTCAGCGACCTGCTGGCGGGCAAAGTACAGGTCGGTGCCGTCCTTGAACACGACAGTGACCTGGGAGAGCCCATAACGCGACAGCGAGCGGCTGTAGTCCAGCTTGGGCAGGCCGGCCATGGCCGTTTCAATGGCAAAGGTCACCCGTTGCTCGGCCTCCAGCGGCGAGTAGCCCGGGGCTTGGGTGTTGATCTGGACCTGGACGTTGGTGATGTCCGGCGTGGCGTCGATGGAAAGGTGACGGTAGCTCCACACGCCCAGCGCAACCAGCGCAGCGGTGAGCACCAGCGTCAGCCAGCGATGGCGGATGGACAGCCCAATGAGGCGTTCGAGCATGGCGGGCCTCATTCCTCTTCCACGGTGGACTTTTCGATGTCGGCCTTGATCAGGAAGCTCTGAGCCACCACCACCTGTTCACCGGCCTTGAGTCCTTCCAGTACTTCGGCGCGTTCGGCGTCGCGGCGGCCCAGCTTGACCGGCCGGGTGTGGTAGGTCTCGCCCTGCTGCACGTAGACCACGTCCTGGTCTTCAGCGGTCTGCAGCGCGGTGATCGGCACCACCAGCGCTGCCGATTGGCGATCCACAGTCACCCGCGCCTTGACCGCCGAACCGGGCCGCCACAGGCCATCGGTGTTGGCCACCGTGGCGCGCGCAATGGTGCTTTGGCTGGCGGTGGCGGTGCCGGGAAGGACGCGCTCTAAGGTGGTCTGCGCCGTGACGCCATCGCTCAAGCGGGTGACCGTCACCGGCACGCCGGCACCGATGTGCTGGACGTCGGCCCCGAAGATGTGCAGGTCCACCCACAGCGTGGACAGGCCCGCTACCTCGAACAGCGGTGCGCCCTCAGCGGCTGCCATGCCCACAGCGGCCGTACGCGCCATGACCACGCCACTGATCGGCGCGGTGACGGTGTAGGTGGTCAGGCTCAGGTTGCTCTCCACGGTGGCCAGTGCCTGGCCGGCGCGTACCTGATCGCCCACGCCGGCTCGCACGGAGCGGACCGGTCCGGGAAAGCGTGCAGTGACCTGCGCGATGCGCCCGTCAATCGGGGTCAACAGCCCTTGCACCTCATGCTCATCGGCAATCTCACCGGGGCCTGCAGGCGCGACCTGGATACCCGCCGCCTGCGCCGCTTTGGCGGCAATCTTGGTTTCCAACGGTGCCTCCTCGTGCTCACCGTGTTCTTCGCCCTCAGCGGCGGCGCCGCTCTCGGAGGCTTCGTTGGGGGCCGACGCGTTGCAGGCGGCCAGCATCAGGGCCATGCCCAGTGCGGTCCAGGAAAAGCGATTCATGGGGTCTCTCCAGTGGAAGCGGCCGCCGGCGGCGTGACAAGCGCCTGGCCGGTCAGTCGTTGAATTTCGATCAGGGCGCGCTGCGCATCGAGCGCCACGTCCAGCTGCTGCTGGGCCATGGCCGTGCATTCGGACTGCAACTGTGCCCATTCCAGGTAGCTGATCGCGCCAGCGCGATAGGCGCGCTCGGCGGCCTGCTCAGCCCGGGCCAGCTTCGGCAGCACGTCGCCTTGCAACCGTGCCACCTCGGCCTGTGCCACGGTGTAGCGGCCATGGGCCTCGACCAACGTGGAATACAGCGACAAGCCCTTGGAATCGCGCTCGATTGCCAGCACCTCCAGTTCGGCTTCACCGGCGCGAATCTCCGGCTGTGCACGGCTGCGGCTGCCCAGCGGCATGGACAGGCTGGCCACCAGCGCGGTGTCATCGGACTCCTGCAGGCGACGCACACCCAGCTGCCAGGACAGGTCCGGCGCGGCCGCCGAACGCGCCAGCTGCAGTCGTGCCTGCGCGATCCGACGGGCGTCGGCAAACTGCGCCAGTTCCGGAGTCCGCTCCAGCTCCTCGGCCAGCGTCTGCATGGACGCGATCGCCGGCAAGACCATGGGATCGGCCGCAGCCACCTCGAAGCTGGGAGCACGTTCGCCCCACAGTGCGGCCAGATGCTGACGAGCGGCGATTCGCTGCTGCTCGGCCCGATCACGGGTCAGCTCGGCCCGCGCCAGTGCAGCTTGGGCGGTGAGCACCACCGATTCTGGTGAGGCGCCGGCCTGTAGGCGCTGCCGGGCGGCCGCCACGGTCCGCTGGCGCTGACCGACATCCATGTTCGCCAGTTTGCGTTGCCGATCGGCACCGACCACGGCCAGGTAGCGCTGCGCCGTTTCGGCGAGCAGGTCCAGTCGGCCGGTCTCCCGCTGCACGGCCAGTGCATCAATCCGGCCCTGGGCCAAGGTGCGGCGGGCGTCGAGCTTGCCGCCGCGCTCCAGGACCGAGCTCAGGCTCAAGGTCAGTTCCGCGCTGTCCAGGCCGCGGGCTGCGCCAGTGCCCAAAGCGTTTTCGACCTCTGCACCGACCGTCCACGGTGGGCGCTGCACCGCCTGATCGCGCTCGGCAGCGAGCACGTTGGCCCGAGCATCGACCAGGCGCAGCTCGGGGTGGGTTTGGGCCACACGCGCAAACGCGTCGTCCAAGGTCATCAACTCGGCGGCCGACGCCGGCGTCGCCATTGCGCCGCCCAACAGCAGCCATGCGGCTATCGCCGCCAATCGCACATGCATGGAAGTACTCCGAAGGTTCTCGATATCGACAGGGTGCCGGCGCATGCCGGCGGACCTCACCCTGCGATCGGCGGTCGGAATGGCGCAATCGGGTGCGCGTGCGGATACGTCGGCGTATCGGCGTTCAGTACGGGCAAATACCGGCCGATGTCCGCCACGGCCAGCAGGATCTCAGGTGCCGGCACGGCTTGGCCGCAACACAGCACCAGCTGCTGAAGCCGGTGCAGGGCGACGTCTATGCCACGCTCGGCAGCTGGCGGCGACACTGCCGGGCCGCGGTCGGCAGTGGCCAGATGGGTTTGAACATGTAGCTCGCCGACCAGTGCCAGCACCGGCTGCGCCACCAGACCCACGGCCAAGTGCGCCAGCAGGAGCCAGCGCAGGCCAGAACCCAGCCGGCCAAGCCTGGTCATACAGCCGTCTTGCGCGCGTCGGCACGTGCCCGGCGGGCATCACCCAAGATCTCGAAGGCCTCCTTGATCACGTACAGGCCGATCAGGGCGCCGATCACGAAATCCGGGTACGGACTGGCCAGCCACCAGACCAGCAGGCCGGCCAGGATCACGCCAACATTGGCGACCACATCAGCCCGGGTGAACAGCCAGGTGGCTCGCAGATGCACTTCGCCGGACTTTAGCGGCGCCAGCATGCGCAGCACGGTCATATTGACCGCCAGCGACAGCAGGGCGGTGCCAATCATCCAGCCGCTGACCGGCTCGGCGCCGTACATCACGCGACGGCCGACCTCAACCAACACGCCCACACCCAGCACAAGCAGCACGCTGCCGCTGACCCACGCGGCATTGGCCTTGAATCGCGCCGTGCGCCCGATAGCGACCAGGCCAATGGCATAGGCGGTGGCATCGGACAGCATGTCCAGAGCGTCGGCCAGTAGGCCAGTGGAATGGGCAATCCAGCCGGCGATGCCGCCGATCACGGCCATCGCCGCGTTCAACGCTAGGGCGATCCAGAGGACGCGCCGCTCCTGCGCATTCTTGGCCTCGTGGTGGCAGCCGCAATCACTCATCGGAACATCTCCAGTCGCAGGGAAGCCGGGCCCGGGCGGGCCGCTGGCATGACACAGCAGGTGAGGGTAAAGTCCGTAGCTACTACGGAGTCAAGCGTACTACGAATGAAAATCAGTGAGGCTGCCGACGCCAGTGGATGCCACCTGGAGACGATCCGCTATTACGAGCGGATCGGCCTGCTGCCGCGCCCGGGGCGCTCGGGCAATGGCTACCGGGTCTATGGCCCGGCCGACATCGAGCGGCTGCGCTTCATTGCGCGCGGCCGGGACCTAGGCTTCAGCCTAGAGGAGGTCCGCAGCCTGCTGCAGCTGGCCGGCGATGAGGAGCTTTCGTGCGGGGACGTGGATCGGCTGGCACGCAGCCATCTGACCGACGTGCGGGCGCGCATGGCCGACCTGCAGCGCATGGCCAGCGAGTTGGAACGGGTGATTGCCAGTTGCCACGGTGGGCAGCGGGCGGAATGCACCATCCTGTCGACCCTGCGGCAGCCGGTCGCTGTGGAGGCCACGCGCCAGTGACCGAACTGGACCGCTACCTCGATGCGGCCACGCGCCAGAACACGGTGCGCAGCTATGCGTCGGCGCTGCGGCACTTTGAAGTCGAGTGGCAAGGCCACCTCCCAGCGACACCTGACAGCGTGGCCCGATACCTGGCCGCGTATGCGCAGACCCTGGCCACCAGCACCCTTCGCCAACGCCTGGCGGCCATCGCCTCTTGGCACCGCGACCACGGATTTGTCGATCCCACCCGGTCGCCGCTGGTGCGCAAGGTGCTCAAAGGCATCCAGACCCTGCACCCCGGGCAGGTCAAGCAAGCCGCGCCGCTTCAGATTCGGCGGCTGGTCGAGCTCGACGACTGGCTGGCCGCTGCGATCGCGGCGGCACGCGCGCGGGGCGACGGAGCGGCAGCGCTGCGCCACCAACGGGACCGAGCGCTGGTGCTGCTCGGATTCTGGCGTGGCTTTCGCGGCGATGAACTGCTGCGTCTGGACGTGGCCCATCTCACGCTGGTGCCGGGACAGGGGATGACCTGTTTCCTGCCGCGCAGCAAGGGCGATCGCCGAGCGGCCGGCGTTACCTACAAGGTGCCGGCGTTGTCGCGGCTGTGCCCGGTGGAGGCGACCCAGGTGTGGCTGCAGGCGGCCGACCTGCAGGAAGGACCGGTATTTCGGGCGGTCAACCAATGGGGCCAGGTGAGCGCCGAAGGCCTCCATCCCAATAGCTTGGTGCGCCTGCTACGCGAGTTGCTGACCAGTGCCGGCTTTGCCGATGCGGGGCTCCACAGCAGCCATTCGTTGCGCCGCGGCTTTGCCAGTTGGGCCAACGACCAAGGCTGGGACATGAAGGCGTTGATGGAGTACGTGGGCTGGCGCGATGTGCAGTCGGCCATGCGCTACCTGGATGGGCGTGACCCGTTTGCCCGGGACCGCATTGAAGCGAGCCTACCCAGTCCAACCGCGCCGGTACCGGCGATGGCACTGCCGGCACCCGAGGGCAAATCTGCGCTGCAGCTCCGTCTGCGCATGGTGCTGACCCCGTTTGCCCGCGCGGGCCGCGGCGCGGCCAAGGCCCGGGGCCGGATTGAAGAGATCTGCTTGGCTCCGTTCCAGGCAGTGCGTCTGAACACCGCCAGCAGCGAGTACCGGTTAACTGTTCCCACCGATCCCGATCGGGATCTGGATGAAATCCTGGCCACGTTGCTCGATGACATGCACCGCATGGCCGATACGCACCAGTGTTTCCTGGAAGCGTCTCTCAATACAGACGACGGCCGGCACTGGGATTGATCCCCTCATAACCTCCGGATCCAATGGCTACCCTTCACGAGACCGCCTACCCGCGACTGAAGCCTGATCCCACCGCCAAGGAACTGGAGGAGATCTCTACCCCCACCGCCGCTGAGATTGCATTCGCCAAGCAGCTGACCACCCAGCCGGGTCCGCAACTGGCGGTACTGATCCATCTCAAGCTCTTCCAGCGCTTGGGTTACCTCACAGTGTTGGCCGAAGTGCCCGAGCGGATCCGGAAGCACATCGCCAAGGCCGCCCGACTCGGGCGCGTATTGGACACCGACCAGCTCGAACGCTATGACGCCTCCGGCAGCCAGCGCCGGCATATGCCGCAGCTGCGGCAGTTCATTGGGGTGCGTCCCTTGGACAAAGCTGGGTTGTCTTGGCTGGACACAGTGGCCACCGGAGCAGCCCAGACCAAGCACACTATCCCGGACATCGTGAACGTCCTGCTCGAAGAGCTGGTGCACCACCGCTACGAACTGCCAGGCTTCCGCACCTTGGAGCTGGCCGCCATTGGCGCACGCGAGCGGGTCAATTTGGGGTACTACCGCAGCATCAGCCACGCACTGACGCCTGCCACACGCACGCTCATTGACGAATTGCTGCGCGCACCGGAAGGCTCCAGATTTACTGGCTGGCAATCGCTCAAGCGCGAGCCTGGCCGGCCGACCAACAAGGAAGTTCGTTTTTATCTGCAGCACATCCGCATGCTGCAGCAGTTGGCTGACCAACTGCCTCCCATCGATGTGCCGGTGCCCAAGCTCAAGCAATTCCGTGCAATGGCTCGGGCCTATGACGCCAGCGAACTGGCCGAATTGGCTGAGGACAAGCGCTATGCGCTGGCCACCATCTTCATTCGCTCCCAGCACGCCAAGACGCTGGATGATGCAGCCGAGTTGTTCATCAAGCAGGTGCGCGGGCTGGAGAACACGGCCCAGCAGAAGCTGCTGGCTTACCAGCTCGAACATGCCAAGCGGGCCGACTTCCTCATCGGCCAGCTCAAGGAGATCCTGCAGGCCTATCAGCTCGACGGCAGCGATAGTCAGCGCGTGGATGCCATCGACAACAGCCTGGAAGCGGAAGTGTCGACCTTGCTGGCCGAATGCGAAGAACATATGGCCTACGCCGGGAAGAATTACCTGCCTTTCATGCTGCAGCCCTATGGCGCGGTCAGGCCGCTGCTGTTCAATGGGCTTGAGCTGATGAACTTGCGGGCGACCAGCCACGATGCCGGCATGGAGCCGTTGATCGCAGCCGTGCTCTCGCTGCGCAACCAGCGCCGTGAGCTGATCGAGGTCGCTTCCCTCGGTTTGGACCCGGAAAAGGACTTCGACTGGATGTCCAAGCTCTGGCGTCAGCACGTGTTCGGCAAGCGGGCCAGCGCGGCCGGCGCCGGCTGGATGCACCGGAAGTATTTTGAGGTGGCCGTGCTGGTGCAGGTCAAAGACGAGCTGAAATCCGGAGATCTCTTCATTCCCAGCAGCGAACGGTTTGACGACTACCGCGAGCAGCTGGTCGATGAAGCCACCTTGGCCCAGGAACTGGAAGCCTATGGTCAGGTGTCAGGCCTGCCCACCGACGCCGAGTCTTTCGTGGCGGGGTTGCGTGCACAATTGACCGCCTTGGCCGATGAGGTTGACGCGCGTTTCCCGGAAAACGCGCATGCGGACATCCTAGATGGGCGCCTGGTGCTGCGGAAGGGGCAACGGGCCGAAGTCTCCAGCGCGATTACCGCCGTGGATCGCCTCATCGCCGAACGGCTCCCAGAGTCCAGCATCGTAGATGTCCTGATCGATGCCAGCCAATGGCTGGATCTGCACCGTTTCTTCCGCCCGATCGCCGGTACCGAGAGCCAAGTCGAAGATCTGCCCCGACGTGTGATCACCACGCTATTTTGCTATGGCTGCAACCTGGGGCCGACGCAGACGGCGCGGTCGATCAAGGGTTTCAGTCGGCGCCAGGTCGCTTGGCTCAACCTCAAATACGTGACCGAGGATGTGCTTGAGAAGGCCATCGTGGAGGTCATCAATACCTACAACAAATTCGACTTGCCGGGCTATTGGGGCAGCGGGAAGAGCGCCTCAGCAGATGGCACCAAATGGAGCGTCTACGAGGACAACCTGTTGTCGGAGTACCACATCCGTTACGGCGGTTACGGTGGCATCGGCTACTACCACGTATCCGACAAATACGTGGCGTTGTTCAGTCACTTCATTCCCTGTGGCGTGCACGAGGGCATCTACATCCTCGACGGCCTGCTGGCCAACACGTCCGACATCCAGCCTGAGATCGTCCATGGCGACACGCAGGCCCAAAGCTACCCGGTCTTCGGTCTGGCCCACATGCTGGGCATCCAGCTGATGCCCAGGATACGAAACATCAAGGATCTGAATTTCTTCCGGCCCGAACCTGGCAGGGCCTATAAGAACATCCAGGCATTGTTCGGAGACAGCATCGACTGGCAACTGATCGCCACCCATCTCCACGACATGCTGCGGGTGGTGATCTCGATCCGATTGGGCAAGATCACCGCGTCCTCGATCCTGCGCCGGCTGGGCACCTATAGTCGGAAGAACAAGCTGTACTTCGCCTTCCGGGAACTTGGCAAGGCCGTCAGAACGCTGTTCTTGCTGCGCTACATTGATGACAACGAGATCTGCAAAACGATCCATGCTGCGACCAACAAGAGCGAGGAGTACAACGGCTTCGTGAAGTGGGTCTTCTTTGGCAGCCAGGGGATCATTGCTGAGAACGTCCAACACGAGCAGCGCAAGATCATCAAGTACAGCCAGCTGGTCGCCAACATGATCATCCTCCACAACGTGGAGGGCATGAGCCGCACCTTGGCTGAGATGCGGAAGGAGGGGATTGAACTGACGCCCGAGATCCTGGCCGGCCTGTCGCCGTATCGGACCAGCCACATCAATCGCTTCGGCGACTACCATCTCGACCTTGATAGGGAAGTGGCGCCGCTGAGCTATACAGCGAAAGTCCTTGAACAGGCCCCATAGACGGGGAGATCCGCTATCGGGACAAGGAAATTATGATTTTGTTTCAATCGCTTAGGCGGTTTTTGGCCCTGTACGTAACGATTCCCTGCCGACCCTCTACTACTGTCGATTCCGACCACCTGCTTCACGGTGCCGGCCCAGTGCGGATACTGGCGCCGCAGTGCCGGCACGACGATATTCTTGACCGCGTAGTTTATTTTCAACCCTGCCTTGGCCGCTGGCGTGGCTTGCCGGTTACCGACCCAGATACCCATGACGCGGTCACCGTCGTAGGAGGTAATCTTGCCGCCCTCCTTCTTGATGATGGTGGCGGCGCAATGCAGGAACGCTTTGTAGATCTCCGCGCTCAGCCACCAATGCTCGGCATCGACCATCTTGGTGGAGCCTTTAAGGTCTGCGTACAGGACCGTGGCGCGATCAAACTCGACTGCGTCGTTGCCGAGCCGCAGATCCTCAGGATCGGGCACGACCTGGCCCTGTCGGGTTGACCATTGGTTTTGCGTGATCGCTTCCACTGCTGCCGTCATCTCTTCCAGCACTGTCATGGTCAGTCTCTCGGTCCAGCGGCGAGAATCCGGGCGCGGATCTGCTCGCACGCCGGTGCCAGCAAGGCACGGGCATCGGCACCAGGTTTGTATCGGTAAGGAACGGTAGTCAGCCCCGCCAGATCGCTCGGCAGCTTCAGCTTGTCTTCGCGCGGCTCCATCAGGAAGGCGCGCCGACGTCCCAGAAACCCAATGAACATGCCCAGCTCAAAGACGACGTTGTCGCGCATGACCGGCCACTCGTCACCGCGGCTGATCACCATGTCGTCGGCATGCGCCACGGCAATTGCAAAGTCCGCCTGCTCCAGCTGGGCCTCCAGCTCATCAAGGGTGTAGTTGGCCGCGCGGAAAACGCCGTGGTCCCAGACCACCGTCAGGAAGGGATCGTGCTCGAAATGCTGCACCAGCAGGCGGGTGACCGGCAGCGCCTCCACCGAGGACATCACGAAGACCCGGACCCGTTCGCGGGGGGCCGTAATCATTCGGTTACGCTCCTTCAGCCGGCGCGACAGAGCAGCTGCCAAGCGCCGCCAGATCAATGGGTGTGCATCGGCAGCGCGACTGAAATCGCTTTCAGGCACCTTCAACACCACTGTGGGCTCGGTGGCGGTAATGGTGGCCGCACGCAACTGGGTCGGCTCGATGGCTGCCATCTCCCCCACGTGTTCCCCGACTCGGCGGGTATTGACCACCTTGCCATTGACGATCACGTCCACCGCACCGGCAACGATGAAAAACACGTCGGTTTCGGCATCTTCTTGCGTGATGAAGGACGCGCCAGCCGCGACTTCCAGCAGTTCCCCGGCCTCAGCCAGCTGCGTGGCAGCAGCCTCCAGCCCCGCCAGGGTGCGGAACTCGGCCAAGGCCGCCACCAGTCGCCTGCCGCCGTCGGCAGAAAGTCGCTCGATAATGCTCGCCCCCATACCTTCCCTCCCTTGAAAGTGTGAACTGGCTCCCAATATACGACAAATGAACCAGCCGAAAACCGGTTGGTGCCCGGCCCGAGAGCGACGCGACCCGCTCCGGCTCGGTCTCCATTTGGCCGCAGGGAGCAGGACGATGGGACATAGCTGGAAGGAAGACCGCACCAAGAAGCGCCTTACCACGCGTTACGAGGAAGTCCGTAAGGTCGATATTCGTGACTACACGCGCGAGACCTCGTTGGACAATATCGCGGTCAACCGCGCCTATCGGGTTAACGGCGCGCATGTCTACATCGACATCGTCAATCTGCAGGACATGCTCAACTGCACCAATGTTGAAGGGGAAACGTGCCACAAGCGCGCTCTCCGCTTCCTGAATCAGCATTACCGCGCCGTCCACCGCCTCCTGGTCGAGAGTGAGACGGTCCGCGTGGATTTCCACAACCAACGGTTGCATGCGGTGGTCACCAAGCCCTATGGCGATGCCGATGAGCGCGCACGGATCGAGCGCGCGGTGGCCATTGCCCAGCTGACCATCGACGTTCTGGCCGAAACGGGCGATACGGATGAGCACATCCCTAATGCACAGGTCCGTGTGGGTATCGACAGCGGGCTGGCACTGGCCGTCAACAACGGTCGCCGCGCCAGCCGCGAGCCGCTCTTCCTGGGCTCCCCGGCAAATCAGGCCGCCAAGTGCGCCGGCCATGGCGTGGCGGAGGGCATTTACCTCACCCATGGTGCACGGGCGCTGCTCGAGCTGCCGGCGCTGAGCGGCGACAAAGACCGCACCACGCCGCTGACCCAGGATCAGGTGGCGGCCTGCGTTGAGGCGGCAGGCTTGGGCGTTTCCAAGACGCGGATCATAGAGCTCTGGAAGGAGGAGCAGGAGGACCTGCCCATTGGCGAATTCGAATTCAGCCGCCCTACCCCGCCGATTTCCGATCTGGACTTCAGCCTGCTTAGCGCTGCCAAGTCCAAGCGCTTCGAGGGTGTGTCGCTGTATGCAGACATCGACGGCTTCACCAACTTCGTAGATAAGCATCTGGATGAGGATCCGCAGCATCTGGTACGCGCTCTCCACGTGCTGCGGTCAGAGCTGGATGCGGTAGTGCACTTGGACTTTGCCGGGCGGCGCATTCGCTTTATCGGCGATTGCCTGCAAGGCGTGCTGCTGGAAGGTACCTCAAAGGAGACCGACACCGAAGCGACGGTGAGTACAGCTGTACAGTGCGCAGGCGCACTTCGCAGCAGCTTCGCCGTGGCCATTGACTACTTGAACTCCGAGGGTTCGATCACCGAGGAGCTGGGTCTGGCCATCGGCTTTGAGCTTGGGCCGCTGGCACTGTCCCGGCTGGGAATGAAGGGCAGTTTGGTGCGCTGCGCAACCGGCAGGGCGGTGCTGGCCTCGGAGGCCGAACAGCGGCAGTGCGATGGCGTGCAGACCGCGATCGGTGAGAAGGCCTACAACGCCGGTACCGACGCAGTTCGTCGAGTGTTCGCATCTGACCGAAAGGTGGCCAACCTCGATTACGCGGCAGCGGTGGAAGAACTGGCCGCGTCGGGTGACCCAGTGGCCAAGGCGGTGTTGGCGGCCCATTACGCAGAGGCGGCCCCCGCGGTGGTTCCCGGCCTTGAACAGCCGATCCGCCCGCACTCAGATATCCACTGATGGCGTTGGCCTTCGAATTGCTGCAAGGCGTGGCATCGGACTACGGTGCCACGCTGCATCGCGCCGCAGGCGGAGGGAGGGCTGAGATCTCGGTCACTCGTCCAGGCGGGGCTGTGCATGTTTTCACCCTGGCGATCTCCATCGCCGGGGAGCACGTGTCTGCTAAGGAAGCCCCAGGACACCACCAACTTCCGCAATTCTGCCCTGACAGACACATCAACCCCAACCAAAGCTTCTGCCTGGGATGGGGTGACGGTAAGCCGGGGCACATTATCGACGAAGCGGCAGCCAGACAGTGGTGGTCGACGGTGTATCGATTCTTGGCCCATCAAATCAGCGCGAATGTACGCAGGGTCTTCCCAGGTGCAGAAAACGGCCGCGCCCATGGCGACGCGGCCAAGCATCAAGCTATCGCGGAGCAGGCGGCCGAATGCCTGGGCCCAGAATTCAAGGCGGCGGCGCAAGCCGGTCTGTTCGAAGTCCGGCAAGATGTGCGGCCGGGAAAGCGTCGACTGGAGCTGTGGCGTGGCGATCAACTGATTGCGCGCGTTTCACTTCGCAGCAATTCCCTGATTTCCGGAAAGCTGGCCTGCCCCTGCGGTTGCCGACCGAAGCGCACGACAGCGGAATGCGCGGACCACGCCGAAGCTCTGGCGACCTATGTCCTGGAGCGGCACCGCTGCGCGCTAGCCGACAGGGCCTTCCTTGATCAATGCGCTGCAGCGGGAATGGCTTGCTGCGGGACCTTGGAGACATGCGGTCTTCGCAACGCCATCCGGCGCAAGCAAGTCGGATGCACGAAGAAAGAGAACCCTCAACATGCAAGAAGTTCGAGATACTGGCGACCGCCAGCCAAATCAAAGCGACCGCGTTAACGCTGCATGGCAGCAGCTTCAACTCGTTCTTGGCTTCTTCTCGCGAGTGGACACGAAGCTATCGGTGGGTCTGGGCATCAACCTGGGCATGCTGGCGATGCTCTCCACCCGAATCCCCAAGCCAGAAGATCTCACCCTGCTTGTTTCAGTCGTTGGCGTGCTGTTCCTGACGCCCCTCACTTTGAGCTTCTGGAACCTGTGGTTGGGCTATTTTCCCGATCTTCGCGGCGGATCCAATTCGCTGATCTTCTTTAGTCGAATCGAAAAAATGACCGAGTCTGAGTTCCTGCGCGCGTGTGAAACCAGAACGCTGGATGGGTTTGAGCGCGACGTGTTGGGCCAATGCTGGAGGAATTCCAAGATCCTGGTCGCTAAGTTCAAGTGCTTGAAGAGGTCTTACCTCGCTACCGCCCTGACCATTGCACCTTGGATGGCGCTCATTACCCTGCTGCCACCGCCTGTAAAGTAGCAGCACGCTATCGATCCGGTAAAGTCGGCACCATGGCACCTTGATTGAATGAATCCCCCTCGAATCAGGTGGGGGCGTCACCCCTTGGCAGCCATTGCATTTGGCTTTCGGGAAACAAGAGGGCCGACGGTCGCCAGGGTCTTTCCCTCATACAGTCCTCATCCATCGCCATTGCACCCCATCGAGCCACCAGCTCGACAGTACGTCCATGGAACGACTGCCTCACCGGATCGAGGGAAGCGGCGTGCGTGATGTCGCCCTCGCCGGCATACGTCCCAGCGGCGGCAATCCATCTCGCAGATGTCCGACTTCGGCCAGAAGTGGGCATCTACCCTACCCCCGATAACGAATCCTAATCATGAAGCTGGATGCCTCCTCCCGCGTTTGGCGGAGGACAACTTCCGGCCCAAAGCACCTCACAACCCGGCGTCCGAGTCTTCTGCTCGACTGCGTCTTCTACGCCGCCCTCTACTCCGCGATTCCCAGTGCATCATGCTTTCTGATTTGATCTTCCGGCTAAGCACCGGCTCTGGATGCCCTATCCATGGGGGGGGCGCTCCTCAAGGGAGATCGCTTTTCGGAACGTTGCAGGAGTCGAACGCTACCGGGGTGTCTCCTAGCTCCTCACAAGCGGTCGCTAATGACACGAGGAACTCAACCGCAAGCTTTCAAGCTTTGAAAGCCCAACCGGCGCAATTTCGCATTCCCAACCATGCGATTTGAAAGTGCTTCCACGCCTAATTGCCCGCAATTAAGTGCATTGCAATCAATATGTTAGCCATATTGCAGGGGGTTGCGCGCACGAGTAGAGTTGTTGTCAGTGCGCGACCTTGCGCGGCCAGACCACGACTGAGTACGGCAGATGTCCGAAGACTCGCTCGAAACGAAGTACCTGCGCACCTTCGGCGCTGTTCTGTCTGCGGCCCAGACCGCAAGGATCCTTGGCTACAAGAGCACTGCGTCGTTGGCCAAGGCGCGCGCACGCGGGTCGCTGCCCTTCCAAATGTTCCTGCTGCCCAAGCGCCGCGGCTGGTTTGCCGACACTGTCGATGTTGCCGCCTTCGTGGATTCTGCGAAGGCATCGTCCGGCGGCTAGCCGCATTTCCCAACCCACCAGGAAGCCCTGAGCATGAGCTGAAACCGCCCTCTCTGACCCCTGGAAATGACAATGCCCCCGCGTCAACGAGGGCATTAGCCTCTCGAAAGAGCGAGAGGTAGGAAGTACTAAACACCAACAGGTTTAGGCTCCTTCATTTCTTCCGCGAAGTCAAGCCGCCAGTGATGGTCGGCCAGACAGGTGTTGCCTTTACATGGGCCGGCATATGCCGACCCGAGTGAAGGTTGCGCCCTGGCCCGCCCCGTCCCTCGCGGTGTGGTGCCACCGTGCACCTAATCCGGAGAAAACCATGCTTTCAGGAGCTGCCTGCCCGGTAATGTTCGACACTGCTCGGGTCAATCACCCCAACCTGCGCCCCACCGAAACTTCTTATGCCGCTTGGCCTGTACGCCGAAGCCGGCTAGTCGCCACTCTGCGCGGCATCACCCGCCACTACCCCGTGATGACTGCCGCGAACAGTCACCATGACTGGCTAGCTGGGTACGCGGCTCGCTTCTTTCAGTTTCGGTGCCATGCCCTTGCCGCTCCTCCGGTCACCGCCTCCCCTGCCGGCCACCGGCTAGGGATTCAATGGGAGAGGCGTCATGGCTAGTCTTCCCCACCCTTCAGTCACCTCATCAGACACCCCGCCCGCGTCTAGCAAGGAGGCGTACACCGCTCGCCCACTCACGCCCTCTGAATCCACCAGACTGGACGCCTACTACTACCAGTCACCAAGGAATAACCAACGCCTGGTTGCTGTCGTGGAACCATGCCGCTTGGCCTTGGCGCTGGATCTGGAGTTTGATCCAAGCGTGGCAACCTACGTTGAGCGCCCTAGAACATTACTGGTGCGTGGCCGAGATGTTGAGCTCTGCTTCTGGATCTCCAGGAAGTGTGGCACCGAAAGCTTCATCGTATTCCGCAGACAGGCCGCCGCCACTGTTCCGGCGCTCCGCGCCGAACAGCAGTTTTGCGCCGAACTGATGGAAGCTTCACAGCGTGCGGGTTTGGACCTTGCAATCCGGAAGTTGCAGTCCATTCTTGCAGCACGGGTGGCCAATGCCACGCGACTTGAGCTGCTTCCTTATGTGCAGGCAGCTAGACGGTCGCGAGGAATCAGTGTCTTCATTGACGCAGTGATGACCCACATGAGAAGGCACCCCGTCAGCTCTTTCCATGCAATCGAAACGAGCCTGCGCCCGACGTTCGATTGGCGGGATATTCGCAGTGCGACCTGTCTTCTGGTACATCGCGGGGACCTGGCGATCAACTTCAATGAGAGGCTTCGGACCTCGTCGTCAGTTACGCTGGGAGCAAACCCATGAGCGGGGTGAGTCGCGAGGAGCTACTGTCCTGGGATCTGCTTAGTCCTCAAGGGCTGACCTCAAACCAACTCAAGTCCTACCAGGCTCGCGTTGACGCAGTTCATGCCGTCGTCGCAGGCTCCTCGATCGCTGCGGTCGCGAAGCGTCACGGGCTGAACGCCAAGACGCTTGCATTGACGCTGCGAAACACACAGCAGACGTCCCCAGATGGGCGGCCGTGGGGTTGGCGCGCCTGCCTGCCATACAGAGTAAGAAATACCAGCCAACGCCTTGCCGCAGAATTTCCAGCCGCTGCGGGACCGGGAGCATTCAATTCGTTCCTGAGAAAGCTCCCGGAATTCGAAGAAATGCTCATAGGCTACGCCGGCCCACTGCCTTCGAGAAATGAGCGCAGCCCCAAGTTTGATCGATTCTTCAAACTACTGAAGAAGACTGTGCAGAAGTCGGTTCCGGCAGATCGCTATCCAGCTAACGACAAATCATGTGCGAGGAGAAGCGTCCTGCAGTACCTAAAAAGACTGCGTCAAGGCTCTCCGTTTGTAGATGATGGCTTCGAGATAGAGGACGCAACCCTAGCCAGCCAGCTGAACGAAGTGTTTGCGCTACAGATGGGTGACTGGGTGCAGTTCGATGGACACTCTTTGGACACGAATTTCAATGTTGAAGGCGAGGACGCGGATGGGAACCCGTTCTTCCAAACGATCACGAAGACGTGGTTGATAGTCGGCTACTTCGCGCTGATGCGGCTCTGCTCTAGCTGGTGGCTCTCCTTCTCCACCAACTACAACGGAACCGAATTCAACGCGGCATGCGCAGAAAGCTTGCGAGAAAGGTCCGTTCGTGACCTCGTTGTGCCCTCAATGAACTATGAGCCAGGGGCGTGCATCGGATCCTTGTCCGTCATTGGATTTGTGGCAACGGGAGCAATTACGAGTGTCGACAATGCGATGGCTCACAAATTGAAGGTCAATAGGTTGCGAATGGCGTCGGAGCTGATGGGTGTCATTCATCTTGGGCATAGCCATGTTCCTGAAACGCGTGGTCACCTCGAAGCGTGGAACAAGCGGATGGAAGAAGCGGTGGTCCGAAAGCTGCCAGGCGGGTTCCGGCCGGCGGGCGAGCTGTCCGATGCGACCAAAACGAATGGCTACAAATTCGAGAACTTCCCAATGCAGCCCACGGCACTCGAAGATCTCATGGATGTCACGATCGCGGCTTCTAACATATCGCCGATCAACACGCTCCAGAACCGCACGCCAGTCGAGGCGCTTCAGTCTTTTGCAGCGTCTGGCGGATGGCTGTTTGCCACCAAGGATCACGAGGATCGGGCTCGGTCACTTTCGAAGCACAACTTCTCCGTAACCATTCGTGGAGATCGACGTAAGAGGCGTCAGCCCTATGCGCGCTTTGGGCACGCGAAGTATCGAGCCGCATCAATGAAGAACAGGTGGGACTTGTTAGGCCAGAAATTCGCGGCAGAGGTCGACATCCACGATGGAAGGTTCTTGCATCTATACACCGCGTCAGGAGAGCTGTTCGTAGTCCTGAGGGCGCTCCGCCCTTGGGGTCGCTCACCGCATAGCCTTGCGCTTAGGCGGTTAATCCAACGCCGAAGCCGAACGGATGGCTTCGAGATCAGTGGTGCAGAAGATGCGGTCATCGCGTACAGGGAGCATGTAAGAAGGAACTTCAGCTCAGAGCACGGCGCTGCGCTTGCAGCAACGCGACACCGGCGTGACCTAGATGCGGCATCTGAGGCTTCACCGGTGGCTAAGGAAACGACACTGCCTTTGGCCGAGACCGGCCAACAGCGAGCACCTGCTGAGGACTTGTTCGTACCCATTACCGGCCGGGTCAACTTGGGCAGGAAGGGGCCGAAGCAATGACAACGTTCAACTACAAAGGAGAGCCCATCATCCCGACCCGCGGCATGGAAGATGCTCTGACCAAGATCATCTCCGCACTTGAGGTTGACTACCGCGGTATCGGGTTTCATTCGCTGACCCGGTTCGGAAAAAGTACCCTCGCGCAGTTCATCTGCGCAAACACTGAATGGACAGAATGCAAATACGTGGCCAAGCAGGCAAACCTCCGGGTGCTTGGTCCTGGAGAGTCCGCATTCCTGGACTGGTTCATTTCACAGCTCGGCTCACAAGTGATCTCCCACCAGGCTGCTGACCGAAAGATCGAGAGGATCGTTAATACCGTTGATCTGATGCTCAGGTCTGCAGGCGGCGGATCGCTATTCTTCATCGCCGATGATGCAAACTTGCTGGAGCAAGCCGCCTTTCAACATTTCATTACAATCGATAACGCGCTGGAGAAGAAGGGCATTTCGCTCTTTGTCATCTTCCTGTTTCAGGACAATCACACTTCCAGCCGGCGCGAAGAGATCAATAGAACCACGGTCACACCTCAGGTCCGTGGGCGCTTCTTGACCCGCTACCATCGCCTGCATGGAATTCGAGGGGCCCTGGACGTTGAGACGTTCTTGGAGCGCTTCGAGGACGAGGTAGAGGCTAGCGCCGGAGCCGGCGTTACCTTGCCCAGGAGCCTTGCGCCAGAGCTCTACGACGGGGAGTTCCGTTTACGGCATTTCAGTGAGCAGATCTGGAATGCCGGTTGCAGCTGTCGCGCCGCAGCCGGGCACTCCAGTCAAGATGAGTGGCCTCTCAAGGCTATGCGCCTCATTGCGTACTACTTGGCGACCAGGGTCATCTGCAAAATTGGCTTCAAGGAGGTCACGTCTAGTGACATTGAAATGTCGGTCGCCTTCTCGGATCTTGCTGCCTTTGATGGCGAATCGGGAGCGCTGACTTTCACAGCAGATGGAGGCATCAATGGATAGCGACAGTGAGGTCAGAACTGTAGCCCACCTACCGCCAGCGTGGAGTGCCGGCATTTCCCCGTTCGGATTCGTTGTTCAGACGCTGAGATTCAATAGCCTTTACTGCAGTGATGGTCATGGTGCGTTCGGCATTCGCCCAAGGTACACCGAGGATTTGTGTCGTCAGCTCTGTCTCTCTGCAAAGGCCAGAACTTCGATTGCGGCAAGAATTCCTGCTGCGTCTATCCTCGCGCCACTGTGGCAGCCAACTGCTTGGCAAGCATTCGGCGGTTCTGCGACGCACTGGCGTCCATACCTGTCGGGGTGTACTGAGTGCATGAAAACTGGGTATCACTCGATGTTGTTCCAGATGCCTTGGGTCAACCGGTGTCCGTGGCACTCGCAACCCCTCTCATCTCAGTGCGACCATTGCTCGAGACCGCTATGGCATGGCTTTCGCTCCGATGCCCCTCCCCTACTATGCCCATGCGGGCATGACCCGGTTTCGAGCCGGAATACCCTTGACGAAGAAGGTAGGATCGAGGACCTTCGTGGCAGCTGGATAAAGCGATACCTTCGCTGGGCCGGGGCGAGTCGAGGTCGGCGAACGCTGATCGGGGTGGGAGATGATCTGACGTCCGCCGAGGAGGCGGCAGTCCTGTTTCGCGGCAGGGCTTACCCTTGGTACCGACCGAAGTACGCCTCGTCGGACGTGCTCATCAGGGCGTCTACCGTACGTCATGCGCAATCCGTCGAAGCTCGCTCCCAGAAGGCCGCGTTCTCGCGCCTTGCCCCGTCCATGGGGCCAGGTCGTGACTTCTTTCTTGAGCTTCCTCAGGCGCTTGAAAGACCGATGGCGCGTATCACGGCCTCAGTTGCGGCGAAGTTCCGCGAGTCGACCTTCTCGGCACGTGAGCGAGCCTGCTTAGGCTTGCCTGAGGCCTCGGAAGGTGGGGGGCAGCCATCCTCGCGCGCTTCGGTTGTATTGCTCCCCGCCTACAGAGTCCGCGAGCACCTGTTCCTGGATGGCCGTGTATTGGGTAGGCCCACACAGGCGGTCCTAAGAGAGATCGCGCAGGCAATGTCTCTCCTCCCGTCTGACAACCCTGCGATCGAGGCCCTGGCGCGGGCATACGAACGGGTACTGGGTCGCGGCTTCGCGAGCTCCGCCCTTCACTTGCTCGGCCGACTTGACGGCTCTGCTACCGATGATGAAGCCGCACTGATCCGCCCAGTGGTGTTGATCAGACATAGAAGGAGCTCGTGCCTTCTGACTCTGGCGTGGCTGGGCTGCGCCCGCAAGGAGCGAAGCAGAGCCGGCGGTCAGGTGTAGTGGATGGAGGATCCTTCCCTGCCAAACCTGGACCGCCCCTTACTAGTTCGTTGAGATGCAGAATTGTCTGCATCGGATCTCCGAAGGGCGGAATTGTCGGCATCTGACCTTCCAGTGGAAGGAATGTCTGCGACTGGCATCCTAGGCACAGAAAGATCTGCGTTGGATCATGGAGATTGTGGCGTTGCGATAGAATTATGACCCAAGAAATCAGTGACTTAGCTTGCCGTCAAATCTCTGCGACGAACAATCAGGTTGTGGCGCGCGTGCAAGCGACAATCGATGCAGCCAGCATGCGTCGGAAAGCCGCAGAAGATCGATTCATCTGTTCGGGGACCCTTCGGCGGTTACGCTCATGTCGACTTCGGGCTCTGGCGTCGTGGGCGCAACCTTGGGATCGCTTGCTTCGGTGTGTTCCGCTTGAAGGCTGCCTCCAGTTGCGCCGGAAGTTCTCGTAGACTGCTGAGTTGCTTCTCAAGTCCCTCGCACCTGCCCCGGAGAACATCGGCAGCTTGACCGGCCGAGATGGCTGCAGATTGGGCTGCATGCAGCTCCTGGCGTAGCTGATCCTCGATTGCCCTCTGGGCTTTGGCCTGATTGTTGAGTTGAGCCTGGAGATCTTTCGCCTCCTGCCGAGATCGATCCACGTCGCCGAGCGTTCGATTCTCGACAGATCTGACGTACTCGGTCCAGTCCTCTCGCTCAGATTTTGCCGTTTCCAGCGTTTCATGAAGCCGGGCATCAAGATTTTGTCTTGCTGCCTCAGCTCGATCGGCTCTCCGAAGCCCAAGATCCCGCTGCTCCGTTAGCTCTGAGATCTGCAGGTGTAGCTGATCGACCAACCGCTCCAGTTCGGCCGCTTGCGTACTAGCTATGCGTTCGCCGGCGATAGCCGAGGCGCGCTCTGAGCGCATTTGACTCAGTTCGTCAGCCACGAGCCGTGACCTGGCATCCAGCGCTTCACGCTGGGTAGCCAGTGACCGCTCAGTCTCTGCGAACTCTCGAAGGGCCGCCTCCCTAGCGTGCGTCAGCGCCAGCTCCCACCATTGCCCGGCTAGTTCCGCCAACACCGCCGGGGCGTCTTCAAAGTCCGGACGTCGTGGCTGCAGGCGCGTGCCGAGTCGAATCCACCAAGTCTCCAGCCAGCGAGTGACCGTGTTCGGAGAGCCGGTCCCCAGGTGAGCACGGATTCGCTCAACGGTTGGGCGCTCACCCTTGGCCACCAGTTCGTCGGCGGCGGTGTGGACGTCAGATTCGGTGATGCCGCGGGCCATGCGAAGTCTCCTGTACTGGCGCCCTACTCTGCTGGTAACGTACTGGCGATAAGTGATGATTATCGCGGTTATAAGCTCTATGTCGTAGTATATATTACATAGTATGAAAGATAATTCTACGATCCCCGTGCTCGCCGCGACGACTGCCAGCCTGGTGCTGCCGGAACAGTTGGCCCAACAAGCCGCCGAGGCGGTGCGCGAACTGCTGGCCGAAGCGGCCGCCGAGAACACCACCCGCAGCTACAGCAGCGCGCTGCGCTACTGGGCCGGCTGGCATGCGGCGCGCTACGGGATCGAGCTGACCTTGCCGGTGCCCGAAGCGACTGTGCTGCAGTTTGTGGTCGACCACGTACAGCGCCGTTCGGCCTACGGCGAATTGGCCTGGGAACTGCCGCCGGCCGTCGATCAGGCCTTGGTGGCGGCCGGCCTGAAAGCCAAACTTGGGCCCTGGACGCTGGCCACCGTGCGGCACCGGGTCGCCGTACTGTCCACCGCACACCGGCTCAAACAAGCCACCAATCCCTGCGAGCAGCCGGCAATCCGCACCGTGCTCAGTCGCGCCGCGCGGGCCGCGGTCAAGCGCGGCGAGCGCCCACGCAAAAAGACTGCGATCACCCTGGGCGAGCTGGAGGCCATGTTGGCCACCTGTGACGACAGCTTGGAGGGAGTTCGGGATCGCGCCCTACTCTGCTTCGGATTCGCCAGTGGTGGGCGCCGGCGCAGCGAGATCGCCGCCGCTGACTTGCGCGACCTGCGTCGGATCGGCGAGGCGGGCTATATCTACCGATTGGAGCACAGCAAGACCCAGCAGGCCGGCGCTACCGCCACCTCGACCCCGGACAAGCCGGTGCTGGATCGGGCCGCCCTCGCCCTGCAGGATTGGCTGGAGGCCTCTGGGATCACCGAGGGGGCGATCTTCCGGCGGCTGTGGAAGCAACGCGTGGGCCCTGCCCTGTCCCCGGCCGCCGTGGGCGAGATCGTGCAGCGGCGGGCGCGCCTAGCGGGTCTGGAGGGGGATTTCGGCGGGCATAGTCTGCGCTCGGGGTTCGTCACCGAAGCCAGCCGCCAGGGCGTGGCGTTGCCGGCGATCATGCAACTGACCGAGCACCGGTCGGTGTCGAGTGTATTGGGCTACTTCCAATCGGGTGCATGCGACCAGAATCCAGCAGCCAGGTTGCTCGAGTAAAATTGCATGGGTACTACGGGGGCACTGATGACAATTGGCGAAATCGTGAGCGAGGCTGACACCTGCCGGGAACTGGTCACACCCAAGCTCGTCGAGGCTGAATGGGGCAATGCGCCGCACGTGATCGGCGAGCAGCGCACCTTCACCAATGGCCGCATCATGGTCACCGGTGGTCGCGTGCGCCGTGGCAAGCAGAAGCGCGCCGACTACCTGCTGTACTACCGGCGCGACTATCCGTTGGCCGTCGTGGAAGCGAAAGAACTGGGGCTACCGGCGGAAATCGGGGTGCAGCAGGCTAAAGAGTACGCCGAGATTCTCGGCCTGAAGTTCGCTTATGCCACCAACGGCCATCGTATCATCGAGATCGACTACACCACCGGCACCGAGCGTGAGGTGGAGCGCTTCGCCACGCCCGCCGAACTCTGGCAGCGACTGACCGCTGCTACCGATCTACCCGATCCGGCCACACCCCACCTGCTCGAACCCTTCAACCTGGTTTCGGGCAAGGTGCCGCGCTACTACCAGCAGATCGCGATCAACCGCGTGATCGAGGCCATCCTGCTTGGTCAGAAGCGCGTGCTCGCCACGCTGGCCACCGGCACCGGCAAGACCTGCGTGGGGTTTCAGCTGTGCTGGAAGTTGTGGAGCAGCCGCTGGAACCGCACCGGCGAGTACCGGCGCCCGAAGATCCTGTTCCTGGCCGATCGCAACATCTTGGTCGATGACCCGATGGCCAAGATGTTCGCGCCGTTTGGCGATGCCCGCCACAAGATCGCCGGGGGCGATGTGAGCCAGAGCCGGGACATGTACTTCGGCATCTATCAGGCGCTGTCCACCGCCAATGAAGACGTATTCCGCCAGTACCGGCCGGACTTCTTCGATCTGATCATCATCGACGAATGCCATCGCGGCTCCAGCCGCAACGACAGCAACTGGCGTGCGGTACTCGATTACTTCGCGCCTGCCGTACAGTTCGGCATGACGGCCACGCCGCTGCGCGAGGAATCGCGCGACAGCTACGAATACTTCGGCAACCCGGTCTACACCTACAGCCTGCGCCAGGGCATCGAGGATGGCTTCCTCGCGCCCTATCGCGTGCATCGCGTGATCACCACGGTGGATGCCGCTGGCTGGCGTCCGTCCAAGGACGAGCTCGACCGTTTCGGCCGCCCAGTGCCGGACGACGAATACCAGACCAAGGATTTCGAGCGCGTCATCGCGCTGCGTGCACGCACCAAGGCCATCGCTAAGCATCTTGCCGACTTCCTCAAGGGCACCGACCGCTTCGCCAAAACCATCGTGTTCTGCGTCGACCAAGAGCACGCAGCCGAAATGCGCCAAGAGCTGATCAACCTCAACAGCGATCTGGTCAAGCAATACTCCGACTACGTCTGCCGCGTCACCGCCGACGAAGGCACCATTGGCCTTACCCACCTCGCGCACTTTCAGGACGTGGACAAACCCACGCCGGTGATCCTGACCACCTCGCAATTGCTGACTACCGGCGTTGACGCCGAGATGGTCAAGAACGTGGTGCTGGCGCGCGTGGTCGGCTCCCGCTCCGAGTTCAAGCAGATCATCGGGCGCGGTACCCGACTGAAGGTCGACTACGGCAAGGAATACTTCAACATCATCGACTTCACCGGCACCGCCACCCGGCACTTTGCCGATCCGGATTTCGATGGCGATCCCGCACGCATCGAGGAAGTGACCATCGATGAGGCTGGCGAGACCATTGAATCAGTCATCGAAACGCCCCCCAGCGTCGAAGAGCCGCAGGCCGACTACACCGTAGACGCCGACGCAGGCCAAGGCGAGATCCTCACCGAACCGCCGGAGGAACCGCGCAAATTCTACGTCGACGGTGGCGACATCGAGGTGATCGGCCATCTGGTCTACGACCTCGACACCGACGGCAAAAAACTACAAGTGGTCAAGTACACCGAATACTCGGGCCGCACCGTTCGGACTCTGTACCCGACTCGCGATGCGCTGCAATCCGCCTGGGCCAACCCCGACACCCGCGCTGACGTGCTGCGTGAGCTGACCGAGCGCGGCATCAGCTTCGAGGAGCTGGCGGCTAGCGCCGATCAGCCGGACGCCGACGCCTTCGATCTGCTGTGTCATCTGGCCTGGAACGCGCCGCTGCTCACCCGCCACCAACGCGCGGAACAGGCCAGAAAGGCAGCGCAGGATCTGTTCGAGCAGTACGGCGATTCGGCCCGCGAAATCCTCACGCTGCTGCTCGACAAGTACATCGAACGCGGCATCGTCCAGTTCAACGCCCTTTCCGTGCTGATGAAGGTGCAACCCTTCGACCGCTTCGGCAGCCCGTCCGAAATCGCAACCCGGCATTTCGGAGGCATCAAACCTTTCAAGGAAGCCGTCTCGCGCCTGCAGACGGCTCTTTACCAATGACGAGAAGTTCCTGAATGGCCGCAACCGAAAAGAAGACCAGAACCAAACGTGCCAAGGCACCGCTGACCACGCGCGACAACTTGTCGGCGCTGATCGGCAGCGCCCGCAAGATCCTGCGCAAGGACAAGGGCCTCAATGGCGACGTTGACCGCCTGCCGCTGCTTACCTGGGTGATGTTCCTCAAGTTCCTCGACGACCTCGAAGTCGTGCATGAGGAAGAAGCGGAGCTCGACGGCAAGCCCTATCACCCCATCATCGAATCCTCCTACCGCTGGCGCGACTGGGCCGCGCGTGAGGATGGCTTGACCGGCGATGAACTGCTGGCCTTCATCAACCAGGACGAATGCCACCGTGCCGACGGCTCGCGCGGCGCGGGTCTGTTTGCCTATCTGCGCGGCCTGGCTGGCAGCGGCGAGAAAGGCAGCCAGCGCGAGGTCATCGCCAACGTGTTTCGTGGCGTACAGAACCGCATGGTCAGCGGCTACCTGCTGCGCGACATCATCAACAAGGTCAACGGCATTCACTTCAGCAGCAGCGAGGAGATCCATACCCTCTCGCACCTGTACGAATCCATGCTGCGCGAGATGCGCGACGCTGCCGGCGACTCGGGCGAGTTCTACACCCCGCGCCCGGTGGTGCGTTTCATGGTGCAGGTCACCGACCCGCGCCTTGGCGAGTCCATGCTGGACCCTGCCTGCGGCACCGGCGGATTTCTGGTGGAGGCCTACAACCACCTCAATCAGCAGGTGACCAATCCGGACCAGCGCCGCACCCTTCAGCGCGACACGCTGTTCGGGCAGGAGGCCAAGCCGCTGCCCTACATGCTGGCGCAGATGAACCTGCTGCTGCACGGGCTGGAAGCGCCGCAGATCGCCTACGGCAACACACTGGAGCGGCGCATCACCGAGATCGGCCACAGCGAGCGGGTGGACGTAATCCTCACCAACCCGCCCTTCGGCGGCGAGGAAGAAGCCGGCATCAAAGCCAACTTCCCGGCCAACATGCAGACGGCCGAAACCGCACTGCTATTCCTGCAGTACATCATGCGCAAGCTGCGCTATGCCGGGCATGGCGCAGAGCAGGGAGGCCGCGCCGCCGTGGTGGTGCCCAACGGCACGCTGTTTGGCGATGGCGTGTGCGCCGTCATCAAGGAGGAGATGCTCAAGGAGTTCAATCTCCACACCATCGTGCGCCTGCCGCAAGGCGTGTTCGCGCCCTACACCGACATCCCGGCCAACCTGCTGTTCTTCCAGCGCGGCTGCCCGACCGACACCATTTGGTACTACGAACTGCCGCAGCCCGAGGGCCGCAAGAAGTACAGCAAGACCGCACCGCTACCCTTCGAGGCCTTTCAGTCCGTGCTCGACTGGTGGAACGCCCGCGAGGAAGGCCCGCAGGCCTGGCGCGTGGACTTCGCCGCCAAACGCGCTGCCGCCATCGACGCCGCCACACCACACTGGCAACGAGCCGAAACCGAGCGCGCCAGCGCCCTCGCCCTGGGCAAGCCAATCCGCGAACTGG
Organism: Stenotrophomonas sp. BIO128-Bstrain; assembly: GCF_030128875.1. Classification (NCBI taxonomy): domain Bacteria; kingdom Pseudomonadati; phylum Pseudomonadota; class Gammaproteobacteria; order Lysobacterales; family Lysobacteraceae; genus Stenotrophomonas; species Stenotrophomonas sp. BIO128-Bstrain. The sequence goes on along the minus strand of NZ_CP124620.1, from coordinate 1,546,452 downwards.
ATCAGGCCATCGGCTATGCCGCCAATGGCGACAAGGCCGCGCTGCAAGCGCAGCTGCGCGAGCTGAAGGCGCAGCAGCAGACGCATGAGGCCGCCGCCAAAGCAGCGCAGGCCGAGGGCGATGCGCTCTACTGGCCGATCTACAACTTGGACCTGAAGAACCCGCATGCCGCCGAAGGGCTAGAGCACGCCGATCCGAAGGACCTGGTGGCCGCCATGCGCGCGGGTGAGGAAGATGTGCTGCGCCTGCTCGTGGAGATCGAGGCTCTGGTAGTCGAGGTGCAGGGATGAGCCAGTGGCCGAAGATCGCACTGGGCGATGTGCTCTGTCGTTCCAGCGAGCCTGCCGTGTGCGTGCCGGACGTCGAGTACGACGAAGTCACCATCCGTCTTTGGGGAAAAGGCGTTATCAGCCGTGGCAAAGTTCGCGGTGCTGATGTCACTACTCCGCGACGTGTAGTGCGTGCCAACCAGCTGATCCTCTCCAAGATCGACGCCCGCAACGGCGCAATCGGGCTGGTTCCGCAAGAGCTTGATGGTGCGATCGTCAGCAACGACTTTCCTTCCTTCGAGTTTTCCAACAGCAGACAACTCGCTCCGGCATTCATGGGATGGATGGTGCGCTCACGTCACTTCGTCGATCTGTGCAAGGCGGCCAGCGAAGGCACAACCAACCGCGTTCGCATCAAGGAGGATCGATTTCTCGCACAGCAAATCGTGCTGCCGCCGCTTTCCGAACAACAAGCCATTGTCAGCCGACTCGACACGCTGGCCGATAAGGTGCGGCAGGTAAACGAGCGGCTCAACGCCATCGAACAAAAATCCGCAGCGCTGTTTCTCAGCCTGCACTACAGGCTGTCAGGTGATCGAGTGAGGCGGCTCGGTGACGTTGTCGAGTTGCACGAAGAGCCCGTGCCTGTTCGAGCTGACAGCGAGTATCCGCAAGTCGGCGTGCGTGGTTTCGGTGGCGGCCTGTTTCCGAAGGCCGCAGTGGCAGGCACAGAAACCTCCTACAGAGCCTTCAATCGCCTCTACGTAGATGCGCTGGTATTGAGCCAGGTGAAAGGATGGGAAGGTGCACTTGCACTTTGCGCCCCCGAGCTTGCGGGAATGTATGTGTCACCCGAGTACCGCACTTTTCGTTGCGTTCCAGGTGAAGCCACGCCCGCATATATCGGAGAACTGGCCCGGACGCCTTGGTTCTGGAGCCTCCTTCAAGACGCCACGCGCGGAGTTGGCGCTCGTCGCGAACGGACCCGACCAGAGCAATTCCTGAATGTCGAACTACCGATGCCACCGGAGGATAAGCAGCGCAAGGTTGTTGAAATCCTCGATCGGCAATCCCTCTTGAGATCCCGCCACGCCACCATCCGTCAGGCCAATGACGCGCTGATCCCGGCGACGCTGGAACGCGTTTTCTCCGGGGCTCACTGAATGCAGTTCGTCCGCCACGGCCCCGATATCCCCGAACGCCTGCTGCAGGCGCACGAGGACGGGCGCGTGGTGTTTTTCTGCGGCGCGGGCATCTCTTACCCGGCCCGCCTGCCGGGTTTCTCCGGGCTGGTGGCGAAGGTATATGTAACCTTGGCCACCACACCCAACGCGGTGCAGCAGGCCGTGATCAAGGCCGGGCAGTTCGATACCGCCATCGGCCTGCTGGAAGCGGACATCGTCGGCGGCCGCGAGACGGTGCGCCGGGCGTTGGCCGGCATCCTGACACCCGATCTCAGCGCCCCAAACGCGATCGCCACACATGATGCATTGCTGACGCTGGCCAAGTGTCGCAATGGCCATACACGCCTCATTACCACCAATTTCGATCGTCTGTTCGAGGAGGTGATTGCGGCGAAGTCCCTGCCAATCCAGCGGTTTCAAGCACCACTCCTGCCGGTGCCGAAGAACCGCTGGGATGGCCTGGTGTATCTACATGGACTACTTGGCGCCACATCGACCGCGAGTGAGCTGGATCGCTTGGTCGTCTCCAGCGGCGATTTCGGCCTGGCCTACCTCACCGAGCGCTGGGCAGCGCGTTTCGTCAGCGAGTTGTTCCGCAACTACACCGTTTGCTTCGTCGGCTACAGCATCAACGACCCAGTATTGCGCTACATGATGGATGCCTTGGCAGCCGACCGTCTGCTGGGTGAGTCGCCGCCGGAGATGTTCGCCTTCGGCAGTTTTTCCAAAGGCAAGGAAGAGCAACGGGCCAACGAGTGGCGAGCCAAGAACGTCACCCCCATCCTCTACCGCGAGCATAACCGCCACGCCTACCTGCACAAGACCCTGCGGGCTTGGGCTGAGACCTACCGCGATGGCGTGCACGGCAAGGAGCGCATCGTGGTCGAATGCGCCATGGCTCGCCCCTTGGCGAGCACCCGACAGGACGACTTCGTCGGCCGCCTGCTGTGGGCACTGAGCGATGCTGGCGGCTTGCCCGCCAGACGCTTTGCCGATCTGGACCCGGTGCCTTCGCTGGATTGGCTAGTGCCACTGAGCGAGGAACGCTACCGGCATGCCGACCTAGGCCGCTTCGGTGTCCCGCCCAGAACAACCGTGGATGACAAGCTCACCTTCAGCCTGACCCGCCGACCCTCGCCTTATCCTCTGGCTCCTTTGATGTGTTTAGCCGATGCCGGCACGCGTGGCTGCCACTTAGACGAGGTGATGCGACAACTGGCGCGCTGGCTGATTCGCCATCTCGACGACCCGGCACTGTTGCTATGGCTGGTCAAGCACGGCGGCCAGCTGCATGGCGATCTGGTCTCGTGGATCGGACAGCGTCTGGACGAGCTGGCCAAACTTGAACGCGAGGGAAATACCGCCGAGTTGGCGCGCATTCGTGAAGGCGCACCCAGCGCGATCCCCGGACCATTGATGCGCATCCTATGGCGGCTGCTGCTGACCGGGCGCGTGAAATCGTGGCTGCGCGACTTCGACCTATATAGCTGGCGCAACCGCTTCAAGCGCGATGGGCTCACCGCAACCCTGCGCCTGGAACTGCGCGAGATGTTGACACCGCGCGTACAGTTGCGCGAACCGTTCCAAGGGCCCGCAGAGGACGGCCAAAGTCGCGAGCCGGAGCGCGTCAAGGAGCTGGTGGAATGGGAGATCGTGCTGTCGGCTGGTCACGTCCATTCCAGCCTGCGGGATCTCCCAAGGGATGAGCGCTGGGATGCCGCATTGCCGGAGTTGCTGTCCGATGTAAGCGCCCTGTTGCGCGACGCGCTTGATCTGATGCGCGAGCTCGGTAGCGGTGAGGACAGGAGCGACCTTTCCTACCTGCATCAACCCTCGATCAGTGAACATCCACAGAACCGGGACTTCCGCGACTGGACCGCATTGATCGACCTGACCCGAGATGCGTGGCTCGCCACAGTTGCACAATCACCGGCGCGGGCTGTCCTCGTGGCGGAGTCTTGGTGGCACACGCCCTATCCGCTGTTCCGACGCCTCGCCTTCTTTGCCGCGGCACAGGACAATGTAATCCCCCATCGCAAGGCACTCGACTGGCTACTGTCAGACGATAACTGGTGGCTGTGGTCGGTGGAAACCGAACGGGAGGCCATGCGACTGCTGGTCGCACTGGCGCCGCACCTCGATGAGATGATGCTGCACGAACTGGAACAGGCCGTGCTCGGCGGTCCTCCGCGCGGCATGTTCAAGGAGGACATCGAGCTGGAGCGCTGGATCCATATCGTGGACCACAAAATATGGCTCCGGCTGGCAAAGATCGCCGACGTCGGCACGATATTGGGCAGCGTCGCCAGAGACAGACTGGACAGACTTTCAGCTCAGTATCCTGAGTGGCGAATCGCTGCAGATCAGCGCGACGAATTTCCTTTCTGGATGGGCGATGTCGACGAGTGGAGCAAGTTCGTCGCCGCACCGCGTAGTCGCCGTGAACTCATCGAGTGGTTGAGGCAGCAGCCCAGCCCAGATCCTTGGCAAGAGGATGACTGGCGGCAGCGCTGTCGCGACAACTTTGCCACGACCGCTTGTGCCTTATGCGCCCTGGCCAGAGAAGGTGTGTGGCCTACAGAGCGCTGGCGAGAGGCCCTGCAGGCCTGGTCTGAGGAAAAACTCCTGAAGCGCTCCTGGCGTTACATGGCGCCGATCCTGGCCACCGCACCTGACAAGGTACTGCAGACGCTCGCCCATGGTGTCAGCTGGTGGCTACAGGCCATTGCCAAGACCTTCGAAGGTCACGAAGCACTCTTCTTCGCTTTCGCTCGTCGTATCCTGGCGCAGGATCATCAGGGTGGCAGTGATACCGATGATCCCGTCGGGCGAGCCATCAATCATCCCGTGGGGCACGTCACCGAGGCACTGCTACGCTGGTGGTATCGACGGTCGCTGGAGGATGGGCAAGGCTTGCCGGAAGAGATCAAGAGCATGCTCACCGAGCTTTGCGATACCCAGATCGACAAGTATCAGCATGGCCGTGTGTTGCTGGCGGCCCATGTCATAGCCTTGTTCCGCGTCGATGGTGATTGGGCGACACAACACCTGTTGCCGCTTTTCGACTGGCAGCGCTCGGAAGCCGAAGCACGTGCAGCGTGGGAAGGATTCCTGTGGTCACCGCGCCTGTACCGCCCGCTGATGGAAAAGCTCAAGCCGGCCTTCCTAGACACCCCGCGCCACTACGCGGCATTGGGCAAGCACGATGGACAATACGCATCGTTACTGACATTCGCCGCTCTTGACGCGAGTGACACCTTCACCACTACCGAGCTGGCAGCCGCCACTCGCGCACTGCCACCGGATGGTTTGCACGATGCTGCACAGGCATTGGTCAGAGCCCTGGAGGGTGCGGGTGAGCAACGTGCCGACTATTGGACTAACCGGGTTGCCCCGTATCTGCATGCCATCTGGCCCAAGACGCGAGACAACGTTTCACCCGCCATCGCCGAAAGCCTGGCCCGCCTTTGTGTGGCAGCACAAGATGCGTTCCCCGAGGCTTTGACGCTGCTCCGCGGCTGGTTGCTACCAGCGGCTCACCCGGAGTACCTGGTGCATCGGCTACAAGAGGCAGGCCTCTGCGGCAGGTTCCCCGAACATGCACTGGACTTCCTGAGTCTGGTGATAGGGGATCAAACCCAATGGCCGTCCAGTGACCTCGGTGACTGCCTCGAGGAGATAAGCTCGGTCGCGCCTGACCTCGATACGGATCCACGTTTTCAACAGCTAATCGTGTACTTAAGACAGAGCGGGCGCAGATAAGATCTGAGCTCGTAGCCACGATAAATCTTCCTAATCCACCGCCCCTCCGGCCGCCGCTACCGCCAGTAGCGGGTGTTCAACTCTGGATTGCGCCGACTTGCATAACGAGTCCGGCTTGACCAATCGCTAGACCTACATGCCATTGACGCCATTTCTCCAACTCACCTCAGCATAGTTCCAGTAACGGTACATCTCACTTTTCATTCGCTCTATTTTTTTTGAAGAGAATTCGCTGATGCGCCAAGGGTAATGGCGACGAATTTCCTCTATTCTTGAAACAATGGATTCAAAGGTGTCGTTAACTTTGTGTATTTCATCCAATTCATCGCCAGAAATGGCGAACACATCCGAAGCAACTTGTCTTTTGTAGATGGACTCTGCCTCAGTGATCAAATCTAAAATATCTTTGAAGTGATCTGGTGATGCTAAAGAGGAAATCTTGCTCGTTGCTTCAGGTTTCAATTCATCCTCAGACAAATTGAATGTGATTTTTCTAGATGCCCCACCTGTCGCGTAGGCTTCTGTCGCGCTGATCGGCTTCCAGTACACTTTCTCGTTCTTAAGGTCGACGCAGACGATTATGGTTGGGACTGAGAATCGCTGCCAATAGTCGATATCTGAGTCATCAACGTAGACATCGTGACGCTGTGATCCTGACAACTCTTGAAAGGACTTTATTTGAAGTTTGACCACGTTTCCTGTCGCGGAGAATTGCTGGTCACAAATCTCCAATTCTGCGTCGATGCCTAAATCGACACTTTGAAGTCGACAAGGCCACTTTAGGGTTTGTGTAAACTTGTACGCCGCGAAATGCTCGCCAGCGTCGCCACTGATTGACCTCTTTGGGTACTGCTTTGCCATGTGAGTAGACCTGACTACCTGATAGCCGGATGCTTGGGTCCGGTTATTCGATTCATCCATAGCTCACCGCATGGTGGGCCATCCCCTTAATACAGCTAGATCTTAGGGCTATCGGGCACGGCGTACAAGCCAGCGAACCAGCCAGGAGAGAGATCTGCCACTACTGCAAGCTCTCCGCTCCGGTAGAGGTTCAGATGCGCGCGACGGGACGGCACGTGCCCTCCCCTGCCCCCGATAAACATTCCTAATCCCCTGCCCCGCCGATGTCCGCTTCCGGCCAGAAGCAGACATATGCCGCAGCGCAGACCTCGCCGTACATCGCTACCTTGACCTCCTTTCAAGACCCCTGCGATTCTAAGGCAGGCAAGCGACCTCCCACTTTCCGTACGGCGCCAACTCGAGAGATTTTGCAAGCCCATTCGACGCCACATTGTCTAACTGACAGCGATACTGAGCCTCATACCCGTGCTTGCCGGCGTATTCAATCATCGCGAGTATCAAAGACCTGGCGATGCCCTTACCGCGCGCTCGTGGCATGGTCAGCACTCCCATATCGGCAATGGCCGCGCCACCCCATGGGTAGAGACTGGAGACAGCCAACAGCTCCGATTCCACGAACGCGCCAAAGGCCGCCCAGTGCCCGAGCTCCACGGACGCATCGTCCTGGTCGGCTGGTGATATCTGTGCCATGAATCCATCGAACAGTGCTGCATCGTCAGGCGCCAACGGGCGTACCTCTACCAAGGTGGTGCTCCGCGTTGCGGAGACTCCGGCGGCTGCCACGTAATAGATGACATCGGGCGCATGCATCTCAACGCCTGCGGCGTGAAGTGCCTGGCGCAGCCATGATACTGAGACCGGAATACCGTCCGACGCGATTCCCAGCGCAGAGGCCACGCATGGAGACACTGCGGAACGCGTGCACCCATTGTTAGCCACCATGACCATTGCTCGCCGCGCAGTGCCAAGGTGCGGGTTGATCACCAGGCTGAACTCATCTGCAGTCGGCACACAGATACCGGAGTCGAAGAGTCCATGCCAGTAGGAGTCGACTGCGGAATTCCACTGCTGCATTGTTTCCCCCAAACCTAGCCTGGCAACGCCGATTCTAGAGGCGGGGCTCGCAGCTGTCTGCTTCCGGCCAGGACCGGACATCTACCCTACCCCTGATAACGCACCCTTATCAATGAGGTATGGAGCGGAGCCTGACGCAACTCACTTCCGATACATGCCGTTCCCGAATGCTTGGAGTCCTCGGACCCCAAGGGTGGCAGGTTCATCACGCTGTCCGACGGTCCATGGCGCCCGGAGCGTTGGGCCTCGGGCGACAGAGTAAGGGCCTCAGCGGAAAAAGCAGCAATCCTGCTGAAATCCTTTTGAGCATGAGCTTCCCCCTGTAGCTGGGGGAAGCTTACCGCTTCAAGCCTGCGCCCGACGCCCTACCCGGCTCGGCCACCGCAAGCAGGCGCAGAGTCCGGCAGCCCGGTGCCGGTGCCGAAATCAAGCCGACGCTGTAGCCGCAATCTTTATCGACTTGACGTTCACGAACTCCTTCAGACCTTCCGGACCATGCTCGCGGCCATAGCCGGATGCCTTCACGCCGCCGAACGGAAGCGTTGGCGATGCCACGTCGAAGGTGTTGATGAAGATCATGCCGGTGTCGAAGTACTTGCTGGCCAGCTCCCGGGCGCGCTGCACGTCGCGGCTGAAGATGCCGCCGCCCAGGCCGTAGCGGCTGTCGTTGGCGATGCGCATCGCATCCTCATCGTCCTCGGCGCGGATGATGGCCGCTGCAGGGCCGAACAGCTCATCCTCGTAGGCCACCTGCCCCGGTGCCACATCCGCCAGCACCGTGGCCGGGTAGAACCAGCCGGTGCGGTCCGGCACTTCGCCGCCAACTATCAGACGTGACCCTTGGGAGACGCTCTTGGTCACCTGTTCGTGCAGCTTGTCGCGCTGCGCCTTGGAGACCATGGGGCCGAGTTGGGTGTTATCGGCATTCGGGTCACCCATGCGGATAGCTTCGAACGCCGTTGCGTAGGCGCTGACGAACGCCTCGTAATTCTTTTTTGTCACGATGAAGCGCTTGGCATTGACGCAGGTCTGCCCGTTGTTGAACAGGCGCCCTTTGACGCAGGTCTTCACCGCCAGGTCCAGGTCGGCGTCGTCCAGCACCAGATACGCGTCATTCGAGCCCAGCTCGAGCACCGTCTTCTTGAGTGCCGCGCCGGCCTTGGCGGCCACGGTGCGCCCTGCGGCCTCGCTCCCGGTCAGCGTCACCGCGCGCACCAGGTCGTTCTCCACGATGTCATTGGACTGGTCGTGGGTGATCAGCAGCACCCCAAACAGCCCCTTGGGCAGCCCGGCGCTTTCGTAGATGTCACGCAGCAGCAGCCCACTCCCGGTGCAGCTCTCGGCATGCTTGAGCAACACCCCGTTGCCCGCCATCAGGCTGGCGATGGAATAGCGGATGGCCTGATAGGCCGGGAAGTTCCACGGCTGAATGCCGTAAACCACGCCGATCGGGGCGTGAGTCACGATGCCGGTGGCGCCCTCCACCTCGCGCTCTTCATCGGCCAGGGCGACGGGCCCTTGCTTGGCGGTGTAGTCGCAGATGCTGGCGCACAGCTCGACTTCGGCACGGCTGTCTTCAATGAGCTTGCCGACCTCGTCGGTCATGAGCTGCGCAAACTCTTCCTTGCGCGCACGAAGCGCCTTGGCGATGTCCGCGATGACTTTCGCTCGCTCATCCAGACTGCGCAGACGCCACTGAAGAAATGCGTCATGGCTTGCCTTCACCGTGGCGGCGGCTTCGCCGTCTGACATGTAGGAATAGGTGGCGAGCACTTCTTCGGTCAACGGATTGATGGTCGTGAGTTGCTTGTTTGTCATGGGAAGAGAGGCTTTACGTAGAGGGAAGATCCGTAGAGGGTCGCCGCCGTGCAGTTCCTCCGCTGTGAATTCTTCAACGGAATGCATCACTGGAGGTTCACCGGATCTCATTGTTAGAGTGTGGATTCGGCCTGCTTTGACCAACTCCCTGCATGCGCTCCTGGTTGCGAACAGTCTCAATCACCCTCACTGCTGCATTGGCGACGGCCGCTGTTGCCAGCCTGCTCCAGACCCAGATCAATCTGCATGCCCTTACCCAGCTGGGCCTGGACGTCAGCTGGCCGGCACGGGCCGCAGTCACCGTGGAAGATCTGGCTCGGTTCGGACCTGTAATGTTCAGCTTTTCGCTGGCCGGCGGCGTGCTTGCGTCAGGTCTGCAGCCAATTCTGCGCCGGCTTGGCCTCCATGCCCTGCCCTGCGCACTGCTCGCCGGTGTAGCCGGGCTGGCGGTCGTGCTCGCGCTGCTGCGCAGTGTGATTCCGATGCCGGCGATCGCCGCCATCCGGGAGCTTCCAGGCTACGCCCTGCTCAGCCTGTGTGGGCTGGTGGGCGGCTATGTGAGCTACACGCTGAGGGCGCGTACCGTGCGCGAAACGCACCCCCACGGCGGCGTGGCCTGGCTGTTGCCGGCTGGCCTGGTGCTGCTTCCGCTTGCCTCATTCATGTTGATGCAGCCGACGGCGCAACGTGCACAGCCGCCTGCGGCAGGAGGCTACCAGGTCGCGACCGTCGCCAGCGGCCTTCAGTGGCCGTGGTCGCTGGCGGGACTGCCCGACGGAACGCTGCTCGTCACCGAAATGGCTGGCCGCCTGAAGCTGATTGACCGCGCCGGTGCACGTGTGGACGTCAATCTATCCAAAATGCCCGCGGGCTATCAGCGTGAACGCGTGATCGGCCTGATGGACATTGCGCTGTCGCCGGATTTCGAGACCGATCGCCGCGTCTATCTGACGCAGGGTTATCGAGATCAACGCGGCGTGGGTGTTCGGTTGATCCGTGGCGCGCTGGAACGCGTTGGCGATGCGTGGTCCATGGAACAGGTGGAGATTCTTTTCGAATCCACGCCAAAAGCCAGCGACGGCAACAACGGCGGCCGCGTGGCCTTTCTCGACACGCACATCCTGCTGATGACCGTGGGCGACGGTAGTGCCCGCCGGGAGGAAGCGCAGAATGTGCGCAACTCACTGGGCAAGGTGATGCGCATCCATCTCGCGCCTGGCGCGAGCGTGGCGCCCCTGTACACCTCCGGGCATCGCAACCCACAAGGCATCGTGCATGACCCTGTCACAGACTCCATCTATATCAGCGAACACGGGCCGCGCGGCGGTGACGAGCTCAACCGACTTCGACCGGGCGCAAACTACGGCTGGCCGATGCTCAGTCACGGGATCGACTACCCGTTTGCCCGGGTGAGCCCGTTTACCCGGCACAAGGCGTTCGAGGACCCTGAGGTGATCTGGTCGCCGTCCATCGCGCCCTCCGGTCTTGCCGTGTATCAAGGCGCCCTCTTCAAGGGATGGCAGGGAGATCTACTGGTGCCTGCATTGCGTGAGCGGAGCATCCGCCGGCTCGTTCGTGACGGTGATCGCGTGGTGCGCCAGGAGCGGCTGCTTGTCGAATTGGGTGAACGGATTCGTGACGTCATGGTCGCTGCAGATGGCTCCGTCTATGCGCTCACCGATGGGGTGGACGGCAAGCTACTTAGACTGATACCGGAAAAAACGATGTGAGCACGTCGCTCAGGTGAAGTCACGTGCGGAGGATTGACCCCGCACGCTCACGCTCGCCAGCAGGCCCGCGCCGAAGGCAAGCGCGGTGCCACCGGCGCTGGGGGTATCGCTGGCCCTGAAGCTGCTGGCGGCCCAGGCGAATCAGCCGCCGTGATCGGCCAATGCATCGTGAAAGTCGAGCTCGTGAACGAGTACGACACGTGACCCTGACTTACGAAGCGCAATGGCCTTTTCGACCTTGCGCCCGTAGCAGGCAAAGGCCCAACAAGGATTGCCTTCCGCGCCGATGACCAGGTAGTGGACCTTCTTCGATGGGGCCGCGTGGGCCGATCCCCCGAGCCTCTCGACGATCTGTTGGAACTCGGTGCGGGTGAAGCGTGACGATGCGCCGGTAAAGCAAAAGCCCCTATCCAGAAAGTTGATCTCGGGATCCACGGCGCACAAGCCGACGATCCTCTGTTCTTTCAGTACGAGCGGATTGGTAATCGTGCGGTCGTCGAGCAGTGGCGTGAACTCCGCAAAGAATGCGAGGAGCAACGCGTGTTCCTTCGGGTCTATCTGTCCGTCGGCGAGTACGCCTGTGATGAGGCTCCCCACCTCGTCGAATGGCCAGCATGTCCTCAGGTGCTCGTGATCTGCCATCCAATCTGACAGGGCGCGGAGCTCTTCCACGGAGATGTGCGTATCCGCAACGATGCCCCCCAGGATTCCGTGCAATCGCTGCAGGTCGGCAGTCACATCGGCGTAGAACTCGGTGGAGCGCAGCCGTTCGCACAGCCACAGGATGTCTGCGCGCTCTTCCTCGGTCAGGACGCCGTCGGCCACGGCGGTAGTGACAACCGGCACCAGCTCGTTGAATGGGGTGCTGCTCTCGCACTGCCTCGTGCTCGACCAACCACAGGTTGAGGTAGTCGAGCTCAAGGGGATTGATCCGGCCGTCGATCACGATCCCTTCGACGATGCCGATCAGGGCGTTGACGGATTTGTTCAGTCGGGCTTTCGAGGTGAACCTGAAGTAGCTGCGGTGATCGGGGTGCATTGAGGTACGTCCCTGTTGGACGCCGTCCAGCGGCGTGTCATGGAAACTTACCGCGTCATTGACATCTGGCGCCAGAGGCAGGCTGGCCCCTGTAACGATCCAGTTGCAGCATCGCAGCTGCGGCGTGACTACAACCAATGGCACACGAGCCAGGGGGCTGTGCACGCTATGTTGGTTCCGATGGAATGGAGGGAGTACGTGTGAGGCGTCTATTTTTCTCGGCAGCGCTGCTGTTGATGTGTGCGACGGCCGGAGCAGGTTCCAAGGCCGCCGACGGGACGACAACCGTGATCGTGCTTGGCGTGGACCACGCTGCCCAGCTTGTGGCCAGAAATGACCGCCCTGCCCGCCTTGCGGCCTTCCTGGCGCATGCCAGGCCCGATGCCATCTGCATCGAGCGGTCGCCGGAGGCCTTCGCACGCAACGACTATTACGAGTTCACCTACGAAGTTCAGGACGTCGTGGTTCCTTTCGCCCGGCGCAACGGGATCGATCTGTGTCCCATCGACTGGGAGCCACCCGTCGAAGATGCCAAGCTTGGATTCGGCCTGGACCTGGGGGCGCCGCCGGAACTGCGCCCTGCCAGCGGGTTCCAGCAGTTCCTTTCATTCCCCTCCCCGAGCCAGCTCACGCGGGATCTCTTCCACGCCGACGAGGCAAAGGACGTGGAGCGGATCGCGCAGTGGGCCGCAACGCCGGCCAAGCGGGCAGCGGATGATCTGCCACGCAGGCTGTATCTCTATCGCACCTACCTGCAGGCGCAGCGGGTAGCCGCCGCGGTGAAAGCGCGCCCCGGCGGCACGGTTGTCGTGGTGGTTGGCGAGTTCCACAAGCGGGACATCGAAGCGATCCTGGCCGCTTCCCCGGACCTGCGGATCGTACAGCCCTCCAGCCTCGGCGAACCCGGTGAGGCGCTGGTGCAGCGGGAGGAGCGCCGTGAGTACCACGCCGCTGTCGCCAGCTTCAACCTGCTGGGCGTCCAGTCCGGCACCGGCAACATGGACCGCGCGTTTGTTCGGGAGTCGGTGCAAGCCCTCAAGGTAGAGCGCAACTCGCCTGAAGTCGCGTTGCTGCAGACGCGCCTGGATGTGCTGGAAGGCAGGATCGCGCCGGCCATGGCAGTGGACCGGTACCGATCCATTGCCACGGAGGCGGGCGAAACACGCTTCACCTGGACTGGCGTAGCTGACGCCTCACGCCTTGACTCTTACTTCGACCCCTTCGGTAACCTCAACGTACGCCAGCGGGCGCTGCTCGAGACGGCCCGCGAGTTATACCGTGCCGAACGTGGCGAGGAAGCAGCAGGGATACGGCAGACCCTCGGCAGCGAGCTGGGCAACCGAAAGGCGGCTCAGCTTGCCGGCTACTGGGAGCGCTACGTCGTGAAGCCGGCATCGCCTTAAGCTGCATGGTGGTCAAGCGAATCAACATGACCGCCGATGTGCGCCGGCCCCAACTCAGCCCACCGCATCCACGGTCCTGTCCGGTGCAGCAAGCCGAGACGCGCGCAGGTACCGCAGATACTTGCCGAGAAAGATGCCCGTGAACCCGCCAGACAGCAGCAGATACGCGGCACGGAAACTGCCGTCCGCGCTCAGTGAGGGGGATACGGATAGCGCGCACTCGAAGCCGTACTTCACCGCAAAGGTCACCAGGAGCAGCGGCAGGAGACTGTAGTCCGCACTGCGCCACAGCTTTCCCGTCGACGGCTTCAGGGTGAGCGTTGCCCGGCGCAGCAGCAGCCATCCAAGCCCCACGCCTGCACCGATGCCCACCGACCACTGACCCCATGCTTCCCAGGCATTGCCGAACCGGTGGTTTATCGACACGATGCCCCACGCCACGAAAAGGGTCGGCACGATGGCCAGTTTCGTGAGCGAGGTTTCTCCAGGTTTCATGGCGGCGACGCCCCGTGCGACCAGAAAGACCAGAAGCGCCCAGACCCACACCGGGGTGTTCGAGAGAAGGGGATGCAGCATGTTCACGGGGCGTCCTTGAGCTGGGTGGGTGCCGGCGATGCAGCGCCGTGCGGGAATGGGTCCATTCTCGCTTTGCACCGACCCGTCACAAGTGACAGGTGTCAGGCATCCGGACGTACATTACGCAGCCAGCGCCGTAGACGTCGCCTGCCCGATCAGCTCCTGCGCATCAGGATCATCTTCTCCTGTGACATGTCCCGCATCGTGTACGGGATGCCGCCTGTGCCATACCCCGACTCGCGGCGCCCGGCGAAGGGCATCCAGTCGGTCCGGAACGCGGTGGCATCATTGATCATGACGGCCGAGGCATCCAGCCGGTTGGCGGCGCGCATGGCGATATCGATATCCTGCGCGAATACGCTCGCCTGGAACGCGGTGGGCAGCGCGTTGGCACGCGCGATCGCCTCGTCCAGGTCGGTATAGCGATACACCGCCACCACCGGCCCGAACACTTCCTGCGTGGTGATCCGTGCGTCGCTGGCCGGATCCAGCAGCACCGTGGGCTGCAGCGTGGTCTCGGAAAGTCGCTTGCCGCCGGTGGCCAGTTGCGCACCGCCACTTACCGCTTCGTCAATCCATTCAGCGACGCGGTCGGCCTCGCGTGGCTGGATCAGCGGGCCGACATCCGTGTCCTTCAGTGTGGGGTCGCCGGTGCGCAGGCGCTCGACCCGTGCGATGAGCGCCTGGGTAAAGTCATCGGCAACATCCTCGTGGACGAAGACGCGCTGGGTGGAGACGCACACCTGGCCTGCATGGTAGTAGCCGCCTTTGACGACCGGTTCGATGATCCTGCCGAGGTCGGCGCTGCGATCGACGATGGCCGGGGCGACCCCGCCGTGTTCCAGCGCCGAACGCGCACCGTGTGCGAGCTTGGCGTGCAGCGACCACCCTACCCTGGCCGAGCCGATGAAGCTCAGGAAGGCCACCCGCTTGTCGGTGGCCAGCGCCTCGGCCAGGTCGTTGCCCTCCGGCAGGAAGCTCTGGCACCACGGCTCGGGCAGCCCGGCTTCGTGCACCATCGCGACGAATTCCAGGCACGACAGTGGCGTCGCGGAGGCAGGTTTGATGATCACCGGGCACCCGACGGCGATGGCCGGCGCCACCTGGTGGACGATCAAGTTCAGTGGGTGGTTGAACGCAGAGATCGCGGCAACCACGCCGATCGGCTCCCGCGTGGTGAACGCCCAACGCCCCTCCGCCGCGGCCGACAGCCCCATCGGGATTTCGCGACCGGCGAAGTTGCGCAGCTCGTCGGCGGCGTTGTGGACACCGTCGATGGCGCGTGTGGTTTCGACGATGGCGTCCGGCAGCGGCTTGCCGCCCTCCCGGGCAATCTGCAGCGCCAGATGATCACGCCTGGCGTCCATCAGCGCGGCGAGCCGGCGCAGGATCGCGATGCGCTGGTGCGGCGCGAGCCAGCCGTCGCGGTCCTTGAATACCCGCTCGGCGGCACTGAGCTTGCGCTCCAGGGCCGCGGCGGTATCCAGCCCGATCTCGGCGATGGGGGCACGGTCGAACGCCTGGACGACAGTCAGCATGTTGGGTTCCTTGCTCAGCATCAGGGATGACGATCAATCACAGCCCACGTCCGGCGTGCGGTTGCGCAGTTCATCGACCAGCACGCGGGTGTTCTCGGCATAGTCGATCGGTACATCCAGCACGTGGACGCCGCCGCCGGCGAAAGCGGCCTCGATCATCGGCACCAGCGCTTCGACCGCGGTCACCCGGCTCCCCTTCGCACCGTAGGCTTCGGCATACTTCACGAAATCCGGATTGCCGAAGCGCATGCCGAAATCGTCGAAGCCATCCACTGCCTGTTTCCAGCGGATCATGCCGTAGGCGCTGTCGTTGAGGATCACCACCACCAGGTTGAGCCCCAGGCGTACCGCGGTTTCCATCTCCTGGGAGTTCATCATGAAGCCGCCGTCACCACACACCGCCATGACGCGGCGCTGCGGGTAAAGCATGGCTGCCATCATCGCCGACGGCAGGCCAGCGCCCATGGTGGCGAGCGCGTTGTCCAGCAGCAGCGTGTTGGCCACGTGCGTGCGGTAGTTGCGGGCGAACCAGATCTTGTACATGCCGTTGTCGAGGCAGACGATGCCGTCGTCCGGCATGGACTGGCGCACGTCATGCACCAGCCGCTGCGGCGTGACCGGGAAACGGTCCTCTTCGGCGCGGTCGTTGATGCGGGCCAGGATTCTCTGGCGCAGGGCGATCATGCCCTCGTCCGCAGGCAACCGCCCTTCCAGGCGTTCGGCCAGGGCATCCACCGAAGCCCCGATGTCGCCCAGCACTTCGATATCCGGCTGGTAGACCTGCTCCACCGTCGCGGACTGGAAGCTGATGTGCACGACCCTGGGTCCGCCGCCGCTCTTCATCAGGAACGGTGGCTTTTCAATGGTGTCATGGCCGATGGCGATGATCAGGTCAGCGCGGGCGACCGCCTCGTGCACGTAGTCGCCCTCGGAGAGCGCGGCCGTGCCCATGTAGAGGTTGGAGCCGCCGGTGACCGCACCCTTGCCCATCTGTGTATTGAAGAACGGCAGGCGCGTGCGCGCAACGAATGCGGAGAGTGATTCGGCAAGCCATGGCCGGCTGCCCGCCGCGCCGATCATCACCAATGGGCGTTTGGCGGCCAGGATCGCCGCTTCCGCCCGGTCGAGCGCGGCAGAGGGTGCGATGGGACGTTCCAGCGGGTGGATGGGGATGATGGGCACATCCTCCACCTCCTCACCTGCGACATCCTCCGGCAGTTCCAGGTGCACCGGCCCGGGGCGCTCTTCCATGGCCACCCGGAAGGCATCGCGTACGGTGGCCGGAATCGCGGCAGGGCTGACGATCTGGCGCGTCATTTTCGTGAGCGGCTTCATCGACGCCACGATATCCACGATCTGGAACCGTGCCTGCTTGGCGCTCATGACAGGCTTCTGGCCGGTGATGAGAATCATCGGCCACGCGCCCAGGTGGGCATACGCCGCGCCGGTCGAGAAATTCAGTGCGCCGGGGCCGAGGGTGGCCAGGCACACGCCGGGCCTGCCCGTCAGCCGGCCGTGGGTGGCTGCCATGAACGCGGCCGCCTGCTCGTGGCGGGTGAGCACCAACTCGATGCGCGAGGTCCGGAGCGACTCCAGGAAGTCCAGATTCTCCTCGCCCGGCACACCAAAGATGCGGTCGACGCCCTCGTTTTCCAGCGCCTTGACCAGTAGATCCGAGCCCTTCTGCATAGCTTCGATCCTTGCGGTGAAGTCAGGGGCACTATACCGGGGCGGATGTCGCTGCCGTGTGGCCGCCAGCGCGGGCACACTGACGCGCGCATCGAAAAGATCCTGGGGAGCAACTACGCCCGGCGGTTCACGGAGGCATGTGGATGGGGGCGCTCGGTCGCTACTCAGCCGGTTGAGGCTGCCGGCGCGCGCATCCGTCGCTTCTGCAGATACAACACGACCGCCGCCAGCACCGCGGCCACGGCGCCTGTCAGCGGTACCGAGGCCAGCGTCGCGTAGCTGATCGTGAGGCTGCCCAAGGCACCGCCCAGCGCGGTTCCAAGGTTGAACGAGGCAATGTTCAACCCCGCGGCCACAGAGCTGTATGCGGGGATGAGCTGTTGGGCCTGCCTGAGCAGACGCAGGGTCAGCAGCGTCACGATCGAGAAGAAGCAGATGCCCAGCGTGCCGACCAGGAGCATCATCAAGGCTGGGATACGTGCGAAGCCGTAGAGCCCGATCAGGTTCAACGCCAGCGCGATCAACGCCAGCCGGAGGCTGCGATCCCCGTCCATCGCATCGCCCAGCCATCCCCCGAGCAGATTGCCTGCGATCGCGCAGGTGCCGAACAGCAGCATCCCCAGGCTCAGCCACTGCACATCCACAGCGGTGATCTGCTGCAGATAGGGCGAGACGAAGGTGAAGAACGAGAACGTGGCGACACTGACCAGCGCGCCGATGCCGGCCGTCGTCAGCAGCTGCGGATGGGTGATGGCCTTCACGCCCTTCCACGCACCGCCCCGGGATCGGGTGGAGCCGGCATGCTCGGGCATGCACAGTGCCAGCCCGAGCATGCCGGCCACACTGAGCACGCCGATCGCCATGAAGACCACGCGCCACGACCACGCGCTGCCCAGCCAGGTCCCGATCGGCACGCCGAAGGCCAGCGCGAGCGTCAATCCGATCCACACCACTGACAACGCCCGACCGGACCGCTGCGGGTCCACCAGCCGGGTCGCGGCGTCCGAGGCTACCGCCATGAACACACCGTGGCCGAGGCCGACCACAAACCGAATGACCAGCAGGGTGACCAGGTTGGGCGAGGCGCTCATCAGCAGGCTGCCCAACGCCAGCAACGCAGTGGCCAGCAGCAGGATCTGCCGGTCCCGCCAATGGGCGACCAGTGCGGTGATGAGCGGTGCACCGATGGCAGCGCCCAAGGCATAGGCGGCGATGGCCGTCCCGACGAGAGAAATCTGCGCGCCAAGGTCGTCGGCAATGGCGGTCAATACGCCGGCGACGACGAATTCGGACAGACCGAACGCAAAGGCGCACAGCGAGAACACGTAGATGGCAGCAGGCATGGCGGGTCCTTCACAGCAGGGCCGCAGAAGCCTAGTGCCTGGCCATGCGCGGGTGAAGGACGGGTTTCATACCGCAGCAAGACGCCGCGCGTCTCGTCACCTCAGGATGGAGAACGGGTCTGCAGGACTGCCTGTAGCAAGCGGTCGCGGATCGCTGACGGCCGGGTTTCGTTCCACGCCATCAACAGGTCCAGCCGTGACGCTTCCTCCGGCGCATCCACCTGAAGCGGCCGGAACACCACATCCTCGCGGGCTTCCATCGCCAGCGAAGCGGGGAGCAACGCGATACCGAAGCCGGCGGACACCAGCGCGATCAGGGTCTGCATCTGCCGGCCCTGCTGCACGATATCGGGCACGAACCCGGCGGCCTGGCACAGGCTGATCAGCTGGTCATGAAATCCTTTGCCGAGTGACCGTGGCGAGGCGACGAACGCCTCCTCCTTCAGCGACGCAAGGTGGATGCCCGGTTCCGCGGCAAGGCGGTGGCCGGCCGGCAGCGCCACGCAGATCGGTTCGCTCAACAGGCGCTCCATGCGCAGGTGCGGCGTCGTGGTGCCCGGCGTGCGCATGAAGCCAATATCCGCCCTGCCCTGTTCCAGCGCGTTTACCTGCTCCTGGGTGGTGGCCTCCAGCATCGTGAAGGCTATGCCCGGGTTGAGCGCTCGAAACCGGCGCAGTGCCTGAAGCAACGCGGCATACGGGGCGATGTTGATGAAGGTCAGGGTCAGATGGCCCTCGATGCCCTGGGCCACCCGCTGCGTTTGCGCCACGCCCGCTTCCAGCGACTGCAGGGTGCGGCGGGCGGTATCGAGAAATGCGGTTCCGGCCGGCGTCAACGCTACGCTGCGGTGCGTCCGCACGAACAGCGGCGTGCCCAAGGCGCTTTCGAGCCTGCGGATGGCCTGGCTCAGCGGCGGCTGCGCCATGTGCAGCCGCTCGGCAGCGCGATTGAAATGCAGTTCCTCGGCGACCGCGATGAACTGTTGGAGCAGGCGGGTCTCGATCACTGAAACGCCAGACCTCGTGAATGCCGGGATTGAGCCGGCCCAACATAGCAAATCACGGCTTTTTCGGCAGATCCCGCGTAGCGTCCGCGTCCATCAGCTCGCGGCGCTGCGCCTCGATCCAGGCATCTCCGGCAGCCCGTGCGTCCGCATCGAGCGCCTTGTTCTGCCGGTCGTTCTCCTGGTACTCCGCCCACACCTCCGGCGTGATCGTGTCCAGTTGATGATCAGGCCGCAGCTGGATCGAGGGGGCATCCCCCATGGACACCGTAAAGCTGTCGAACAGCCATTGCCGGCGCAGTTCAGGGGAGGCATGCAGAAGGTCAGGCTCCGCGTAGGTGTGCATCGGCAGTGCCTGCTGGGCAAGCGTGGTATCGGAGGAAATCCGCGCCAGTTTGACGACCAGGCGCTCATGGTCGCGATCTTTCTGGTACAGCGCGGCGATGTCGCCATCGATCCACAGGACGTACCAATACCCCGCCAGGCGATGGACCTGGAAAGGGTGTTCACGGATCAGGATGAGATCGCTGCGGTCGTCGTAGAGCGCGCGCCACCCTGCAGGTGCCGGGCGAATGCCGCAGTCGACGGTGCCCTGCAGGATCGTCTCCAGCGTCACCCTGCCCTCGCTGGGGGAGAGCCGCGTGGCCCAACAGCGTGAGCTGTCGCGGTTGTGCGATGCCATCAGGATCGCGCCTTCGTCCAGCACCACCGCATCGGCATGCACGAACTGGTCGTCTGTGGCGTCAGGATCCTGAAGGAGCGTCGAAAAAGCCTTGTCCGACAGCTTTCTGCCGTCCACGTAAAGCTCGTACGTCGTGTAATGCTGATACTTGCTGACGTTGATATCCAGCCGGCTTTCCGTAACGGCCACCACCTTCAGCGTGCCCGAGGAGAACACGGTTTCCCGTGTCGTTGGTGCACATCCGCCGGCAAGCAGCGCTGCACACAGCAGCACCCCCACGCAAGGCAGGACGGAAAAGCTTCTGACATTCATCACGCTGCGGCCTGCGGGTGGGGGAAGCTGACCCCTGCAAGCATATCCGCTCCGCCGCCGCGTATCGGCCGGTGCGGCACCAGCGGGTGCCGCACCACCCCTGCCCGCTCGGTCAGAAGCTGTAGTCCAACGACACACCCACCGTGCGCGGCTGCATCATCACCGCATTCCAGCGCCGGTACTGCTGCGCACCGGCCGCAGGAATCGTCCTGCCAGCCGCCACGTAGATGTCCTTGTTGGTGAGATTGGTGACGAAGAAGCGCACGGTCGTGTTCTGGCTGCTGACTTCGGCGGTCAGGTCCACCGTGGTGTAGCTGGGCAGGTCAAAGGACTGTGTCGACGCCACCGATGCCGCACGCTCGCCGTAGTAGCGCAGCGCGCCGCCGACGCTCCAGCCCCATTCGCCGCTCGTCGGGAACTGGTAATCGGCCTGCAGGCTGCCGGCCCACTCGGGCACCTGTGGCAGCTGGGCACCGGATTCGGCCTGGTTGGGGCCGCCCGGGCGCGCCGGCGGAATCGGCGCGGTCAGCTTGGCATCGGTGTAAGTCAGGCTGCTGCTCAGGCGCAACCCATCGATGGGCATCAGTGCGCCGGTGAACTCAACGCCCTGGCTGCGTGCTTCGCCGCCATTGACGCCATAGGAGATGCCCTGGGCCGTGAGCAGATTGAGACGGATGTCATCCCAGTCGATGCGGAAGGCGGCCACTTCCACCAGCGCACGGCGATCCCAGAAGTGGCTCTTCAAGCCGGCTTCGTAGTTGATCAACGTGTCCGACTTGACCTGCGCGGGGACTTCCGGCGCGGCCGGCAGGATGGGGTTCGGGCTGCCGGCGCGGTAGCCGGTGGCTACGCGCACGTAGGCCATGGTGTCCTCGCCCAGGAACAAGCGGGGGCTGGCGCTCCAGGTGGTCACGCTCTCGGAGGATTCGGTGATCCGCTGCACCCCGTCACCGCCCAGCGGGCCGCCGAGGGTCTGGCGGAACTCCTGGTCGTTGCGGGCATGGCGCACGCCCAGGGCCAGATCGAAGCGGTCGGTGAATTTCCAGGTGGCGTTGCCGAACAGCGCCTTCTCTTTGTAGGTGGTCAGCACCGAGGCGGTGAACAGATCGAGCACCGGGTTGAAGGCCGGGCTCAAGGCGCTGCCGCGCTCGATGTAGGCCGCGTCTTCATCGGTGTAGAACGCGCCGAGCTGCCATTGCAGGCGGCTGTCGCCCTTGGAGGTCAGGCGGAATTCCTGGGTCCACTTCTTCAATTCGATATCCGTGTCCAGGCCGGCGTATGCCATGACCGGGCCCACGCCGGGTTTCTGGCCGAGCAGCGGAATGTACTCGACCGACTGGTCCTGCAGACGCCAGGAGTTGGATTTCATCCAGCTGCTGGCCGAGGTGAAGTCGGCCCAGCCCACGTCCCAGTCCACTGTCAGGCCGTACACGTCGTACTTGATCGTGCTCGGCTGCAGGAACAGGTACTCGTTCGAGTAGCCCGGCAGCTTCGGCTTGAATGTGACCGGGTCCAGTGCGACCGTCGCGAAATTGTCGCCCTTGTTTTCCTGGCGCATCGCGGTGAGCAGCACGTCCACCGTGTCCGAGGCTTTCCACAGCAGCGAGAGGCGGCCGGCGTTCTGGTAAACGTCGTTGGTGTCGCGGCGATGCAGGACACTGTTGTCGATCCAGCCCGGGCTGGTCTGCTCGGCATAGCTGGCGCGCAGGGCCAGCTGACCCTTCACCAGCGGCACGTTGACCGCAGCGCGTTCGGAATGACCCACCCGGCCACCATCGTCAACGACACGCATCGTCGCCCCGGCGCGGCCCGCGAAGTACTCCAGGTCCGGCCGCTTGGTGACGTACTTGACCACGCCACCCAACGCGCTGGCACCGTACAGCGTGCCCTGTGGACCGCGCAGCACTTCCACGTTCTGCACATCGTAGGGAAGCAGGTCGAACATGCCCGAGGTGGCGCCGGACAGCGAGCCATTGGCGGTCAGTGGTACATCGTCCACGTAGATCGAGGTCGAAGCGGTGTTGCCCATCGGGGTGATGCCGCGGATCGAGATCGTCGAGCGGCCCGGCGCGCCGAGGCTGGTGATCTGCAGGCCGGGGACCAGACCGGCCAGGTCGTTCATGTTGTTGACCTGCAGGCGATCGAGCTGCTCTTCACTGATGACGCTGATCGACATCGGGATATCGGTCACCACTTCCACGCGTTTCTGCGCAGTGGCGGTGACCGTGCCCAGCGTATGCACGTCATCGCGCTCGGGATTCTCGGCGGCGACCTGTGCCAGTGCCGTGGCGCTGCAGCCCAGGGCCAGGATGCCTGCAGCGCAGGCCAGCGACAACGCGTTCATTCGGAGCGAACAGTGACTCATGGTGATGAGACCTCGGTAGCGAAGCTGGGAGCCCACGGCAATGGGCACGGAATGCGGCAGTCAGGGCACCCCGGCGTTCTGGGGTGGGGGCCGGCCTGGCAATGACGCTCCTGGGGACGAATGGCTGCTTACAAGCCCATGTAGGACACAATAGTCCTGTTCAGAGAACTGTCAATCCTGCGACGCAGCATTGACATCACATCGTGCGCCAGGCGTCCGCCGCGCCTCAGCGTGCGGCGCCCCAGACCGCCTCGTCGCACCAGATCGTGCCGTCGCGATAGACGACCCCGGGCGTGCGGTCCTGCTTGAGGAACGTAGGGCCATCCAGATCGACGAGATCGCACAACTGCCCGACCACGAAGCCCGGCGCAGCGCCCAGGCTGCTGCAGACCATGCAGCCGACCATGACGCCCAGATCCGCTTCGCGCGCGGCTCCCGCGATGAGCAGCGCCTCAGTGAGGCCGCCGCACTTGTCGAGCTTGATGTTGTAGACGTTGAAGCGACCCTTCAGGCCGTCCACGTCGGCCAGGGTGAGCGCGCTTTCGTCCGCGGCCAGCGGAATCGGCGAGACGAATCCATCGAGGTCGGCTTCGCGCCCGCGGGCCAGCGGCTGTTCGATCAGCGCCACACCGGCGTCCACCATGGCGGTGGCCAGCCGGTCGAGATCACCAATCTGATACCCCTGGTTGGCGTCGACGCCCAGCCACACATCCGGCCGTACCGCGCGGATGGCCGCAACGCGGGCGATGTCCAGGTCGAGATCGCCCGTCAATTTGACCTTGATCGAACGCGCCTGACGGTAGGCCACAGCGGCCGCCGCCATCGCGGCCGGCTCATCGGCGCCGACCGTGAAGGTGGTCGGCAGTGGACGCGGTGCCTCGAGCCCTGCAAGCGCCCACACGGGCGTTCGCGTCTGCCTGGATTCCAGTTCCCACAGGGCGGCATCGACCGCGTTGCGCGCGCCGCCGGCCGGCAGGATCGCACGTAGTTCCTCGCGCGTGGGATGCGCCTGGATCGCATCGCGCGCCGCTTCCAGCTGGATGCGCATGGTCTCCACGTCTTCGCCCAGGTAGTACACCCCGGTCGCCTCGCCACGCCCGATGTGCGTGCCGTCATCCAAGGTGACGAGGACGGCCAGGCGTCTGTCGAACACGTGGCTGGAAATGCGGAAGGGTGCCGCAAGGCGCAGGGCGTCGACGGCGATGCCGAGTTTCAGGCGGGCCATCAGACGTGCGCCCCGGTTGCGGCACGGTCACGCGTCAACGGGGACGTTCCCAACAGCTGGATCAAGCACATCTGGTTTCCCTGCCTCATGGTGAGGAATTCTCACATTGAGACATTAGTTCTCTCATAAGAGAACTGTCAACGGGCGCCGGGTTCGGCGCCCTCCCCTTTCCCTGCTTTTCTGGTTACTTTGCGGCGGGAGCGCCGGGCGCAAGCGCGGCCGCGATCTGCGAGAGGTACTTGTTCCAGTCGAACTTCTGGCCTTCGGGCGTCCAGCCCAGGCGCACGATCACCGCATCCTGCGAGGGAATCACGGCCACGATCTGGTGGTTATGGCCCATCGCCATGAAGGCATCTGTCGCGACATCCTGCAGCACCTTGCGTCCTTCTCCGCCGGCTTCGGCCCGGTTCAACCACAGCTGCGCGCCGTACGAGGGCCGCGGTGAGGCCGGGGTCGGTGTCACCGCGAAGTCGAGCCATTGCTGCGACAGCAGCCGCTTGCCGCCCGCCTCGCCGTGGTTCAGATGCAGCAGTCCGTACCGCGCCCAATCGCGTGCCGTCGCGTACCCGTACGAGCTGCCGACCAGCACACCCGATTCATCCGGCTCGATCAGTGCACTGCGCATCCCTGCGGGCTCGAACAGCCGCGTCTGTGCAAACCGGGTCATGCCTTCCAGCGTCCCACCGGTCGCCTCGAAGACGATCCGCGACAGGATGTTGGTCGTGCCGGACGAATAGCTCCAGAAGGTTCCCGGCGCGTGCTCCAGCGGCAACGCAGCGGCAAGCGCCCCCATGTCGCCGGCCTCGAACAACATCTTGATCGAGTCGTTACCGGGCTTGTAACTCTCCACGAAGGTGAGCCCGCTGGACATCGTCAGCAATTGGCGCAGCGTGATCGCGCCGCGCGGGTCGCCGGCGCCCTTCCACTCGGGCACCGGTGCCGGCTCATCCAGCTTGAGCACGCCGTCATCGACCAACAGGCCGACCAGGGTGCCCATGATGCTCTTGGTCGCCGACCAGCCCAGCATGCGCGTGCTCTGGTTGAAGCCGGGCGCATAGCGCTCGGCGACGATCGCCCCGCCCTGCACCACCACGATCGCCCGCGTGTCGGGATAGCCGCCGACGTTCTGCTCATCAAAGGCGGCGCTGACCGCGGCATCGAGTGCAGCCCGGTCAAGTTTCGCTTCAGCCGCCGCCTGCAGCGCCGGCACGGGCGTGTCGCCCTGGGGCCAGGGGCGCGCCGACAAGGGAGCAAGCGGTTTGAGCCGCCCCGCCTGCGTCTTGAGGGCCTTCAACGGAACATCCCCGGTGGTCAGGGTGCAGCCGACCGCCGGGCGATACAGCGCGGTACGGGTCGGCGTGCCGGGCGCGGAGGCGGTGACCGTCCCGGCCTTGCGATCCACCGACAGCGCGACCGTTCTGGTGAAAGGCGCCAGCGCATGCACGTCATCGCGCAGGACGTCGGCTTCGGTGCGGTTGGCCACGAAAATGCCGGCGCACGCAAGCTGCGCCGAGACCGCGGTACCCAGATCGTCCGCGCTGGTGATCGGCGGTGCGGCCGCCAGCACCGGCGCGGAGGCGGCGAGCGCCAGGGCCAGAAGGCTGCAGCGGGAGGAGTATCGAATCATGAGGTGGGTCCTGAAGTTGGTTTGACGCGCACGTGGATCAGCGCGTGTGGCAGGCGTGGCGCAGCGCCGAGCCCGCCCGGGCGCCGGTGTGCCTGCCACCCTCGAAACTCACCACGCCGTTGACGATGACGGTCTCGATGCCGGTCGGCGCGCCGGCCGGTGCATCCCAGCTCGCCACATCGTCCAGCGTGTCCAGATCGAACAGCACGATGTCCGCGCGCATGCCCTCACGGATCAGCCCGCGGTCGCTCAAGCCCATCCGCTGCGCGGGCCAGCCGGTCATTTTGCGGACGGCATCCTCCAGCGTCAGCACCTGGTTCCGCTTCACATACTCGGCGATGATCCGCGGGAAGGTGCCGTAGGCGCGCGGGTGCGGCAGGCCGATGGCACCTTCGCTGCCGTAGTTCACCGCCGCCGCGGCATCACTGCCGATGCTGACCCAGGGCTGGCGCAGCGCGAGCTGCACATCCTGCTCGCTGATCATGAAATACAGCGCGACCGCGCGGTTGGGCAGCCCTTCGAGCGCGATATCCCAGGCCGCATCGGCCGGGTCCAGAATCAGTTCGGCACCGATCTCGGCGAGCGTCCTGCCGTGGAAGTGCCGGTACTTGTCACTGAAGCTGTTGGCCAGGCGCACGTTCTGGAAACCGCCCGAGGCGTGCACCAGGTTCGACCAGCCGGGCATCGATCCAGCGGCGACTTCCTTCTTCATGCGTTCGCGTACCTTCGGATCGCGCACGCGCTCGATGCCCTTCTCGAGCCCATCGGCCCAGACCCAGCTCGGCGCGATGATCTCCAGCCCGGTGCCGCCGGCGGTATATGGGTACAGATCCGCGGCGACATCGACACCGCGGTCGCGCGCCGCATTGATCGTGGCCAGCGCCTGCGGCATCAGCTTGCCCCACTCCGGTGCATAGGCCGCCTTCAAGTGGAAGATCTCCACCTTCACGCCGCCCTTTTCACCGATCTCGATCGCTTCTTCGATCGCCTTGACCACGCCCTCGCTTTCGTCACGCATATGGGTGGCGTAGAAGCCATCGCATTGCGCGGCCACCTTGGCCAGCGAAATGAGATCCGAGGTGCTCTGGAAGCTGCTGGGCGCATAGATCAACGCGCTGGAGATACCGAACGCACCGGCCTCCATCGCGATCTTGACCTGCTCGCCCATGGCATCCAGCTGCTTGCGGGTCGGGGCACCGGCGGCATCGCCCATGACATGCACGCGGGCCTGGGTAGAGGAGTAGTAGGTGCCGAAGTTGACCGCGATGCCCTGCGTCTCCAGCTGCTTGAAGTATCCCGGCATGCCCGCCGCAGGCACCGGCGGTCCGCCCTCGCCGCCGATCAGCGTGGTCACGCCCATGCGGAGCTTGTTCTCCGCGGCGCCATCCTTGAGCAGCGCCGCGCCGGACTGGTCCATCATGTCGATGAAGCCCGGCGACACATACCGCCCGCGCGCGTCGATCTCGCGGGTGCCGGTCCCCGGCACCTGGCCGACCCGTGCGACCCGCCCGTCCTTGACCGCCACATCGGCACGGACCCAGGGGTTGCCGGCACCGTCCAGTACGCGGCCGCCACGGATCACCAGGTCATAGTCGGCAGCAGCCGCATGGGCGGCGAACAGCATCGACACACCGGCCCAGAGCAGAGTGCGCTTCATCATTTCATCTCCTTGTCGGTACGCGCGTCTGCACGCACGTCATCCACGACCTCACGAACCGCGTCCACCACCCGATCCGGCTGATCGATCTGGATGTAATGGCCGGCGTCGCTCACGATCTGTTGCTGCCCGCGGCTGGACATGGCGGCCTGCTCGGCATGCAAGGTGCGCCATTCCTGCTTGAACCGGGCGCCCTCCTCCGCGGTCAGGCCCATCTTTTCCAGCTCCTCGGGCTTGAACGGCTTCAGCGCGGTCAGCACGATCACCGGGCGATCGCCAAACGAGGTGACCGCGCGGGCATCGTCCATGGTGCGGTCGAAACCATCCACTTCGGCGGTCGCGCCCTTGACCGACGCACTGGAGAAGGCGGTGATCTCCGCCGCCTCATCCTCGGGGCGGGGACCATGATCGGCGCGCGAGAACAGGAAGCGCACCAGGCCGGTCCGCGACAGTGCCGTCGCGGTATGCATCAACAACGACACCTTCTTCGGGTGGACGTTGATGCTGACCACGCTGCCAAGCCGGGCGATCTGATCTGGATGCGAGGGGTCGACCATCACCAGCCCGGCGACCTGATCACCGTAGCGACCCACATAGGTCCGGATGTAGGGCCCGCCGATCGAATGGCCGACCAGCACCAGCGGATCGGTGATGCCGGCGCCCTTCAACAACGCATGCAGATCATCAGCCACGGCCGATGCACGCTGCGGGGAATCCTTTGCGTCGCTGCGCATGATGCCGGCACGGTCGTAGGCGCAGGCACGGGTAAAGCGGGCGATCCGGTCGTGCACGCGGGTCCAGTCGAGCGTGCCGCCCGTGCCCAGGCCGGATTCGAAGATCACCGTCGGCGAGCCGCTGCCCCGGCACTCGATATGCATCTGCCGCCCGCCGATGTCGACCAGTTCGCCGCGCAGCGGGTGCGCGTCCGCCGCGTTCCGGCGCGCCAGCGCCTCGTACACGACGCCCACCAGGGTGAGGAGAATCACGAGCGCCAACAGACCCAGCAGGATCCACTTCACCCATCGCCAAAACCGCCGCCAACCCTTTACTGCTGTCATGTCGTGCTCTCTTGAAGGGCGTACTGAAGCGCGTATCGCCCCGCGGTTCCGTCTCGCGCGGCGTTCAAGGGAGGACCACCCCATGCGGCAGACAATCATCCCGAATGGGATATAAACGTCCTGATAGGAGAATTGTCAATGTGCAGTGCGCCACTGTCCGGGTTCCCACGGTCACCGTTGTGAAGACCCGCACTTCACGCGACGCACACTACCCTCTTGCCGTCACACCCCACGGAGCTGCCCCCTCGTGAGCCGGCATTGGCCGCCAACGCGCGCGTTAAAAGGACTTTCCAGTCTCTCCCTGCTGTTTTTCAGTGGCCTGGCCATCGCCCAGCCCGCCCCGGGCGCCGCCGCTATCCCCGCGCTGGACTGGCAGCAGTCCCAGCAGCGGCTGGAGCAGGTCTCCGATGCGCTGGCCGCCGCCGATGCGTCGGTGCGCAACAAACAGGACCTGCAGGACGCCACCCGCCTGTTGCGGTTGCCGGAGATCACCGGTGAAGTGCGCCGCCTGCAGTTCCAGAAGACCCTCACCCTCCCCTTGGGTTCGCTGGCCCCGGTTGCCGAAGCCTTCGGTATCGATTCGCCGCTGCAGTTCACCGAGCGCGACTGGCGTACCCGCCCGGTGGTGACCGCGGTGCTGCCGCTGTATACCGGCGGGCTGATCCCGGCGGCGCAGCAGGCGGCGGCCGGCGCGACCGACCAGGCCAGTGCCGAGCGCGAGTCGCAGCGGCAATCGCTGAGCGTGCAGCTGGCCCAGGCCTATTTTGGTCAGCGCCTTGCCGAGCAGGCCGTCGATGTGCGGCGGGATGTCCGCGATGGCCTGCAGCGCCATCTCGACGACGCCTTGAAGCTTGAGCGCGAGGGCTTTGCCACCCGCGCCCAGCGCCTGCAGGCCAACGTGGCCCGCGACAAGGCCGAGCGCGATTACCAGAAGTCGCTGAACGATCTGCAGACCCTGAAGGCAGCGCTGGCCACCCTGCTCCGCAGCGGCGGCGAGGTCCGCCCGGTGTCGCCGCTGTTCGTGCATCGCGCGCCGATCGGTGCACTGCCCACCTTCGAACGCGAGGCCCAGGCCCGGCAGCCGCAGATCGCCCGGCTGCGCGCCCTGGTGGCGCAGGCCGAACAAGGCGTGCGCGTGCAGCAGGCCAAGCTCAAACCCACCGTGTTCCTGTTCGGCCAGTACGATTTCCGCCGTCGCGACGAGATGCTGACCGATCCGGACTGGGCGTTCGGCATCGGCCTGAAGTACACCTTCCTCTCGCCCAGCTCGCGCCCGGCCCAGATCAGCGCCGCCCGCGCGCAGCAGGAGCAGGCTGAAGCCGGCCTGCGCGAGGCCGAGAACCAGGTGACGCTGGGCGTTCGCAAGGCCTGGTACGAACTGGACACCGCCCGCCAGCAGTTCCTGTTGCTGGACAGCAGCATCGAACAGAACCGTGAGAACCTGCGCCTTCAGGAGCTGGCGTTCCGCGAAGGCCAGGCGACCTCGCTGGACGTGA
This sequence comes from Stenotrophomonas sp. BIO128-Bstrain, assembly GCF_030128875.1. Classification (NCBI taxonomy): domain Bacteria; kingdom Pseudomonadati; phylum Pseudomonadota; class Gammaproteobacteria; order Lysobacterales; family Lysobacteraceae; genus Stenotrophomonas; species Stenotrophomonas sp. BIO128-Bstrain. The sequence continues at coordinate 1,516,740 of NZ_CP124620.1, read as the reverse complement.
TCGATGCACGGCTGGGGTTGGGGGGCGCGCAGGTGGAACGCGCGCAGGCCGCCTATCAATACGACGTAGCGCTGGCACAGCTGCTGGAGATCAGTGGACAGATGGACCGATACGAAGAATTCCGCCGCCGGGGCGACGAGGTGATCGCGCATGAATGACACATTGCAGGCCGCCGCCGACGCGCCGCCGCCGAAGAAGCGCAAGGCGGGCATCCTCATTGGCCTGGCCCTGGTGGTCGTCGTGGTGGTCGGCCTCTGGCTGGCCTGGCGCACCCCGGCCGAGCAGCTGCAGGGCATGGCCGACGCCGACACCATCAACGTAGCCGCGAAGATCACCGCGCGTCTTGCCGAGCTGAAGGTGCGCGAAGGCGACCGGGTCAAGGCCGGCCAGGTGCTGTTCGTACTCGACAGTCCGGAAGTGGCGGCCAAGGAAGAGCAGGCGCACGGTGCACTGGAAGCGGCGCGTGCCGTGGCCGACAAGGCTGACGAAGGTGCACGCAGCGAGGATATCCGCGCTGCGCAGGCCAACTGGAAGCGTGCCGAAGCCGGTGCCACCCTGGCCGAGGCGACCTATCAGCGCGTGCAGAACCTGTTCAACGAAGGGGTCATGACCCGGCAGAAGCGCGATGAAGCGTTGGCGCAGGCGCGCAGTTCGCGCGAGCTCTCCAATGCCGCACGGGCGCAGTACGACCAGGCGCTGGCCGGCGCCCGTGACCAGGACAAGCGCGCCGCGCAGGGCCAGGTCCGCCAGGCGCAGGGCGCGGTGGCCGAGGTCAACGCTGCCCGCGATGAGGTCAACGGCCGCGCGCCGGTGGCCGGCGAGATCAACAAGCGCATGTCCGATATCGGCGAGCTGGTGCCGGCCGGCTACCCGGTCTTCACCCTGGTCGACATCGACCACATGTGGGTTTCAGTGAACCTGCGCGAGTCGCAGATGCGCGGCCTGAAGGTGGGCAGCCGCCTGCACGGCAGCGTTCCCGCGTTGGACCGCGACGCCGACTTCGAGGTGTATTTCATCAATCCTGCGGGCGACTACGCCACCTGGCGCGCCACCCGGCAGTCGTCCGGCTATGACGTGCGCAGCTTCGAGATCCGGCTGCGCCCGGTCGCCCCCATCGAAGGTTTCCGGCCGGGGATGAGCGTGCTGTTCGCGTGGCCGCAGGGATGAACCGCCGGGCGTGGGCGGGCATCACCGCCTCGCTGCAGCGCGAGCTGCAGCACCTGCGTCAGGATCGTGCCGATCTGCTGCTGGTCACCCTGCTGCCAGCGCTGATGCTGGGCGTGATGGCCTGGCTGTTCGCGGCCTCGGTGATGCGCGATATCCCGATCGCCGTCGTCGATCTGGACCGCAGCGCCGAGAGCCGGCAGCTGGCCCGGATGCTCGATGCAAGCCCCGGGGTGCGCGTGGCCAGCCAGCCGATCAGTCTGGCCGATGCGCAGTCGCAGCTGCGGCGGCTGGACGTGTTCGCCGTCGTACTGGTGCCGCGCGATGCGACCCGCAACGCCCTGCGTGGCGAACAGGGCACGGTGTTCGCGTACTACAACGCCACCTATCTCACCACTGGCCAGTCCGCCGTGCGCGACATCGTTGAAGCCGTCAGTGCCTGGAACGCGCGCCTGCTGGGCGGGCGCATCGCCAAGCAGGTGGGCCCGGCCAAGCTGCGCGCGCCGCCGATCGCGGTGCAGTCGGACATCCTGCACAACCCGGCACGCAGCTATGAGCTGTTCCTGCTGCCGCTGCTGTTCCCGGCGGTTCTGTCGCTGGGGTTGGCGTTGGCGGTCGCAGCCAGCCTGGGCCGCGAAGTGCGCGACGGGCACCTGCGCGCGTGGCTCGGCGACGCCCCGTGGTCGGCCATCGTCGGCAAGATCGCGCCCTATGTCCTGCTGTTTTCGGCGTATGGGGCGCTCGGCGTGCTCTACCTCGCGCGGGTGCGTGGCGACGGCATCGCCGGCAGCACGTTGTTGCTGATGCTGGGCCAGCCGCTGTTCTACCTGGCCTGTGCGGCGGTGGCGCTGCTGTTCGTGGGGCTCACCCGCGACATGGGCAGCGCGCTCTCCGCGATCGGCCTGAGCATCGGGACTGCCTTGGCATTTTCCGGGGCGACGTTCCCGGTGGTGGATGCGCCACTGTTCACCCGCATCTGGAACGCCCTGCTGCCCCTGACCGCCTACGTCAAACTGCAGACCCAGCAGCAGTTCGTCGGCGCGCCGTGGAGTGTTTCCCTGTGGCCGCTGGGCACCCTGCTGCTGATGGTCCTGGTGGCGGGCGGCATCGGGGGGGGGCGCTTGATCGCCGCCGCGCGGGCTGCCGATCCGGGCACGCCCGCCGCGGCCTCCGGAGCCAGCACATGAGCCGCTTCGGCAGCAGCCTGCGCCTGACCCTGCGCATGGTCCTCACCGACCGCTACGCAGTCGTGCTGATGGTGGGCGCGGTGGTGCTGTACTCGTTCTTCTACCCGGCCGCCTACCGCCACCAGGTGGCGACCAACCTGCCCATCGTGGTGGTCGACCACGACCAGAGCGCGACCAGCCGGGAACTGCTGCGTCGCGTGGATGCGCTGCGCACGGTGCGCATCGTCGACCAGCCGGCCAGCGTCGACCACGCCCGGAATGAAATGGAAGCCGGCCGCGCCGAAGGCATCCTGCTGATCCCTGCCAACCTCGAGCGCGACATTCTGCGCGGTGGCAATGGTTATCTGGTGCTGATGGGTAACGGCGCCTACCTGGGCCGCGCCAGCTGGGTGCTCGGCGGCGTGGCCGATGCCCTGACCGCGTTCGCCCGTGAGGCGGCGGTGTCCCAGGCGGCCTTCATGGGCGCGCCGCAGGCACCGCCGATCACCCTGGTGCAACGCCCGCTGTTCAACACCCAGGAGGGCTATGGCAGCGCGATCGTCCCCGGCGTGGCCGAACTGATCGTGCACCAGACCCTGCTCATGGGCATCGGCGTGCTGCTCGGCGCGCGGCGGCTGGCGCTGGGCCGGCGGCTGCGTTTCGACCTGCCGACGCTGGCCGGGATGGCCGTCGGCTTCGGTGCGATCGGCCTGCTCGGCCTGCTCTACTACGCCGGGTTCACCGCGTGGGTGCAGGACTATCCGCGCGGTGGCAATCCGCTCGGGCAGCTGCTGGGCGGCACCTTGTTCATTGCGGCCACGGTGGCGTTCGGCCTGTTCGTGGGCAGCTTTTTCGCCACTCGCGAGCGTGCGTTCCAGGTCGTCATCGCCTGCTCGATCCCGTTGTTTTTCCTGGCCAACCTGTCCTGGCCCGCAGTCACCTCACCGCCGGCACTGGTCGCGCTGGCGCACCTGCTGCCCACCACGCCCGGCATCAACCTGATGGTGCGCTTGAACCAGATGGATGCCAGCCTCAGCGAAGTCAGCCACGAAATGTGGACGCTGGCGGCGCTGCTGGCGCTGTACGGCGGCCTCGCCGTCTGGCGTCTGGGCGCCCGCAGGTCGAGCTGAGGGCATGGCGTCCCGCACAGCCACAGTGCCCGTCAGATGAGGACCTGGCGGGTGCTGCGCAGAAACTGGTGGATCTCGGCTTCCACGCGTTCATCCAGCATGTAGACCGGTCGCTGGCCGTTCGGGCAGCGCAGCGTAGGCGTGGTCCCGAACATGCGGCAGATCAACGGCCGCTCTTCGTAGACCTCGCAGCCATTGGCGCCCAGATACGGGCAACTCAGCGCTTCCAGGGCGGCGGCATGCTCGGCATCGCTCTTGAGCGGCAGGCGGGCCACTTCCTCGCTGGAGGCGGTGACCGGCCCACAGCAGTCGTGGCACCCCACCACGCAGCGGAACGAAGGAATCTGCTCGCGCAGCCGCTGGATCGCGTCACGGGTCGCATAGGGCATGGGGAGGGCACTCATCAGCGTCAGCGGCTGGCCATTTTACGCCTTCGGCGGCCGCGGGGGCGGCTGCCGGCCGGCGCGTGTCAACGGACAGGCAACGGCCCTTCCCTCGTCCTTGACGCGTGCAGGCACACCATGGAGCCCTCTTCTTTTGTCCCACCCCCATGAACCGTTCCACTGTTGTACCTACAGGCCGTACCGTACTGGTTGTTGAAGACGAAGCCGAGCTCTCCCGGTTGTTCATCGAAGTGCTGCAGGAGGCAGGTCATACGGCGGTCACCGCTGATTCCGTGACGGATGCGCTCAGCGCCCTCACGGGCCAACGATTCGATGCGGCCATCCTCGACGTGGAGCTTCGCGACGGATCTGTCTTCCCCGTGGCCGACCGACTGGCCGCCACGGGCACCCCCTTCCTGTTCGCCTCCGCGGTCTATCACCAGGTCGTGCCACGCGCCCATCAACGGGTGCCGTTCGTGTCCAAGCCCTTTGACATCCGCGTGTTGCAGCAACGGGTGGCAGAAGCGCTGGCCACAGGACCGGGGTCAACGGGCAACCCACAGCAGGCCTAGTGCCCCAGCGACGACGCAGCGCCGCGACCGCACCACCGTACTGTCGCATGGTCCCGGACAGAGCGCCTGGCCCTGTCGCCCCCTCACAGCGTCGCCTGCGCCTGCAGCGTGAACACCCAGCTGTCCGGGCGGCTGTCATACGCACCCGGCCGCGCGACGTACTGCACCGCGGGCCGCAGGATCAGCCACGGGGTGACCTGCACGCCGTAGTTCAGCTCGACGAACTGCTCGTTGCTCTGCACGTCCTTGCCGGTAATGCGCTGGTACTGGGCGAGGCGGTCGGAGATGTCCAGCCGGGTCCAGGCGAGACTGAGCACGTCGTCTTCGCGCGAGGCCACGACACCGCGCCAACTCAGGCCGGCCTCCCACGAGTAACGCATCAGGCCGGTCTTGGCATCCGCGCGCGTGGCCACGCCAAATACCGACACCCCGCGCACGGTGTCGCCTTCGGGTTTGAGCACGCGCTGCGCCAGCTGGATGTAGGAGCCGCTGCGATGGGAGGCACGTGGCGCCGCCGGATTGCCGATATCGTCGGCGTTGGAGGTGTCCAGGTAGTAGCCCACCTTGTAGGTGCCGCCGTAATGCGCGCCGGTGTTGCCGTGGCTGTAGCCCACTTCGACAGGCAGGAACAGACCGGTCTTGCCACGGTCGGACACCCGGAAGCCGCTGCCGGCCTGCTTGCGCATCGGCACGACGTCATAGATGCCGGTCTGGGCGTACCAGCCGGAAGGGTCGGCCCATTTCACCCGAAGGCCCCACTGGCCGGTCGGGTTGTCGAGCCAGCCGGAACTGTAGATCGGCCCCAGCGGGTGGCCGCACTGGCCGTTGTTGTTGAAATTGCAGGTATAGGGCAGACCGCCGAAGTCGTTGCCCATCGAGTAGAAGCCGCCCTTCATGCTCAAGCGCTTGTCCAGCAGCCAGCGCTCGTAGGAGAGTTCATTGAAACGCAGGTTCTGGCCCTGCCCGTAGAAGGCCTGGTTCTGCACGTAGGAGCCGGTGGAGCGGTCGTTGACCGCGTTGCCGAAGCGGTCGGAAAAGACCACGCGCATCGTGCCGTCAACACCGAAGGCCTTGCCGGTGTCGATCATCGCGCCGATGTCGACGTGCTCGGCGGTGGACCAGCCAGTGCCTTTGTAGCCGTCGCTGTTGACGCCGGTGGCGACCACGATCCGGGCGCTCGGGGTCACACCGCGGTCCTGCAGCCATATCCGGGCCGCCCACGCCGCGCTCAGCGGCGTCTGGGCGATGGTATCCACCGGTTTCGGCCTGGGCGCCTCGGCGTCGGCCGCCCAGGCCGGCATGCTGGTCGCGGCCGCCAACAGACCAAGGGTGATCAGACAGGGGGTGTGTTTCATGCTGAGGCCCTCCGCAGCCTGCGTTTCTTCCAGGCGCGTCGCACCATCGCGATCACCACCACGAACGCCGCAAGCCCGAGGATGAGCAGCGGCAGCCACAGGCGTGCGATCTTGGCCAGCAAGGGCTTCTCACCGCCGTCGCGGATCAGCGCGACCTGCGCTTCCGTCACCTGATCACCGGGGCCGAAGTTGGTCCGTACATACGTCGCAACGGCGGCGATATCGGCATCGCTCAACGCCTGGACGTAAGAGCCCTCGGAGAAATGCGGCATCACCACATGCTGACCATCCACCTCGCGGTCGATGCCGCCGATGATGGTGGCCACCAGGTTCTGGGGCCGGGTCATGCCGACGGTGCTGTTGTGCACCAGCGACGGGTAATAGCCGTCCTTGCTGCCCTCGCCCTGCGGCCCGTGGCAGCTGGCGCACAGGCCGGAATACAGCACCGCACCGGAGGTGATCGGCGCGTCCGTGCCGCGCACCGGCTGCTCACCGGGCGCCTTGGCGGCATCGCCCCAGGCGAAGGCGGCGCGGGTGGCGTCCTTGTCGGCCACCGCAGGCACGGTCCGCAGGTAGGTCACGATGGCGCTGATGTCTTCATCGCGCAGCTTGGAGAGGCTGTTGGTCACCGCCTCGGCCATGCCGCCGCCGGCCTGTCCCTTGCCCTCCACCCGGCCGGTCTTGAGGTATCGGGCCAGTTCGTCATCGCTCCAGCCGCCGATGCCGCTGATCGGATGGGAGGTGATGTTGGGGGCATACCAGTCACCCAACGAACCGCCGGCGAAGGCTTTGCCACCCACTTCCTGCATCATCAACCCGCGCGGGCTGTGGCAGCTGGAGCAGTGCGCCAGCCCTTCCACCAGATAGGCGCCGCGATTCCACTGGGCGCTCTGCGCCGGATCAGGTTTGAAGGGCGTCTTGTCCAGGAACAGCAGATTCCACACCGCCATCGACGAGCGGACGCTGAAGGGGAACGGCAGCTCGGTGGTCTGTGCCTCTTCATCCACCGGCGCGACGGCCTGCATGAAATAGACGTACAGCGCGTGGATGTCCTCGTCGGTCAGTTTCGCGTACGAGGTGTAGGGCATCGCCGGATACAGATGCGCGCCGTCCTTGCGCACGCCCTCGCGCACCGCCTTGGCGAAATCGCCTTCCGTGTAGTTGCCGATGCCATGGCTCTTGGACGGGGTGATATTGCTGGCCCAGATCTCGCCCAGTGGCGAGGCGATCGCATAACCGCCCGCATACGGCTTGCCCTGCTTCGGGCTGGTATGGCAGGCCACACAATCGGCGGCCACGGACAGGTAGCGACCGCGCTCGACCGTCTCGTCGGCGCGTGCAACCTGGCTGCCAACTGCCAACAGGCCGAACGCGATAAGGAGGAAGGTCTTCATGCGGCACGCTCGATCGCATCGGCCGCGCGCAGCGCCAGCGCAGCCATGGTCAGGGTGCTGTTGACGACGCTGGCCGAGACCATCGCGCTGCCACCCGGCAGCCACAGGTTCGGGTGGTCATGCGCGCGGCAGTCGCCGTCGACCACGGAATCCCGGGGGTCGGCACCCATGATGGTCGAGCCCATGATGTGGTTGTTGGCGTTGAGCGCCGTAGTGATGACGAATTCTTCGGCATTGAAGAGCTTGCCGATGTGCCGCAGCTGCTCGCAGGACTTGTCGTAGCCCTTGCGCGCGTAATCGCCCAACGAGTAATGGATGTCCGGGCAGGCCAGGCCATGACCATCGACGCGGGTCTTGGAGAGCGTCAGGCGGTTGCTCGGATCCGGCAGCGGCTCCAGGCTGATCGACAGGTCCACCCCGTAGATCGAACGGCGGCGGATCTCCGCATCCAGCGCCTCACCGGCCAGCCCCATCTTCAAGGCCTGGTCGGTGGCGATCGCCACGCGGCTGATGTTGTTGAGGATGATCTTGGTCGCCGAGTACTCCGAGCGGAACGCCCCGTCGCGTGGCCCGACCATGCAGCTGGACTGCGCCGGACCACGTCCCAGCCAGATCGGCCGGTCGGCAATGAAGGAGCAGTGGAAGCCGGAGTGGTCCAGCATGTTGCGGCCGACCTGGTCGGAGGAATTGGCAATGCCGTTCGGGTTCTGTTCGTTGGCGGCCAGCAGCAACAGGCGCGGTGTTTCCAGCGCGTTGCAGGCGATCACGAAACTGCGGCCGGTGGCCTTGTGGCTCACCTTGTCGCTGTCATACCAGTGGATCGCGGTGACACGGTTCTGGTCGTCGGTATCGATCCTGTACGCCACCGATTCGGCCAATACCTTGGCACCCAGCGCCTCGGCGGCCTGCACGGTATGCACGCCGTTGTACATCGCCCCGATCGGGCAGATCGGCTGGCAGTTGTTGTTGCCGCAGCAGGCAGGCCGGTCATTCCACGGCTTGATCATGCGCCCCTGCGGAATCGGCACCAGGTTGTAGCCATGCGGATTGACCACCTCGGCGAACACCTTGTCGCCGTTGCCCCACGGAATCATGTCGGCCAGGTAGGGCTTCGAGCGCTCCGAGGGGCTCTGCTGCGCCGGGTCGTTCGGCCCGGACACGCCCATGGCCTCCTCGGCACGGCAGTAGTACGGCTCGATGTCCTCGTAACTGATCGGCCAATCGCGACCGACGCCATAGGCCGATTGCATCTTGAAGTCGACCGGGAGATGGCGCCAGCACGACGCCGCCCAATGCCAGGTGGTGCCGCCGACGGCCTTGATGAAGCCCTGATGGAAGCTGCTGGCATCGGGCCCGGTCAGCCCGACGTAGTCGTTGGCCGGGAAATACAGCGGCGCCGTCGCGAATTTCGATTGCGGGAATGGCCCCTGGAAGTCGCTGCCGATACGGCGCTCGAAACTGACGTTGCGCCAGTTCTCGACCACATCGGAGCGGTTCAAGCGGGGCCCGGCCTCGAGGACCAGGACCGATTTGCCGGCGCGCACCAGCTGGTGGGCGATCAATGCACCGACGACGCCCGAGCCGACGATCACGACGTCGGCATCGACGTCGCCATCACGGAAAACCGGAGCTTTCATGAGAGAGATTCCAGATCAGTAACAGGGAAAAGAGAACCGCGCAGGCTTATGCGTGGGCTCGAATCGGGGCCGGCGGCTCAGCGGTCCACCAGGCGGGTCCGCCCTGGACATAGGTCGGTGGCGAAAGGCCGTCGTCCACGCAGCGCTGCATCAGCGCATCGCGATAGGACACGGTCACGGCGTGGACCCCTTTGCCCACCGTGCCGGTATACCAGGCAGTGATGATGGCAAGCGCCGCGGGCTTGGCCTCGCCGGCGGCGGCGACCAGCGCCGTGGCACCGCTCACCTGCCCGGCCAGCGTGACCAGGGCGGGGAACTGCGCATGCAGGTCGGGCTGCAGGGTGGCAAACGCCTTTTCGATCCGTTCGGCCGTGGCCGGGTCGAGGTCGTTCTTGTCGGTCAGGGCGCGGGACAGCGAGAGGAAGACGGTATCGGTCCTTGCCGCCGGCGCTGCTGCGGCGGGCGTTGCCACCGCAGGCGCTTTATCACGACAGGCCGCGAGCAGCGAAACCGAACCAACCGCAAGAAGGAAGCCTCTTCGTGTGAGGCCGTGCCCGCGCCGGTTCTCGTCCACTCCCTCGGGAATACTCATGATGTCTACTCTGCTCCGTAACACGCCGGCTCCCCGCCCGCAGACCACGGAACGGCTAAGCATCGACGGCGGCAAGGGTACTCCATGCCGCTGTCGTCACAGAGTGATCAACGAGGTGATCACGGATCAGCAACAGCCTCGGCGTTACAAACCGGAGTGGTATCACTCCCGGAGAATCGTCATGCGCACCTTGTTGCTCACCGCCCTTGCCACGATGGCGCTGTCTGCCTGCAGCCAAGCCGAGCACACTGATCAAGGCAAGCACGCCGATACGATCGAGCAGCCTGCCACGGCCCCGGCCGCGGGCGATACGTCGCGCAACGTGCCCGGTGGCGGTAGTGGAACGGCCGCCTCCGAGGCGCAGGACTCCGGGCACGGCACCGGGACCAGCGCGGAGCCGAAGCGCGAATCCCCGCCTAAGCCGTGATCCCCCATGACCCCACTCGATAAACCCGTGCGCCGGGAGGTCCAGATCGGCGACCAGGCGTACACGCTGACCATCGATCCCGACGGCCTGAAGCTGGTGCCGAAGGGAAAACGGAATGGCCTCACCCTGAAGTGGACCGAATTGGTGAATGGTGACGCCGCGCTGGCCACTGCATTGCAGGCCTCGCTCGCGTCAGGCTGAGCGAGCGCGGCGTTCGCGCCCGATCGGGGCTGGACGCTGTTCTTGGATCTGGCGTGCTCATCGGCCGGCAGATCCGCACCCCGCGATGGCGTGTCCGCATGCTCATGCGGCTGGCCGGATCGGATCAGGTGCCGCACACGCCCGCCGCACGCCACTGGCGCAATGCGGCCCCCTTCAGGGACTGCTCGCCGCAGCCGGTGGGGCAGCGCAGCAGGCGCGCCGCCGAGGTGCTCACGAATCCTTCCCCTTCCCGGGCGTTGAACACCACCTCACAGGACAGGCACCGCGCCACCATCGAGTACAGATGCACGATACGGCCGCTGCCCGGGTCCTGCAGGGCGCTCACATCCAGCAGCTCGAAGTGGCAACTGTCCGGCAACGGGCGCCGGGGAAGCGGAAGGGACACGGAGGTCTGCAGGCTCACGGGGAAGGGCCATCGATTGGGTGGAGGCCACTCTATGGGGCGCGGTGTGGAGCGGATGTGGAGCCAGGGATGGGCGCCGCTCAGCACCAAATCCCAGGATCAGGGACAATAGCCGCCCATCGTTTGCCCCGGCCTGCCGGCGCATGCCCCGTCGGGGGCCACCGCGCGGCGCCCGCCTGCCTGTCTTCCTGCTGCTTTTCCCGGACCCGAATTGAATACCACCGCCCTGCCCCTTGCCGACGACGACCTGCCCCTGACCGACCGGCTGCGCGCCGCGCTGGACCTGCTGGAGGCCATCGAAGCCGACCGCAGCGTGCTCGATACGCTGCCCGACGCCGACCGCACCCGCCTGCACCAGGTGGTGGCGAAGGTCTACCACCCCGAGCCCAAGGCGCGGCGGGCGAAGCTGAAACAGCAGGCCAAGCAGCGCCACCAGGAAAAGGTGGCCAAGGCCGAGGCCCTGCTGGAGCAGACCGGCATCCGCGCCCTGCGCCGCAAGCCCGTGTTCAGCACCCCGAATTACTTCCCGCCCCATGCCGCCGGCCTGCATGACGCCTCCAATGGCGAGCATGCCGCCGCCGCGCCGGAGCCGGTGCATTCCCCGGAGCTGCGCCACTGCTATGTGTGCAAGCAGAAGTTCACCCAGCTCCACCATTTCTATGACCAGATGTGCCCGGCCTGTGCCGAGCTGAACTTCTTCAAGCGCACCGAAACCGCCGACCTGAGCGGGCGCGTCGCGCTGCTGACCGGTGGCCGGGTCAAGATCGGCTACCAGGCCGGACTCAAGCTGCTGCGCGCCGGCGCCGAGCTGATCGTGACCACGCGCTTCCCGCGTGACTCGGCCGCGCGCTACGCCGAAGAGCCCGACTTCGCCGAATGGGGCCACCGCCTGCAGGTGTACGGCCTGGACCTGCGCCACACCCCCAGCGTGGAAGCCTTCTGCAGCGAATTGCTGGCCACCCGCCCGCGCCTGGACTTCATCATCAACAACGCCTGCCAGACCGTGCGCCGCCCGCCGCAGTTCTATGCGCACATGATGGCCGGTGAAACCGCGCCGCTGCACGAGGTGCCGGACACGCTGCGCAAGCTGATCGGCGATTACGAAGGCCTGCGCAGCGCCGAACTGCTCGGCACCACCGCCTCGGCCGCGCTGCCGGTGGTCCAGGGCCGCGACTTCAATGCCGCCAACGGCCTGGCCCGTGCTGCCGAGCTGTCGCAGGTGCCGCTGCTGGACGATGAGCTGGTGGCGCAGCAGCATCTGTTCCCGGAAGGTCGCCTGGACCAGGACCTGCAGCAGGTGGATCTGCGCGGGCGCAACTCCTGGCGCATGCTGATGGCCGAAGTGCCCTCGGTGGAGCTGCTGGAAACCCAGCTGGTCAACGCCATCGCACCGTTCATCATCAATGCGCGCCTGAAGCCGCTGATGCTGCGCACGCCCGAGCGTGACAAGCACATCGTCAACGTTTCGGCGATGGAGGGGCAGTTCTACCGCAACTTCAAGACCACCCGCCACCCGCACACCAACATGGCCAAGGCTGCGCTGAACATGATGACGCGCACCTCGGCGGCGGATTACCAGAACGACGGCATCCACATGAACAGCGTCGACACCGGCTGGGTGACCGACGAGGATCCGGCGGATATCGCGGCCAAGAAAGTGAAGGAAGAGCGCTTCCATCCGCCGCTGGATATCGTCGACGGCGCCGCCCGCATCGTCGACCCGATCATCCACGGCATCAACACCGGTGAGCACGTCTGGGGTCAGTTCCTGAAGGACTACGCGCCCACCGACTGGTAACTGCATCCAGCTGCGTGTGTCGTACGTATAGCCTGGAAGGAACGCCGCCGGTTCGAGCGGCAAGGGACAGGAGGCCCACTTTTCCGGCTTCGGCCGTGGCCTCCACCCCCAGTCGAATCACGATGAGCCCCCCCACCTCACAACGCGACGAACGCAGCGCGGTCCTCAGTGCCATGCAGGTCGACGGTCTGGCGTCCCTGCCTGCACTGGACAGGCTCACCGCGCTGGCCGGTTACACCTTCGATGCCCCGGTGGCATTCGTCTCGATCCTTGGGGATGTGAAGCAGCGCTTCCTTTCCCGGATCGGCCTGCCCATGGCGCAGACCGACATCCGCGCCTCGATCTGCGCCCACGCCGTCACCGCCGATGGCGTGCTGGTGGTTCCGGATCTCCGCCAGGACCCCCGCTTCCGCGACAACCCGCTGGTCACCGACAGCCCGCATCTGCGCTTCTACGCGGGCGCACCGCTGGTGGCAAAGAACGGGGTCGCCATCGGTGCCCTGTGCGTCATGGACACACGCCCGCGCATGTTCGACGAGGGTGATCAGGATCAGCTGGCCACCCTGGCCGAGCTGGTCGTCGCGCAGCTGGAGCTGCGTGCGATGTCCGGTCGGCTGGACCCGGTCAGCGGCCTGCCGAGCCGGCACCAGCTGCATGCGGATCTGCCCGGCATCCTGGCGCGTTGCACTGAGGGAACGGCCTACGCCGTCGCGGTGGACATCCTCGACATTCCACGCGCCAACCAGGTGGGCCAGGTGCTGGGCCTGCGGCCGCTGGAGGCCTTGATCCGGCGCGCCGGCGTCCGCCTGCGTGCCGCGCTGGAGGGCGTGGCCACGGTGTACCACGTGGGGGTGACGCGGTTTGCCTTCGTGGTCGAGATGCCGGCCGCAGCCCAGGTGGAGGCGCTGATCCTGGAATTGAGAACGCGCATGCTGCGCCCGCTGATGGCCGCGGCAGTGCCGATGTCGCCACGCTTCCATGCCGGCATCTGCGCCGTCGAACCGGGCGAAGAAGACAGCCACGACCTGCTGCGGCGGCTGCTGGTGAGCATGCATGGTGCGTTCGACGCACGGCGGCCGTTCTGCTGGTACTCCGAACAGCGCGACGAAAAGATGCACCGCGCCTACCGCCTGGCCTCCGATGCCGAACACGGGCTGCAGGCCGGCGATTTCCACCTGGATTACCAGCCCCGCTTCACCCTGGACGGCCGGCGCCCGGTCTCGGCCGAAGCCCTGATCCGCTGGACCCACCCCACCCTGGGGTCGATCAGCCCGGCCGAGTTCATCCCGGTCTTCGAGCGGACCGCCCTGATGGATGAGGTGACCAACTGGGTGCTCGACACCGCGCTCGATCAGGTCCAGGCGTGGCGCGCCCAAGGGCTGGATATTCCGGTCTCGATCAACCTCTCCAGCAGTTATCTGTCCAACGCCTCGGCATGGCACGACATCCGCAGCAAACTCGAGCACAGGGCGCTGCCGTTCTCGATGATCGAGCTGGAGATCACCGAGGGCGAATGGCTGCGTCCGGGCTCCCCGGCCATCGGCCATATCGCAGCGATGGCGCAGGCCGGCATCACTGTGGCGATCGACGACTTCGGCAGCGGCTACAGCAATTTCAGCTATCTGTCCGACCTTCCCATCCACACCGTGAAGCTGGACAAATCGTTGATCGATGGCATCGCCATCAATCCCCGGGCGCGCGCCAAGGTGTCGGCCATCCATCATCTGGCGCATGAGCTGGGCTACCTCACCGTGGCCGAGGGAGTCGAGCAACAGGCGCAGGTGGAGGTGCTGGCTGCGATGGGGGTCGACGAAGTCCAGGGCTACCTGCTTGCCCGGCCGATGTCCCCGGCCTTGGTGATGCAGGTGTTCGAAGCGGCCGCGATCACGGCCTGCCCGGTTAGAGTTTGAACACTTGCTGCAGCTTCCGCGCGAACCATCCGCTGAAGACCAGTGGCGCATCCAGCGCTGAAACGCAGATGCACGCCACCCCGGGGGTGGTCACCGGCTGATGCTCGACCTGGCTGTCGAGATCGGCCACATCGCCGGGGGCGAAATGCCCCAGTGAATCATCGTAGGCACCGCGAAGGATCTGGGTCAGCTCGCTGCTGCCATGGCTGTGCATGGGCAGGCATTTGCCCGGGGCGATTTTCAGCATGATCAACGACGGGTGCGCCGCTGCGCGGATGCAGTGGACACCCGGCGCCATCCACCGCCATTTCAGCGAGCGGTAGGACGTTCCGAAATGTGGCGCCAGTGCCGCCGGCAGTTGATCCGGGTCGTGCGCAGGCGCGCCGCGCACCGCTGCCTGGCCACGCATGCCATCCTCCGCTGGCGCGGCATCCAGGCGCGCCAGCATGGCCTGCCGAAGCGCGGCCTGGCGATCCTCCGCGCCGGGCGGCGGCAACTGCTGCTCCAGCAGCAGTCCCCCGACCCGTTCGGCAGCGCGCAGTTGTTCCCGGCAGCAGGCGCAGGCTTCCAGGTGCGCCGCGGCGACCACCGACATTTCCGGCGCCAGGGTTCCGGTGGCAAAGCCCAGGACGGTGGTCGGGTCCAGGTGATGACGAGGATTCATCGCGACTCTCCCATCAGCGACTGCAACTGCAGAAACGCACGTCGGATATGGGACTTCACGGTGCCCAGTGGCATATGCAGCTCGGTGGCGATCTCGGCGTGGGTTTTGGCTTCGAAGTAGGACATCCGGATCAAACGGGCCTGCGTTGCGGAGAGTTCGTCCAGCCGCTGCTTGAGCCTGACGTGCTCGGTATGGCGCTCGGCCAGCGAGCCGCCCCCGTCGGCCTCTTCGGCGGCCTGCTCGACCACCTCGTGGGCATGCACCCAGATATGTTCCCGGCGCACGCGGTCGATATGCATGTTGCGCGCGACCCGGTACAGCCACGTGCCCAGGCTGCTGCGCGCCGGATCGTACAGGTCGGCACGGTTCCACAGTTTGAGCAGCACTTCCTGGGCAAGATCCTCGGCCACGCCATCGGCCGCCCCCAACCCACCCAGGTAGCGGCACAGACGCGGCATGAAGTGGTCGTAGATGCGCAGGAAGCACTCGCGGTCGCGCGAGCCGGCCACCGCCGCCATTTCCGCCGCCCAGGTCTTGATTTCCGTCGTGGATTGAGCGGGGGCGGCAATCATCCGGGCGGCCTCGAAGGGCGTCATCCTGGCAACAGGCGGGTCAGCCTCCATGGTAGGCCACTTCCGGGGGATCGGCGACTTGGGGTTCATGGCGCTTGTACGAGCAGAGCGGCGTTCTGGATGCAGGTGCGTTGGCTGCTGATATAGTCGGCCGAGCATGGCGGGCACGGTGCCCGGCCACGAATCACAGGGAGTTGGTCATGGGTCTTCGTCAGGCGGTGGCAGGTGCAGTGGGTGGTGTTCTGGCCGACCAGTGGAAGGACTTCTACACCGTGCCGACGGGCCTGCCCTCCACGGCAGCGCTGTTCGCGGCGGTCCCGCGCGGCACCAATGCCGGGCGTGGCTCCAACACCAGCGCCTCCTCCAACATCATCACCAACGGCTCCAGGATCGTCGTGCCAGAAGGCTACGGCCTGCTGCTGTTCCAGGACGGCGCGATCACCGGCTTCGTCGCCGAGCCGGGTGGCTATGAATGGCGCTCGGACGATACCAACTCGCAGTCGATCTTCGCCGGCGACGGCTTCGTCAGCCCGCTGATCAAGCAGAGCTGGGAACGTTTCAAGTTCGGCGGCCAGCCCGGGTCGCAGCAGGCGGCCTTCTTCGTCTCGCTGAAAGAGCTGCCGGACAACCGCTTCGGCACGCAGTCCGAAATCTACTGGGACGATGGCTTCCTCGGCACGCAGGTCGGCGCGGTCACGCGCGGCTCGTACACGCTGAAAATCGTCGATCCGATCCTGTTCGTGAAGAACTTCGTGCCGGCCAGCTACCTGCAGCCGGGCCAGGTGTTCGATTTCACCGATCTGGACAACGCCGCCGCGAGCCAGCTGTTCAACGAGGTGGTGGGCTCACTGGCCCCGGCCTTCAGCCTGTATACGAACGACCCGGGCAAGGGCAACCGGATCACCAAGCTGCAGCAGGACTCGCTGGGCTTCGCGCAGAGCCTGTCCGCCGCCGTCGAGCAGGGCTACCAGTGGAAGTCCGATCGCGGCCTGGCCATCGTCAAGACCGCCATCGTCTCGATCGAGTACGACGCCAACACGCGTGAACTGCTCAAGACCGTGCAGCGCGCCGATGCACTGGCCGGCTCGCGCGGCAACTCCAACCTGCAGGCCAGCGTGGCCCAGGGCATCCAGTCGGCGGGCGAGAACGGCGGTGCCGCCGGCCTGGTCGGCGTCGGCATGGCCTCGGGCATGCTCGGGGTTGGCGGGATGCAGCAGCCGGTCGCCCCGGCCGCGGACGACCCGGTCGCCAAGCTGAAGAAGGCCAAGGAGATGCTGGATCTCGGTCTGATCACCCAGGACGACTACGACAAGCTCAAGGCCAAGGCGCTGGGGCTGTAAGACACCGAGCGCACCGACACCATGTCCGACCCAAAGATGCCACCGCCGATCCCGGCGGGTCCGCCACCGTTGCCGCCCTCGCCCTCGCCCTCGCCCGCGGCGCCGGTCACCGGCCCAGGCTCGCCCCGGGAGGTGCCGCCGGTGCCGGGCAGTTTCCCGATCGACCCGGCCACCCTGCCCCAGCCCATCCGCGATGAAGTGCTGGCGCCCGATCCGGCCGCGCTGGACACCTCTGCGGCCGAGCTCAAGGACGGCGTCAACCGCTGCCCGAACTGCGGCTCCAGCGATGTGCGGCTCAAGCTCGGCACCGATGTACTGGTCTGCCAGTTCTGCCGTCACGAATGGCACGGCGACCGGGTCGAGGAAGCGTTCGGGTTCGGCGAAGGGATCGGCGAGCTTCGCGGTACGGTGGTCGCATCCGGTGCGCGCGACATCGACACTGGCACCGCCAGCCTGATGAGCTTCAAGTGCACCGGCTGCGGTGCTGAGGTCACCATCAACACCGAAAGCACCATGACCGCCCGCTGCCACTGGTGCCGCCATGTGTTCGGGGTCAACGAGCAGGTTGCCAATGGCGCGGTGCCCGATGCGGTGCTGCCGTTCCGGATCAGCAAGGACGACGCGGTCGCGCGGATCCGGCAGTTCGTGGACAAGCGGCGCCTGTTCGCGCTGAAGGCCTTCAAGGATCAGTTCACACCGGAGAACGTCACTGGCGTCTACCTGCCCTACATGATCGTGGACAGCAACGTCAGCGCCAGCGTCTCCGGCAAGGGTGAAATCCAGACGCGGCAGTACACGCGCGGCACCGAAAAGAACAAGCAGACCTACTACGACGCCGACGTCTACCAGGTGGATCGCCAGGTCGATTTCACCGTGGACGACCTGACCCTGGAGTCATCGGCCGAGCGCGGCAATCTGGACACCCAGAGCAATACCAACAACATCATCAACGCGATCCTGCCGTTCGACACCAAGAATGCGCTGAAGTGGAACGCATCCTATCTGGCCGGCTTCACTTCGGAAAAGCGCAACCTCGATGTCGAGACGCTGCGCCCACGGCTGGAAGACCAGCTGCTGTCGATCGCCCGCGCGCAGGTGGAAGGCTCGGTGCGCCGCTACGATCGGGGCGTGCGCTGGGAGCGTGAGCGCGTGGATGTGCATGGCACCCGCTGGGTGTCGATGTACCTGCCGGTGTGGCTGTACTCGTATCACCAGCCGGGCCGCAACGGCGGCATGCTGCACTACATCGCGGTGAATGGCCGCACCGGTGAAACCATGGGCAGCGTGCCGGTGCAGCAGTGGAAGCTGCTGCTGGCCGCGCTCACGACCGGCACCATCATCGAAGCCCTCGTGCTCTTCTTCCTGGTAGCTGCCTCATGAGCGATGACAGTGGTCTCTGGCTGCTTGCCGCCGGCCCTGCCGGTGCAACCGCGTTGTACTGGGCGCTGTACCGGTACTACCGCAACACCGACAAATCCCACGCGTTCGAGCGCGACACCGCGATCGACGCCAAGCCCGTCACCGGTTCAGACCGCAAGGTCGATACGGTGACGGGCACGCAGGAACGGCGCATCCGCGGTGACAATGTGGCGGCGTACCGAACGCGGGTGCAGCGCGATGGATGACACCTCCATCGGCATTGACTGCCGATGGCATCAACGCGTTCGGTTGAACCCCCGCTGCACGATGACGAAGAACAGCGGGACAAAGAACACACCCAGCAGCGTGCCCACGACCATGCCGCCGAGTACGCCAGTCCCGATCGCCCGCTGAGCGCCGGAACCGGCACCCGACGCGAGCGCCAGCGGCAGCACGCCCAGGCCAAAGGCCAGCGAGGTCATGATGATCGGGCGCAGACGGTCGCGCACGGCATGCATCGTCGCTTCGATCAGGCCGGCGCCCTTCTCCAGGTTTTCCTTGGCGAACTCCACGATCAGGATCGCGTTCTTGCTGGTCAAGCCCACTGTGGTCAGCATCGCCACCTGGAAGTAGATGTCGCGCTCCATGCCGCGGAAGGTGTTGGCCAGCACCGCGCCGAGGATGCCCAGCGGCGCCACCAGCAGCACCGCGGTCGGCACGCTCCAGCTTTCATACAGCGCGGCCAGGCACAGGAACACGATCAGCAGTGACAGCGTGTACAGCAGCGGGGTCTGCAACGTCGCACCGTTTTCCTGGAGTGCCGTGCCGGTCCATTCGATGCCGAAGCCCGGCGGCAGCTGCTGGGCAAGACGTTCGATTTCGGCGATCGCGCGTCCTGAGCCTGTCCCTGGGGCCGCTGCCCCGAGGATTTCCCGGGCGGGCATCCCGTTGATGCGCTCCAATCTCGGTGAAGAATGCCTCCATTCGATCGAAGCAAACGCGCTGAACGGCACCATCTCACCCGCCGCATTCCTCACCGACCAGAGTGCGAAGTCATCCGGGCTCGTCCTGAACGACGCATCGGCTTGAAGGTAGACGCGCTTGAGCCGACCGCGGTCGTTGAAGTCGTCTACATAACGGCTCCCCCAGGCGGTGGCCAGGGTGCTGTTGACCTCATCGATCGACAGTCCCAGCGCCGCAACCCGTTCGGCATCCACATTCACCTGCAGCGAAGGCATGTCGCTCAGCCCATTGGCGCGCATGCCAGCAAGGATCGGACTGGCCTCCGCCAGTGCCAGCAGCCTGTCCTGCGCCTCCAACAGCGCGGCATGGCCCTGGCCAATGCCATCCCGCAGGAAGAAGCTGAATCCTGCGGCCGTTCCCAATGCCGGAATGGCGGCAGGCGTCAGCACGTGGAAGGTGGCGCCCGGGTATGAGGCAAGCGCGGACCTGGCGCGCTCCGCCACCTTGTCCGCCTCGTCATCACCCCCTCTCGTGGACCAGTCCTTCAAGCGTATGAAGGCCTGCCCGTTGTTCTGCCCCATGCCCGAGTAGCTGAAGCCGACCACGGTGAGAAGGGCATCGACCACCGGATCATCCTCAAGGAAGTGCTTTTCCACCGCTTTCAACGCTGCCTCGGTATGGGCAAGTGTCGAACCGGCCGGACCCTGCACGAGTACCACCAGCGTTCCCTGGTCTTCGGTCGGCAGAAACGAAGAGGGAAGCCGCATGAACAGCACGATCATCGCGCCGGACAACAGTGCGAACAACGCCATGCTTCGCCACGGACGGGCCAACAGACCGGCGACCCCGCGCTCATAGGTGGCGCTGGTGCGTTCAAAACCCGTGTTGAACCTGCCAAAGGCCCGGGCCAGCGCGCCTGCCGGTGGTGACTGATGCCCGCCGGTCCTGACCGGCTTGAGCAGGGTTGCGCAGAGCGCTGGGGTGATCACGACCGCGACCAGCACCGACAGCGCCATGGCTGAGACGATCGTGGCCGAAAACTGGCGGTAGATGATGCCGGTGGCCCCACTCATGAAGGCCATCGGCACGAACACCGCCGACAGCACCAGGCCGATGCCGACCAGCGCACCGGTGATCTGGCCCATGGACTTGCGCGTGGCCTCCAGCGGAGAAAGTCCTTCCTCGGCCATGATCCGCTCGACATTCTCCACCACCACGATCGCATCATCGACCAGCAGGCCGATCGCCAGCACCATCGCGAACATGGTCAGCATGTTCACCGAGAAGCCCAGCGCGGACAGGATGCCGAACGTGCCCAGCAGCACCACCGGCACCGCGATCGTCGGGATCAGGGTCGCGCGGAAGTTCTGCAGGAACAGGTAGATCACCAGGAACACCAGCACGATCGCCTCCAGCAGCGTGGAGATGACGCTGCGGATGGAGGCCTTGACGAAGGGCACGGAGTCATACGGCACCACGACGCGCAGCCCGGCGGGCATGTCCGGGGCCATGCTTTCCAGTGCTTTGTCTACCGCCTCGCGCGTGCGCAGTGCGTTGGCCCCCGGAGCCAGGTAGACCCCGATGGCCGCAGCGGGCCGTGCATTGAGTCGGTTGCTGAAATCGTAACTTTCCGCGCCGAGTTCAACGCGGGCCACATCACCGAGCCGCAACTGGCTTCCATCCGGATTCCCCCTCAGGATGATCGCCCGGAACTGCGCAGCACTGGACAAACGCGATCCTGCGTCGACGAATGCCGTCATCGCCTGCGCCTCCACGCCGGGCGCGCCGCCCATCTCGCCCAGCGCAATCTGCGCGTTCTGCGCGCGAATGGCTTGCGCTATCTCATCGACCGTCAAACGATAGGCGTGGAGGCGAGCAGGATCCAGCCAGATGCGCATCGCATACTTGCCGCCATACTCGCGTACAAAGCCAACGCCCTCCACTCGGCTGATCACATCCACCACGGACGAGCCTACGTAATCGGCCACATCGGCGGCCTCCATGCTGCCATCTTCAGACACGAAGCCCAGAATCTGCAGCACGTCCGCACCGGACTTTGAGACGTTGACACCGCGTCGCTGCACCTGCTCGGGCAGCGAGGGCATTGCTCGCTGTACGCGATTCTGTACGTGTGGCTGGATCGTCTCCAGGTCCGTGCCCGGCTCGAAGACGATGCTGATGGTGGCGTAACCCCCGTAGGAGTAACTCTGTGAAGAAAAGTACAGCATCCCGTCCAGGCCGGTGAGGTGCTGCTCGATGACCTTGGTGACCGTTTCCTCGATGACCGTGGCTGACGCCCCCGGGTAGATCGCCGTGATCGTCAGCGTGGGCGGCGCCACTTCCGGGTACATCGACACCGGCAGCTTGAGCACCGCCAGGCCACCGGCGAGCATGATGATGATCGCAATCACCCACGCGAAGATGGGGCGATCAATGAAAAAACGTGCCATGGAATTCTCCGGTTACTGCTGGGCGGCGGGAGCCGCCGGCGCGGCGGCCGGCTTGGAAGGGGCCGCGCCCATTTCGGTGGCCTGCACGGGCATGCCCGGCTGGATCTTCTGCAGGCCTTCGACGATGACCTTGTCACCGGCCTTCAGCCCGTCCTCCACCAGCCACTTGTCGCCGAGCGAGCGGCTGACCTTGACCTGCCGCACTTCGACCTTGTCGTCCTTGCCGACCACCATGGCGCTGGTATCGCCCTTGGGATCGCGGGCAATGCCCTGCATCGGCACCAGGATCGCGTTCTCGCGCACGCCGCTGCCGACCTGCGCACGCACATACATGCCCGGCATCAGCACCTGGTCCGGGTTCTCGACCTTGACCCGCAGCGCGTAGCTGCCGGTGGTCGGGTCCACGCTGACTTCGGAGAATTCCAGAGTGCCCTTGTGGTCGAACGCGGTGCCGTCATCGAGCAGGATCGTCACCGGCAGGGTCTGGTTGTCCTGCAGGCGGCCGCTGGCCAGCTCGCGGCGCAGCTGCAGCAGCTCGCTGGCGGACTGGGTCAGATCGACATGGATCGGGTTCAACTGCTGCACGGTGGCCAGCGCTTCGGCCTGGCCGGCGCTGACCAGCGCGCCCTGGGTGACCGAGGACTTGCCGATGCGGCCACTGATCGGCGCGGTGATGCGGGCATAGCCCAGCGTCACGTTGGCCGCATCCAGCGCGGCACGCGCGGCGCCCACATCGGCCTCGGCCTGCTTGAGCGCGGCGATCGCATTCTCGTTGTCCTGGGTGCTGACCGCCTCGACCTTGGCCAGCTCACCGATGCGCTTGGCGCTCAGGCGCGCGGCATTGGCGGTTGCTTCGGCGCGGGCCAGCTGGGCGCGGGCGCTGTTGGCCTGGGCCCGGTAGCTGGCGTCATCAAGCTGGTACAGCGGCTGCCCGGCGGTGACCAGGCCTCCTTCGGTGAACAGCCGCTTGGCCACGATGCCGTTGACCTGCGGGCGCACTTCGGCGACCAGGAAGGCGTTGGTCCGGCCCGGCAGTTCACGGGTCAGCGAAACACTGGTGCGATCCAGCCTGCTGTAGTGGACCGCTGGCGGTTCGCGTGGATCCCCCACACCGGGCGAGCCGCATCCCGAGAGAATCAGCAGCATCAGTGCGCAAAGCGCATGGCAGTGATGTTTCGTCATACATCGGTTCCTTTCATTCAATAGCTCTCCTGAACGTCGAACGGAGCATCTCCGCCGTCGATGCATCGCCTGCCCAAGGCAACGGTGCATGGAACGGCAAGCGCAGGCGAAATGCCATGCGAGACGTCGCATTGAGCACGCTCAGGAACTTGCGATTCATGGGTCGCTCAGGCCTGCCACGCCGATCCGCATACGCTGCAGCGGTATCATTGTTGTTGGACTCTTCGAGTGACCCACTCCATGCGCAGCCTCTATCCCGCGATCACCCCGTTCCGCACGCATCACGTGCCCGTGGACGAGTTGCACACCCTGTTCGTGGAGGAGTGCGGCACTCCGGACGGCATCCCGGTGGTGTTCCTGCATGGCGGACCGGGTGCCGGCGTCTCGCCGGTACACCGTCGTTTCTTCGACCCGGCGCGCTATCGCATCGTATTGATCGACCAGCGTGGCAGCGGGCGCTCCACGCCATTCGGCGAGCTGCGCGACAACACGACGCAGCACCTGGTCGCGGACGTGGAGAGCATCCGCGAGCTGCTGGGTATCGACCGCTGGCTGGTGTTCGGGGGATCGTGGGGCTCCACGCTGGCACTGGCCTACGCCCAGGCACATCCGGAACGCGCGACCGGTGTCATCGTGCGCGGCGTGTACCTCGGCCGCGCCGAGGAGAACCGCTGGTTCGCCGAAGCCGACGGCGGTGCGCGCTGGGTCTTCCCGGAGCGCTGGGCGCGCTACGAGGCATACATCCCTGAAGAAGAGCGCGGCGACATGATCGCCGCCTACTGGCGGCGCCTGGACGGCCCGGACGAAGCGACCCGCATCGCGGCGGCGCAGGCCTGGCTGGGGTGGGAGGATCACGCCGCCACGCTGGATCACGATGTGGATGCGGAGTCCGCTGATGATCCGCTGCATACGCTGGCCAAGGCGCGCATAGAGGCGCACTACTTCCGCAACCACGCCTTCCTCGAACCTGGGCAGCTGCTGCGGGATATCGACCGCATCCGGCACCTGCCGGGGGTGATCGTGCAGGGCCGCTACGACATCATCTGCCCGGCGCGCAGCGCGTGGCATCTGGCCTGCGCCTGGCCTGAAGCATCGCTGCAGATGGTCGTGTCGGGCCACAGTGCAACGGAACCTGCGACCGCAGATGCGCTGGTGCGCGCCACCGATGCCTTCGCCGGCAGGCAGTAAGGAGCGGCAGTGGATTCGATTTACCTGGTTGTCGCGCTGGGCGCCATCGTCGCCGGCTTTGTGCAGGGTCTTTCCGGCTTCGCCTTCGGGCTGGTGGCGCTGTCCTTCTGGGCCTGGGTGCTGGACCCCAGGCTCGCGGCGACGCTCTCGGTGTTCGGTGCCCTCACCGGCCAGCTGCTGGCGGCCTTCACCGTGCGCCGCGGCTTCAACCTGAAGACCCTGCTGCCTTTCGTTCTGGGTGGGTTGGCCGGCATCCCGCTGGGCGTCTACCTGCTGCCCGTGCTCGACATGAACTGGCTCAAGGCGATCCTGGGCACCCTGCTGGTGCTGTGGTGTCCGGCCATGCTGCTGTCACGCCGGCTGCCCCGGGTCACCGCCGGCGGGCGCGCGGCGGATGGCGTGGTGGGGTTCGCCGGCGGCATCATGGGTGGACTGGGTGGCTTCACCGGCACGCTGCCGACGCTGTGGTGCACGCTGCGCGGCTACGAGCGCGATGTGCAGCGCTCCGTCGTGCAGAACTTCAACCTGTCGATGTTGCTGGTCACCATGGGCACCTACGTGGGGACGGGCATCGTCACCCGTGACATGCTGCCGATGTTCGCCATCGTCGCGCCGGCCATGTTGATCCCGACCCTGCTCGGCACCCGTGTGTACATCGGCATCAGTGATCTGCGCTTCCGCCAGATCGTGCTGAGCCTGCTCACCGTTTCCGGGATCGCGTTGCTGGCGTCTTCGCTGCCGGCACTGCTGGGCTGGCGCTGAGGCGAGCCGGTTACAGCGGCAGGCGATTGCCGACGAAGTTGACCACGTTCTCCATCGCGTCGGGATCGACATTGCTCAGCCCGATCACCACATAGCCCTGGCTGGGCAGCACGATGAGCGCGGCATTCGCGCCGGGCGCCCCGCCCTCGTGGCCATACTGGCGCTGCTCGTCCTCCCCACTCACCATGAAGCCGTAGCCGTACCAGCCCTTGGTGTTCTGCGGCGAGGTGGCTGCCTGCACCGCCGCGGCCGGGATCAGCCTGCCAGCGCGCAGCGCTTCGGCGAAGCGGAGCAGATCCCGGGCGGTGCTGTAGCCGCCGCCCGCCGACGTGCCTCGCAGCGGCAGGGTCCTGGTCTCGCGCACCCAGTGCCCGTCGCTGAGCGTGTAGGGAATGGCGCGGCCGGGCACCCGTGCAGCCTCCGGCATGGCGCCCGTCGCCGTCATGCCCGCCACGCGAAAGATGTGCTGCTCGATGTAGTCCTCGTAGGGCTGCCCGGAGGCCGCCTCGATGATCGAGCCGAGCAGGATGTAGCCGTAGTTGGAGTACTGGTCCTGGGTGCCCGGCTTGAAAGCAGGCGCTGCATCCCCGTACACAGCCCAATAGTCGTGCAGTGTCTTGAGGGACGCTTTACGGGTCTCGAATGCGTCGTCGAAGATCTCGCCCAGGCCGCTGGTGTGGTTGAGCAGCTGGCGGATCGTGACCGCCGTGGCTACCGCCTGGTTGGGGTAGTCCTCCAGGTGGCTGGCAACCGTATCGTCCAGCGAAAGCCTGCCAGCCTCGGCCAGCTGCAGGATGCCCACTGCGGTAAACATCTTGTTCAACGAGGCGAGCCTGAACTTCGTGGCCGCATCGACCGCGATACCCTGCTCGCGGTCAGCCAGCCCACCCTGCCAGCTCATCAGTACCTCGCCCTCCCTGGCGAGCAGGAAGCTGCCGGAGAGTTTGCCGTCCGCCTGCAGCCCGTCCAATCGCGCGCGGCTCTGCGCGATGAGCGCGGGCATTTCAAGCCGCGCGGGTTTGAATGCGTCGGGTATCTCGGTGCCCTCCAGCTGCAGCGTCTTGAGCCGGGGTCTGTTGTCAGGATCGATGGCCACGGTGATCAGCACCCCGCGATCGCTCGATGTGCCCCGCACGATGGCGGCGATGGTATCGGGCGTGTCGACGGTCCTGGTCAGCACGTCGAACGGGCCGAAGGTCTCGCGGATGTCCAGATACCGCTGCGCGGTGTGATCGATCCCGTAGGTCGACAGCACCGCCTGCAGTTCCTGGCGGTCGCCGGCGTTGTAGGCCGCCAGCCAGCGAGTGAAGATCTGCTCGGCCTGCGCGGGGTCGGTGGGCACCCCGGCCCAGCTCGAGGTGCTGAAGAACAGCAGCACCACCATGAGTGTTCTGATCGGCAACATCCTGTCCTCCTTTCCGCTGGGCTGCCGTCCGGCAGTCGGGGGAAGTATGCAGCGTCGCGGGGCCACCTGGGCCGTACCGCCTGCTTTTCAATCGTTTTGCATGCCCATCCAGCGGGCAGTCAAGACTCCCAGCGTGACTGCGATGAGTGTCCAGCTGCTCAAGAAGATGACAAGCCCTATCCAGATGCTGCTCATGATCCGATGTCCTCGTCGTATCGCCACCCCGCAGGCATTCACTGTATGCGGGCCGTTCGCCCAGCGACATCCAATTAGTTGCAAATATGGCGTGGCCGGTCTGCCCTGATTGCGACGACCACCGCCCATATCGCGAGAGACGGGGCCCGAGCCGCGGTCTACGCTTGTCGCCTATCCGCTTCCGGGTGCCAACGCCGCTGATACCCAGGCATCGGCACCCTCCCGCTCCTGATCCCGGCCCATGACCACTGAAACCGCTGCCCCGCCCGTCATCCCCACCGAACCGATCACCCCGGCCCCCAACCAGGGTTTCGCGATCCGCATCGTCGGCGCTGCTGCCTTCGCGCACCTGCTCAACGACATGATCCAGGCCGTGCTGCCGGCGGTGTATCCGATGTTCAAGAGCGAGTTTTCGCTCACCTTCGGCCAGATCGGCATCATCGCCCTGGTGTACCAGGTCACCGCCTCGCTGTTGCAGCCATGGGTGGGCATGTACACCGACAAACGGCCGCTGCCGTACCTGCTGCCGTCGGGCATGATCGCCACCTTCGTCGGCATCGCCCTGATGGCGGTGGCGACCAGCTACGAAATGCTGCTGATTGCTGCGGCGATCGTCGGCATCGGTTCGGCCACCTTCCATCCCGAAGCCTCGCGCGTGGCGCGCATGGCCTCGGGCGGCCGCTTCGGCACCGCGCAGTCCACCTTCCAGGTCGGTGGCAATACCGGCTCGGCGATCGGGCCGCTGCTGGCGGCCTTGATCGTGATCCCGCACGGGCAGCGTGCCATTGCATGGTTCATGCTGGCGGCTGCGTTGGC
The DNA here is from genome assembly GCF_030128875.1 of Stenotrophomonas sp. BIO128-Bstrain. Classification (NCBI taxonomy): domain Bacteria; kingdom Pseudomonadati; phylum Pseudomonadota; class Gammaproteobacteria; order Lysobacterales; family Lysobacteraceae; genus Stenotrophomonas; species Stenotrophomonas sp. BIO128-Bstrain. Next base: position 1,489,691 of record NZ_CP124620.1, on the reverse strand, counting down.
CATCACCGTGCTGTTCCGTCTCACCGGCTGGACCGTGCAGCACGGCCAGGCAAAGATGAAGAGCCTTGCCAAGAGCCACGGCGTCGGGTTGAGCCGCGGTAAGGTGATCCAGGCCATCGCAGTGATCGCGGTGTTGATGTTCGCCAAGTTCGTCTACATCGCCTCGTTCACCAACTACTTCACCTTCTACCTGATCGAGCGCTTTGGCCTGAGCGTGCAGCAGAGCCAGATGTACCTCTTCATCTTCCTGGCCTCGGTCGCGCTGGGTACCTTCATCGGTGGTCCGGTCGGGGACCGGATCGGGCGCAAGGCGGTGATCTGGATCTCCTTCCTCGGTGTTGCGCCGTTCGCGCTCGCCCTGCCCTACGCCAACCTGATGGGCACCGCAGTGTTGGCGGTGGCGGTCGGGCTGGTGATGTCCTCGGCCTTCGCGGCGTTGGTGGTGTACGCGCAGGAAGCGGTACCGGGCCGTGTCGGCATGGTGTCGGGCCTGATGTTCGGTTTGATGTTCGGCATCGGTGGCATCGGCGCGGCCGGGCTCGGGAAGCTGGCCGACGTGCACGGCATCGTGTGGGTCTACCACTTCACCTCGTATCTGCCGCTGCTGGGGCTGGCGACAGCGTTCCTGCCGAAGACGACTATGCGCTGAGCCGCGCGCCTCAATGGAAGAACTGGCTCGGCAGCTGGCCGAAGCGTTTCTTGAACATCGCAGTGAAGGCGCTCGGACTGGCGTAGCCCAGCGAGAGCGCCACGTCGATCACCTTCTCGCCGTGCGCCAGCTGCTCCAGCGCACGCAGCAGACGCGCCTGCTGGCGCCATTGCCCGAAGGTCATGCCCAGCTCGCGTGCGCACAGGCGCTGGATGGTCTTGACGTCCACGCCCAGCCGGCGCGCCCAGTCCTGCAGGGTGGAGGGATCGTCCGGCGTGGATTCCAGCTGCTGCCCAATGGCGCGCAGCCGCGGGTCGGTCGGCTGCGGCAGATGCAGCGGCAGCACCGGCAACAGCTGCAGCTCATCCAGGATCAACTGCATCAGCCGCCCGTCGCGGGAATCGGCTTGATACGGCGGCGCGACGTCCATCGCCGCATGGATCAGGGCGGCCAGCAAGGGCGTGACCGAGACCGTCGAGGCGCTGGCTGGTGGCTGGGTGATCGCCTGCGGCAGGATGTACAGGCTGCGCATGCCGACCGCGCCGATGCAGCTGACCTTGTGGCCCATGCCGGCGGGAATCCAGATCGCACGTGTGCTGGGCACCACCCAGCGCCCTGCCCCGGCCTGCACCACCAGCACGCCGGATTCGGCGTAGACCAGCTGGTGCCGGTCCGGATGGTGATGCAACGCGATGATCGTGCCGGCGGGATACTCACGCGCCCGACAGAACACCGGGGTCTCCGGGCCGGCCGGCAGCCGCTTGCCCTCGCCGACGCCCGGGGCGATGTCCTTTCTCCGATATGGCATGGCAATATCCTCGCAAACGGCCTGCCCGAGGACTCTACCGCGTCGGCGGTGTTTTCGACATCCCGCTGCGGCTATCGGGGCTTGGGCGGCGCCACGACCTCGACCCAGGTGGGCGCATGGTCGCTGGGTTTTTCCAGCGCCCGCACCCAGCGGTCCACCCCGGCATCTTTCAGGCGGGGCGCGAGCACCGGATTGAGCAGAAGATGGTCGATGCGCAGCCCGCGGTCGCGGGCGAAGTGCTCACGGAAGTAGTCCCAGAACGTGAAGATCTGTGCATCGCCATGCACCGCGCGCAGGCTGTCGACCCAGCCCTGGTCGAGCAGCGCCTGGTAGGCCTGGCGGACCTCGGGCTGCAGCAGCGCGTCCTTGCGCCACGATTTGGGATCGTAGATATCCGCATCCGTGGGCACGACGTTGAAGTCGCCGATCAGCGCGACCGGATGCGGCAATGCGACCAGCGTTTTGGCGTGATTGTGGAGCCGCTGCATCCACTTCAGCTTGTAATCGAACTTCGGGCCCGGCTGCGGATTGCCATTGGGCAGATACAGACCCGCCACGATCACGCCATGCGCGGCCGCTTCCAGATAGCGGCTCTGGTCGTCTTTCGGGTCGCCGGGCAACCCGCGGCGGCTTTCGATCGGGTCCTGGCCGCGCGCAAGCAGTGCGACCCCGTTCCAGGATCGTTGTCCCTGCCAGATGCAGCCGTACCCCGCCTCGCGGATCGCCGCCTCCGGGAACGCCTCCTGGGTGGCCTTGAGCTCCTGCAGTGCCACGATATCGGGCTGTTCGCGCGCCAGCCACGTCAGCAGATGGGGCAGCCGTGTCAGCACACCGTTGACGTTGAAGGTGGCGATTTTCAGGCGCTTTCTGGCGGGCATGGCGCGTGGCTGGCGGTGGCGGTGTCTGCCATGGAGGATTGCCCTGTTTCGATCAACCTGCCGCGAATGCGGGGCGAGCGTGGCGTGACGATGGCAGCGCGTTGATCGCGCATTGACCCGCGGCGCGTCACAGTAAGCGCTGGTTCCACACTGGCAAGGTGCATCCATTGCGCGGAAGGTCATGAAGACGTGGAAGGTTCTGCCGCGGCGTTTCTATCAGCGGCACCCGGCCGAGGTAGCGCCGGAACTGTTGAACAAACTGCTGGTGCGCGATGACGGTCGCGCCGGTCGGATCGTGGAGGTGGAGGCGTACGCGGGTGACCAGGATCCGGCTGCGCACTCCTATCGCGGGATGACCGCGCGCACCGCCACGATGTTCGGCCAAGCCGGCCATCTCTACGTCTATTTCAGCTACGGCATGCACTGGGGCTCGAACGCGGTGTGTGGGGACGTCGGCCAAGGCTGGGGCGTGCTGCTGCGCGCACTGGAACCGGTGGCGGGGCTGCAGCTGATCCGCGAGGCGCGTCCGGCGATCAAGCGCGAGCGCGACCTGGCCAGTGGCCCGGGCCGCCTGTCGCAGGCGATGGGCATCACCAAGGCGCTGGATGGCGCGGATCTGGTCCGTAACGACCGCGGCATCCGCATCGTGTCCGATGGGATGGCGCCCCCCGTCGCACCGGTGGTCGGGCCGCGGATCGGGATCAGCAAGGCGATCGAGTTTCCATGGCGCTGGCATGTGCCCGAGCACCTGCATGTCTCCGGGCGCAGGGGTACACCGAAGACCGGGAGGACGGTGTCATGAGCGCTTCGCCGCCCGCTGCCTCCCCTGCACGCCGCCTGCGGCGCGGGTTGCTGCGGCTGTTCGTGCTTGTCGTCTGCATCGTGGTGGCCGGCGTGCTCTGGAACAGCCCGATCGCGGAATCACCACGGGCACTCTGGCGCCTGTCACAGATGCCTGCACCGACCGCGCTGCCCGTCCCCGTGGCGGGCGTGGCCGCACGCCAGGTCGCCGACACGTTCGGCGCACCGCGTGGACGCGACCGCACGCATGCCGGCGTGGACATTTTCGCCAAGCGCGGCACCGAGGTGCGCAGCGCCACTCCGGGGATCGTCGCCGACATCCGTGAAAGCGGCCTGGGCGGGCGCCAGGTCTGGGTGTTGGGGCCTGCGCGCGAGCGCTACTACTACGCGCATCTGGATGATTGGCGCGAGGGCCTGGCACGTGGCGATGTCATCGAACAGGGCACCGTCCTGGGCTACGTCGGCGATACCGGCAATGCCAAAGGCACCCCGCCGCATCTGCACTGGGGCATCTACGGAGCCGACGGTGCCTACGATCCGCTGCCGCTGCTCAAGGCCTGGCCGGACGCGCCCTGAGGTGCGTGCAGAGCGCCTTCACAACAAAGCGCGCTGGACTAACACCCCCGCGCCTAGCGTCGGATGCTCAAACCCAACGGCAGTACCTCCATGGCGATCAAGACCGCAGAAGACCTGTTCATCCACGAGCTCTCGGATATCTACAGTGCAGAGAAGCAGCTGACCAAGGCGCTGCCCCGACTGGCGCGCGCCGCCTCCAATCCCGACTTGGCCGCCGCATTCACGACGCACCTAGAAGAGACGCAGGGCCAGATTGAGCGCATCGACCAGGTGGTGGAACTGCTGGGGATCCGGCTCAAGCGCATCAAATGCGCCGCGATGGAGGGGCTGGTCGAGGAAGGCAAAGAGGCAATCGAGAGTATCGAGGAGGGCCCGGTCCGCGATGCCGCACTGATTGGTGGCGCGCAGAAGGTGGAGCATTACGAAATCGCCTCCTACGGCACGATTGCCGCGCTGGCCAAACAGCTGGGCTACAAGGCAGCCGTGCCGCTGCTGCTGGAAACGCTCAAGGAAGAAAAAGACGCGGACGAGAAGCTGACCCTGCTGGCCCTGGCCGGCGGCGGCAATGCCAAGGCCGCCGCAGCCTGATCGTCCCGTTTCTCCTCCGGCATTGCGTTGTGCGGGGAGCTGGCCTCCCCGCGCAGCGCGTTTCGCTTTCCGCGCTTGATCGCCGCCCTTGATCACACCAGGAGCCTGCATGTCACTGCCCCCACCCGTTCTTTACCACGCCTCGCTCGAGCATGCCGACGAAGATGAGGCCACGCATATCCGCGAACTGACCGAGGTGTTCGCGCGCATGGCGCTGACCGTCGCCGAGCAGGAAGGCCACGCCCACCGTGCGGTGCACGCCAAGGGCCAAGGGTTGTTGAAGGGCCGGCTACGTGTATTGGACGGGTTGCCGGCCGAGTTGCGACACGGCCTGTTTGCGCGGCCGGGCAGCTACGACGCACTGGTCCGGCTGTCTTCGCCACCGGCCGAGCAGTTGCCAGACTCGGTCTCCACCCCGCGCGCGATGGCGCTCAAGGTGATCGGCGTGGAAGGCCCGCGCGCCGAGGGTGCGGAGGAGCAGCACACCCAGGATTTCCTGATGGTTAACGGTCCGGCGTTCAACACGCCCGGCGTCGCCGGCTTCCTGCGTTCGGCCAAGCTGCTGGCCGCTACTACCGAGCGGATGCCGCGTACCAAACGCATGATCTCAGCCACGCTGCGCGGCGCAGAGGCGGCGCTGGAAGCCGTCGGCGGGGAAAGTGCCACGCTGAAGGGCATGGGCGGCGAGCCGCAACACCATCCGTTGGGCGAAACCTTCTTCAGCCAGGTGCCCTTCCTCTATGGTCCCTACATGGCCAAGTTTTCGCTGGCCCCGATCTCACCGGCGCTGCTTGCGCTGACCGGCGACAAGATCGGCTCGGACGAAGATGCCCAGCGCGAGGCAGTGGTGTCTTTCTTCACCGACCTGCCCAATCCGGTCGAATGGGAGCTGCGGGTGCAGCTGTGCCGCGACGTCGAACGCATGCCGATCGAGGATGCGTCGGTCGCGTGGCCGGAAGCGGACAGTCCGTTCCTGCCGGTTGCACGCCTGAGCGTGGCGCAGCAGGAAGCGTGGCAGCCTGCCAGCTCGCCGGGCATCGAGGACGCACTGGCGTTCGCCCCGTGGCACGCGCTGGCCGAGCATCGCCCGCTTGGTGGCTTGAACCGTGCGCGCCGCGTGGTAATGGCCGCTTCGCGACAGTTCCGTTCGCGGTTCAATGGGTGTCCGATCCACGAACCGGTGGGATGACACTGAGCCTGTTGCTGCTGCTCAGGCCATTGCAGTAACCCTCACGCCGGGGTGTGCAGCTCCATGGCGCGCATCACGATCGGCTTGGCCCAGTCAGGCGTCTGCAGCAGCTCGATCGCCGAGGCCGGATAGTGCAGCCCGTTGCGATCCAACTGCAGCACCGGCAGCGGTTCGGCGCCGTCGGCATCGGCCGGGGCGCTGTTGTCGTAGACATGCAGCTCGGCCAGGTGCGGCAGCAGGGCCAGCAGGTTCTCGCGCGAGGAATCGTAACGGGCGCGGATCTTGTCGGCGGGGATGTCATGCCCGCCACGGCTGACCCGGGCCGCGACGCGTGCCATGTGCAACTCCACGCTCTGCAGGCCGCAGAACCAGATGGCCACGTGGTGGCGCTCGCAGGCCTCGCGCAGCAGGCGCGGGATGGTGTTGCCGCCCAGGGTGGTTTCGAAGGCGAAGTCGCTGCCCTCGTCGATGGCCTGCCGCAAGCGGCGCGCGCCCTCGTTCCACGCGGCGGCATTGGCATCCCCCAACGCCCAGCCGGCCTCCACCAGGCGGCGGGTGAACGTATCCGGGTTGAACCAGGTCAGGCCTTCTTCTTCCAGCCACATGCCCAGCAGCGAACTTTTGCCGGCGCCATTGACGCCGGCCAGGACCAGAATCCGCCCCATCGGTCAGAGCGGACTGCCGAGGGCGACCTTGCGGCCGCGGCGGATCGGCTGGCCCAGCACCTTGCCCAGCCCGCCATCGCGGCCGAGGCTGGCCAGGGTGGTATCGAACGCGGCGCGCAGGCGTTCCAGCTCGCCCACGCGCTCATCAAGGTCGCCGCCGGCCGCCTTGGCCAGCAGTTCCTGGTAGGTCTTGATGTCCACGATCACCGCTTCGGGATGATTGTGGTTGGTGATCACCAGTGCCTGCTTCTCGCGGACGGTCCGCATCAGGCTGGGCCAGCCGCGGGTTTTGACCGAGGAGGCAGTGGCCTTCTCAAGGCCGGGCAGATCCAGTGGCAGGGTCATGGCACGTTCCAGGACGGGATGCGCCCACTATACCCCTTCTGGCCAAATTGGACATAAATCCCATTTTGGCCAGAAGGAGGCCGCGGCCACCCGTCAGCGGGACATCGAGTACGGTTGCTCGGCGCCCTGCCCCGGCCAGGCCTTGTTCGGCTCGGCCTGCAGGGTGAAGCGCAGTTCGCCGCCGGCCAGGATCTCGTCGTGGCGCAGGAAGGGGCGCTGCAGCGGTTGACCGTTGAGGGTGACCGAGCCGACGTAGTCGTGGCCCTTGCCCATTCCTTCGGTGACGATGGTGAAGGTCTTGCCGTTGGGCAGGTGCAGCGCCGCCCTGGGCAGGAACGGACGGCCGATGATGTACTCGCCGCTGCCCGGGGCCACCGGGTAGAAGCCCAGTGCAGTGAAGACATACCAGGCCGACATCTGGCCGAGGTCGTCATTGCCCGCCAGGCCATCGGGCCGGTCGGCGTACTGGGTGTCCATGATCTGCTTCAGCCGCGCCTGGGTGCGCCACGGCTGGCCGGCATGGGCATACAGGTACGCCACGTGGTGGCTGGGCTCATTGCCGTGCGCATACCAGCCGATCAGGCCGGTGATGTCTTCCATGTGCTCGAAGATCGACGGGTCGACCTTGGCCTCGAACACCTCATCCAGCCTGGCCAGCAGTTTATCGCTGCCCCCGTGCGCGGCGGCCAGACCGGCCACGTCGTGTGGCACGTACCAGGAGTACTGCCAGGCATTGCCTTCGGTGTAATCGGTGCCGTAGCCGCTGGCGCTCGGGTCGAACGGCGTGCGGAAGCTGCCATCGCGCTTGCGCGCGCGCATGAAGCCGGTGTCCTTGTCGAACGCATTGCGCCAGTTCGTGGCGCGCTTCTCGAACTCGCCGGCGACCTTCGTGTTGCCCATGGCCTTGGCCATGCGCGCGATGGTCCAATCGTCGAAGGCGTATTCCAGCGTCTTGCTGGCCGCCTCGCCTTCTTCATCGATCGGCACCCAGCCCAGTTCGCGATACTGCGCGATGCCGTCGTACGGACCGTAGTTGGCGGTCGCCACCATGGCGGCCAGTGCCTTGTTCTCATCAAACCCACGGATGCCCTTGAGGTAGGCATCGGCGATCACCGGCACCGCGTGGTAGCCGATCATGCACCACGTTTCCTGGCCGTGGAATGCCCACACCGGCAGCATCCCGTAGGCGCTGTTGTGCTGGTGTGCGAGCAGCGAATTGATGAAATCGCTGTTGCGCTTTTCCGGCTGCATCAGGGTCAGCAGCGGATGCAGGGCGCGGTAGGTATCCCACAGCGAGAAGGTCGAATAGTTGGTGTAACCCTCGGCGCGATGCACGGCGTTGTCCGAACCGCGGTACTGGCCATCGCTGTCCATGAACACGGTCGGCCCGAGCAGGCTGTGGTACAGCGCGGTGTAGGCACTGCGGCGGTCATGCTCGGGGCCGTCGATATCCAGCACCGACAGCGCCTGCGTCCACTGCGTTTTTGCCTCGGCGCGGACACCGTCGAAATCGAAGCCGGGCACTTCGCTTTCCAGGTTGGCGATCGCACCGGCCTCGCTGACCGAGGAAATCGCCACTGTCACCACCAGCGGTGTATCCAGCTTGCCGAAATCAAAGGTACCGACCAGCTGGCGCCCTTCAATCTGCGCACGCTGCGCGGGGCTCTGGTGCCCCGGCGGCGGGAAGCCCTTGTAGGCGATGTCGGTCTCGGTGTTGTGGAACTCGTGACCGGTCAGCGGCCGGGAGAAACGCATCGCGAAATACAGCTGCCGGCCTGGCGCCCAACCGCGGGTCTCGCGGAAGCCAGTGATGGTGCCGTCCTCGCGGGCGCGCAGGCGCGACCACAGGATCTTGCCGGGGTAATCGTAGAGGCTGGTGCGCAGGTCCAGCAGCACGCGCGCCGGCTGGTTGGCCGGGTAGGTATAGCGGTGCACGCCGACGCGGGTGCTGGTGGTCAGCTCCGCGCGCACCTTCGGATCATCCAGGGTGACCGCGTAGTAGCCCGGCTCGGCGCGCTCGTCGTCGTGGCGGAAGCGCGAGGTATAGCCGCTGCCGGGCTTGTCGGGGTCGCCCCGCTCCAGGCTGGCATCGGTGCGCACCGGCATCAGCAGCACATCGCCAAGATCGGAATGGCCGCTGCCGGAGAAATGCGTATGCGAGAAGCCGACGATGCTGGTGTCGTCATGCCGATACCCTGCGGCCCAGCCGTAGGCCTTCTCGCGCGGCTGGATGCGGGTATCCGGGCTCAGCTGGACCATGCCGAACGGCACCGTGGCGCCGGGATAGGTGTGGCCCTCGCCCGCCGTGCCGATGAAGGGATCCACCGCCGCGTACGCGCGCTCGCCGACCTTCGCCGGTGCCGCCGTGGCGGTGCCGGCCACCAACATCGCCCCTACCGCGAGCCCCAACCACCGTACCGTCCCCGTTTTTGTCATGGCGTTGAATTTAGATCGATTCAGGTGAGGTTGATCCTAGCACTGGCCGATCGGGCTGACATGTTGCGGTGCGGGTGGGAGCCTTCTGAAGCGCAGGCTCAGCAAAGGCCCCCGCCCGGTTTCAGGCAGAAACTTCCCCAGTAGGAGGCAGGATCTGTTCGCCTCACGGCATCCGCATTCAGACGGAAGGTGTAGCGCCCGGCTTCCGTGAGAGCCTGCGCCGGGACCTCCTGGATATAACCGTGGAGCACAGCACCGTACGGCAGGCACTGGCCAGGCCTCAATACGAAACGTCCCGATGGCGCCGATGCCTTGAGACTCCAGACAAGCTTTCTGTCAGTACCGCTCTCGTGGATGAGCCATACCGATTCGACGGAGAAATCCTTCTTTGCGTCGCCCGGTATGCAGATGGCCGGCCGGCCCTCGGTCACTTTCACCACGCCGTCTCCTTGCCATCCCCACGGGGTTGCGGTCACCGGATCTGCGTGGATTGCCGTGAACACCATGACCAGCATGCCCCAGCACGACGTCGGGAGAACTCTCATAACGCTCCTGCTTCTGCCAGCCCTGGGGCGAGGCGCCGATAACCATCAATCTGGATTCACCAGCCGATGTGGATGGATCGTAATCTGCCCGTCCAGCGCCGAAGTTGATATGAAACTTCTTGCAAAGAAACGGGTCCGATCACGCCGGGCGCGCGTCTTCCGGCACCGCTGCCACCGGCAGCGTGGGCTGGGTCGCATCCACCGTGACCGGCTCATCGCTGCGCATCAGGGCACGGGCTTCGGCTTCGCTGGCCACCGCCGGCGGCGACCCCCGCAGCGGCATGCCGGCGGTCTCGCGCACGAACAGCATGGTGATCACACCGATCACCGCCGCCCCCATCAGGTAATACGCCGGCACCAGCGGATCACCGGTACGCTCCACCAGCCACGCAGTGACCAGCGGCGTGGTGCCACCAAACAGCGAGACCGACACATTGAAGGCGATCGACAGCGCGCTGTAGCGCACCGGGGTATAGAACAGTGCCGGCAGCGTGGACGGCATCGAGCTGGTGAAGCACACCAGCGCCACGCCAAGCAGCATCAGGCCCAGGAAGATCAACCAGTCATTGCCGCTGCCGACCAGCTTCAGGCAGGGGATCGCCAGCAGGAACAAGGCGATGCAGGCACCGATGATCATCGGGCGGCGGCCCAGGCGATCACTGAACAACCCGCCCAGCACATTGAGCGGCATCATCACCAGCATCACGATGATGATCAGCAGCAGCCCCTTGCTCTCGGCATAGCCCATCGTCACGCTGAGGTAGCTGGGCATGTAGGTCAGCAGCATGTAATCGGTGACGTTGAACACCAGCACCAGGCCAACGCAGATCAGCAGCTGCACCCAATGCACGCGGAACAGCGCACCCAGGCCGGGGCGTTCGTGATCGCGCTTTTCGGCCTCTTCGGCGTACGCACGGAACGCCGGCGTCTCTTCCAGCTTCATGCGCATGTACAGGCCGAGCAGGCCCAGCGGACCGGCCACCAGGAACGGAATGCGCCAGCCCCAGTCCAGCATCTGCGTGCTGCTCAGCGCCATGTGCAGCGCGGTGACCGTGCCCGCGCCGGCGATGTAGCCGCCCAGCGTGCCGAACTCGAGCCAGCTGCCCATCAGGCCGCGGTTGCGGTCGGTCGAGTACTCGGCGATGAAGGTCGCCGCACCCCCGTACTCGCCACCGGTGGAGAAGCCCTGCACGATCCGGGCAAGCAGCAGCAGTGCCGGAGCCCAGATGCCGATGCGGTCATAGGAGGGAATCAAGCCGATGCTGAAGGTGCCCAGCGCCATCAGGATCATGGTGAAGGCCAGCACTTTCTGGCGGCCGTACTTGTCGCCGAGTGGCCCGAACACCAGCCCGCCCAGTGGACGCACCAGGAAGGCCACGGTGAAGGTGGCGAAGGTAGCGATCAGCTGCGCGGTCGGGCTGCTGTCGGGGAAGAACACGTGACCCAGCGTGACGGCGAGATAGCCATAGACACCGAAATCAAACCACTCCATCGCGTTGCCGAGTGCGGCCGCACCCACCGCCTTCTTCAGCATCGGGCGATCAACGACGGTGACTTCGTCGACGTGCATCTGGCGGCGGCGTTTGAACCAGCCGAAATGGGCATGTGCGGCATGCAGGTCCTGCATCTGCTTTCTCCTGGAAGCAGGCCATCACGGCGCCCGAGGTCCCGCGCACGGCACAGGAAATACCGCCTCTGATGACACGGCGCGACGCGCGAAGAGGGGTTGCAACAGACGATCCCGGACGGCCGCGTGGACTCAGCGACGCTGCGGGATGGATGACCCGGAAGCGGGCAATGGCCCGGGGGTGATCAAGCGGACCATGATACTACAAATGACGCCGGCGTTCCCCTCGCTGCTCGTCCGGAGCGCGTGGAACAGCCTGTTTCAGGCGTTTTCAGCGGTCTTTCATGTGATGAACGCACGCAGGCGCAGCAGGTCCAAATCGCGGCGTACTGCGCGCCAATGCACGTATCGGAGGACGCATCCTGCTGGCCTGCGCGACCCGCATCCTTCCGTTACGGACCGCGTTCCAGCGCATCAATCAGCGGCGCCAGATCCTCGCGCTCATGCGGCCGTACCGCGCGGGCGATCTCCTGGCCATCGCGCAGCAGGATCACGGTCGGCCAGAGTTTCACGGCAAAGGAGCGGCCCAGTGGCCGCCCCTTCCCGTCCTCGACCTTCAGGTGCGTCGCGTCATAGCCACCGAGAAACTTCTGCAGCAGTGGCTGGGCGGCGCTGCAATGGCCGCACCAACCGGTGCCGAATTCCAGCAGCATCCATCCGCTGCCCGCGTCGATGTCGGCACGGGTGATGTCGGACGGGCTGTATTCGCGGGCGAAGGCCATGGGCGGTGTCTCAGGACAGGGCGCGCTGGATATCCTCCAGTGGCGCATTGGTGAAGTCCTTGGCGAGATCCTTGAGCAGGCGCTCCTGCGTTTCCTTGTGCAGCAGCGGACGGATACGGCCCAGGGTCTGCGGATCGGCGATCAGGATCAGGTGCGCGTAGCGGTTCTTCAACGCGTCTTCATTCAACTGTGCCGCCACCTGCTTGGCAAACGTGGCCTCGTTGAGCTGGGAGATGGTCATCTCCTGCGGCACCGAGCCGGACGGGCCCTGCCCGGACGCGCCGGTATCGCTCACGGCCTGCAGCTGCAGTTCCCCTTCCTGCTTGAGCTGCAGCTTGTGCGCGGTGCCGACGTTGGTGAACACGCGGGCCGAGCCGCCATCGGCTACAACGACCAGGGTACCTTCGGGAATCTGCTGACTCATCATCTACTCCTTATGGGGAAAACCGAGCGCGGGTGCACTCGGGTTCCACCGTAGGCAACCGAATGTATGCGCAGTGCATACGGATGTATGCATCGTGTATGCAGCCCCGTCGCACCCTACTCCGCGGGCGGTCCGGGCAGGGCCATGTCCAGGTGCCGGGCGAAGAAGCGCGCCATCACCCGGTACGCCTGCTGGCTTTCCGGCAGCCGGGCGTCGAGGTGGAAGGCGTGGCCCAGCCCGTCCCAGACGTGCAGGTCCGACTGGCGCCCCAGGTCCACCAGCCGCGAATGGGTATAGGAAACGTTGCTCAGCTCGGCTGCCCGCGTTGCAGTGATGAACAGCGTCGGCGGAAACTGCGCGAGCACCGCATCGGAGAAGACCGGCGACACCAGCGGGTCACGGAAGTCCACCGGGCCGTAGTAGAGGTCTTCCATGATCGGCAGGCTGCCATCGGCGTGCGGCAGCAGTGCATCGGTGACGGCAGCGGCCACGTAGCGCGAATCGCCGCCGTAACGCGCATCGCCGCCGGCGCAGAACAGCCCGGCCGCCGCTGGCATCGGCAGTTTTTCCTTGGCGAACCACGCCAGCGATTCGCCGGTGAGCACGCCGCCAGCCGAGCAGCCGAACACGCCGATATGCGCTGCGGGCCGCGTTTCCAGTGCCGCGCGGTAGACCGCCGCCACGTCCCCACTGGCGGCGGGGAACCGATGCTCCGGTCCCTGCCGATACTCCACGGCGACAACCGTGGCACCGGTCATCGCCGCGACCGGGATCGCCTCGAGCAAACCGATGCTGTCGGCGCGGCCGAACACGAATGCACCACCGTGCAGCTCGATCAGCAGACGACGCTGCGCCGGATCGGCCGGCGCGCTGCGCGGCTCGACCCGCACCACCGGCACCCCGTTCCAGGTTTCGTGGTGCAGCTCGACCGGATAGCGCTCGCGCAGCGCCTTGATCTCGCCGTAGGCCCAGTCATCGGCGCCCTTGCGTATCGTCGCCAGCTCTTTGAGCACGGTGGCGTTATCCATCTTCGCGACCGGATCACCGTTGACGACGGCGCTGCGCATGGCTGCCTGTGCTTCCGGGCTCAGATATGGCGAGAGCGGCAGCGCAAACCCAGGCACGTTCCGGACCCCTTCGGCGGTCGCCGGCACGGGCGCGGCGGCGGTCGCACCGCTGGCCGCCACCAACAGCGCCAGCGGCGCGAGCTTTACTGTCCAACCCATCTGCTGCACTCCGCTGAGAAATCGGGCGACAGAATAGCTGCTGCGTCGTTGCCACGGCGCGCAAGCCAGGCTGATCCTTGCCCGCCGCGCAACACTCTTTCGCCCATCGACGGCTGTTTGAGCCAGAGCGCCGCGCCCAGACTGGGCGGCCTTCCGCTTCGTACCCACCCCCACATGAGCATTCACCTTCCCGGCCGTGTTGGCTTCGGCACCGCGCCCCTCGGCAACATGTACCGCGCCATTCCCGAACAGGAGGCACTGGCGACCGTTCACGCCGCCTGGGACCAGGGCATCCGCTACTTCGACGCCGCCCCGCTGTATGGCGCCGGCCTGGCCGAACGGCGGCTTGGCGAAGCGCTGCAGCACTACCCGCGCGATGCCTATGTGCTGAGCACCAAGGTCGGCCGCCGTCTGCTGGATGAAACCGAAGACGCCGCCAGCCGCGACCTCGGCGAGAAAGGCGGCCTGTTCGAGCATGGCCTGTCCAACAAGATCGTCTATGACTACAGCGCCGACGGTACGTTGCGCGCCATCGAAGAAAGCTTGAAACGCCTGAAGACGGACCGCCTGGACATCGTCTGGATCCACGACCCGGCCAGGGATTTCCATGGCGAGAACTGGCGCGCCGTGTTCCACCAGGCCCTGTCCGGCGCCGCGACCGCGCTGACCCGGCTGCGCGAGGAGGGGGTCATCAAGGGTTGGGGCCTGGGCGTCAACCGGGTCGAGCCCTGCGTGATGGCGTTGCAGCAGGCCGACCCCGATGGCTTCGTGCTCGCCGGGCGCTACACCCTGCTGGATCATGATGAGGCACTGGCCGGCCTGATGCCGGCCGCCGAAGCGCGTGGCGCCCGCATCGTGGTCGGTGGTCCATACAACTCCGGCATTCTCGCTGGCGGCGCGCATTACGAGTACCAGATGGCCGGTACCGACGTGCTGCATCGGGTCGGGCGCCTGCAGCAGGTAGGCGCGCAGTTCGGCGTGGACATCCGTGCGGCGGCGCTGCAGTTCCCGCTGGCGCACCCGGCCGTGGCGGGCGTGATTCCCGGTGCCAGCCAGCCCGGCCGCATCGCAGAGAATCTCGCGTTGGCCAAGGTCGCGATTCCGCCGGCGTTCTGGAGCGCGTTGCGCGAACAGGGCCTGGTCTCGCCGCACGCGCCGTTGCCGATCGACTGAGTTGGCGCACAGCCGCCGCTGACGAAGATCATGCCAGTGCTGGCAATGCTGGCAGTGCTGGCAGCGCCGGGAGCGCTCGGCGCCGTGGCTGAACCCTGCGCGCCGGCGGCCCGCGGCCATTACGGTGTAAAATTCGCCGTTTTAACCGGAACAATGGCCAAAACCGCGCAACGGACGCCTGTCCCGGGCCCGGCCTTCATCCGGCTGCTGGCCCGTCTGGCTGAAAGCAACCTGTCCTCGACGGGCCCGGCCCTGTCGGACCGGCTCAGCGAATGGGTGGACTGGACGCGGGCGGTGACCTTGTCCAAGGCGCTCGATGGGCGGCTGCCGCCTGCGGTGGAGGGGCCGGATTTCGATGCCGACGAGGATGTGGAATGCCAACGGATCCGCGCGGCGCTGGAAGCCACCATTGTTCAGGAACCTGAGCCTTCCAGGCCGGTTCGGCGCGCGGTCGAGGCCGAAGCGACCGAAGCGCCCATCGAATTCGCCGTGTACCGCGAGCGCTACGTTACCGCGCAGCGTTCCATGCTCGGCGCCACCAGCCGCCTGCGCGGGCGGCTGCGCGACATGCTGACCCGCCGCTCACCCGAGCTGGCGCGGCTGGCCGAGGTGGACGCGCTGATGGAGCAGACCCTCAGCGCCCGCGAACACGCCCTGTTGGCCAAGGTGCCGGTGCTGCTCGGGGTGCATTTCGAGCGCCTGCGCGACGCCGGCAGCGACGCGGCCTGGCTGGAGGTGTTCCGCCGCGACATGCAGAGCCTGCTGCTGGCCGAGCTGGATATTCGTTTTCAACCGATCGAAGGCCTGCTTGCAGCGCTTCGCACCCACTAACCGGGACGTCATGTTCAGAACCAGTCTTCACTACGTTGTTTTCCTGCTTGGCCTTGTCGCGGTGTGCTGGATCGGGGCGGGTTATGCCAGCACCAATCCGGTCGGTTTCGCTGTCGCCGCGCTGATCGCCGTGTGCTACCTCGCCGGTGGCCTCGAGCTGTACCGCTACCGGCAGGCGACCGCCTCGCTCGCCGCGGCCAGTGCTAGTGCCGGCGCGGCCAGCTCCGGCCTGACCACCTGGCTGGGCCAGCTTCACCCCAGCCTGCGCAATGCGGTACGCCTGCGCGTGGAAGGCGAACGCGTCGCCCTGCCCGGCCCGGTCCTGACCCCCTATCTGGTCGGGCTGCTGGTGCTGCTGGGCATGCTCGGCACCCTGCTCGGCATGATGGCCACCCTGCGTGGCACCGGCCTGGCCCTGGAAAGCGCGACCGACCTGCAGGCCATCCGCGGCTCGCTGGGCGCGCCGGTGGAAGGCCTGGCGGTCGCCTTCGGCACCTCGATCGCCGGTGTCGCCACCTCCGCGATGCTCGGCCTGCTCTCGGCGCTGTGCCGGCGTGAGCGCCTGGAAGCGGTACAGCAGCTGGACGTGGAGATCGCTACCACCCTGCACACGCACTCGCAGTCCTGGCAGCGCAATGAAGCCTTCCGGCTGCTGCAGCAGCAGGCCGAGCTGATGCCGGCGCTGGTGGATCGGCTGCAGGCCATGACCACGGCGATCGAACAGCAGAGCAGCGCCTCGGGCGAGCAACTGCTGGCCAACCAGCAGCGTTTCCATGCCAAGGCCGACGAGGAATACGCCCGCCTGACCTCCGCGATCAAGGAGTCACTCAAGGACAGTGTCGCCGAGAGCGCACGTGCCGTCGGTGCCGCCCTGCAGCCGGTGATGGACACCACCCTGGCCGGCATCGCCCGCGCCAACGCCGCCATGCACGAAACGGTGACCGATGCGGTGCAGCGCCAGCTGACCGGCCTGACCGACGGCTTCGACGCCAGCCGTGTCGCCACCGCCGCGTCCTGGCAGGCCGCGCTGGACAGCCAGCAGCAGACCAATGCTGCATTGACCGCCGACCTGCGCGCCGCGCTGGACGGATTCGCCGCACAGCACGACCAACGCGCGCTCGGCCTGCTCGAGGCGGTCTCCTCGAAGCTGGTCAGCACTGCTGACGGTTGGCAGGCGGCCCAGTCCGAGCAGCAGCAGATCAATACCGCCATGGCGACCGAGCTGCGCAGTGCACTGGCCCACTTCGCCGAGCAGCATGGCGAGCGCTCCAGCGCCTTGCTTGAGGCGGTCTCGGCCGAACTCAACGCGACGGCCACCCGTTGGCAGGATGCACAGGCCGCGCAGCAGCAGACCCATGCCGCCCTTGCGGATGACCTGCGCAGCGCGCTTGGCAGCTTCACCGAAACGCACGAGGCCCGGGCCACCGGTCTGATCGATTCGGTCGGCAGCCGCATGGAGGCCACCACCGCGCAGATCGCCGAGGCCTGGCAGCAGGCGCTGGCCCGCCAGGATGACGCCGCGACCGCGCTGAGCGAGCGGCATCAACAGGCCCTGGATGCCGCTTCCGCCACACTGCAGGCGCAGGCGGCCTCGCTTGGCGAAGCGATGCAGCACTCGCATGCCCAGCTGCAGGACGCCCTGGAAGCACGCGATCAGCAGCGCCTGCGCGCCTGGACCGATGCCTTCACCGGCATGAGCGCCAGCCTCGGCGAGCGCTGGGAACAGACCGGCGCCAGCGTGGCCAGCCGCCAGCAGGAGATCTGCGACACCCTGGCACGCACCGCCAATGACATCACCCAGCAGGCCCAGGCGCACGCCAGCGAGACGATCAGCGAGATCTCGCGGCTGGTGCATGCCGCCTCGGAAGCGCCCAAGGCTGCGGCCGATGTCGTCGCCGAACTGCGCGGCAAACTCTCCGACAGCCTGGTCCGCGACACCGCCACGCTGGAAGAACGCAGCCGCCTGCTGGCCACCGTGGAGACCCTGCTGGATGCGGTCAACCACGCGGCCAACGAACAACGCGTCGCCGTCGATGCACTGGTCTCCACCTCGGCCGAACTGCTGGATCGCGTTGGCACCCGTTTCACCGACCACATCGAAGCGGAGACCGGCAAGCTCGGCAACGTGGCTGCGCAGGTCACCGGCAGCGCCGTGGAAGTGGCGAGCCTGGCCGACGCGCTCGGCAGCGCCGTGCAGTCCTTCGGCACCGCCAGCGACGGCCTCAACGAGCGCCTGGTCCAGATCGCCGCTTCGCTGGATGGTTCGCTGGCCCGCAGTGACGAGCAGCTGGCCTACTACGTCGCCCAGGCGCGTGAGGTGATCGACCTCAGCGTGCTCTCGCAGAAGCAGATCATCGATGAGCTGCAGCAGCTGGCCGGCCGCCGCGGCAGCAAGGCCGGGGCTGCCTCGGCATGAGCGACGAGATCGAAGTCGAGGCCGACGGAGGCGCCCCGATCTGGGCCGCCTTCGGCGACCTGATGTCGGTGCTGCTCGGCGCGTTCGTGCTGATCCTGGTCGGCGTGGTCGCGCTGCAGCTGGAGCTGACCAACCGCCTGGATGAAGAGGTCAAGCAGCGCCAGGCCGAAGTGCAGCGCCGCCAGACGCTGGAGCAGGCGCTGGCCGGCCCGCTCGCCGCCGGGCGCGTCACGCTGGTGGACGGCCGCATCGGCATCCGCGGCAACGTACTGTTCGCGTTGAACTCCGACCAGCTGCAGCCGGAGGGCCTGGAAGTGCTCAAGAGCCTGGCCGGTCCGCTGAAAGGCTACCTGGCCGCGCGCGAGGAGATCCTGATGGTCAGCGGCTTCACCGACGACCAGCAGGTGCGCGATGGCAACTGGCGCTTCGCCGACAACTGGGAGCTCTCTGCCGAGCGTGCGTTGACCGTGACCCGCACCCTGATCGCCGAGGGCGTGCCGTCGGACGCGGTGTTTGCCGCGGCGTTCGGCTCCGAGCAGCCGGTGAGCTCCAACGCCAACGAAGACGGCCGTGCCAAGAACCGTCGCGTGGAAATTGCCCCGATCCCCAAGCCCAAGGCGAGCAAGGCCGCGGATGGCCCGTAACGCCGTCGCAACCGCTGAGATTCTCCAGCGTTGGCGAGCGAACAAGCTCGACCAGCTCGACCGCACGCGCTTTGCCGTGATCGAGGCGCTGCATGCCCGCACGCAGGCGCACGACGGCGAGGTGCGGGCACTGCTGCAGGCGAAGCTGGAAGCGATGGTGACCAGCTACACCGAGCGGATTGCCGAGGCGCCCGCCGCGGCGCAGCCTGGGCAGGGCCCGTCACCCGGGCGCATCGGCCTGCAGGCGCTGGTCACGGAATTGACCGGCCAGCACAAACCGGCCTACCCCGAGCTGCCGCTGCTGGCCGACGTTCGTGCGGGCTGGGCCACGCTTCGAAACGCCAGCCAGTTGAAAGAATCGCTGGCCCAGGTGCCGACCAACGGCGGCCCGCTCAATTCCGGCGTCCTGGTCCATCGGGCCCTGACGCTGATGAAAGAAACCTCGCCCGGGTACCTGACGCATTTCATGGCGTACCTGGATGCGCTGTCCGGCATGGAGCATCTCCATCAGTGGGGCGTACTCGTGGCAACGCCGAAAGTGGCGCCGCGGGGGGCGAAGCCGCGGCGGCCGCGTGCGGGAAAGGCCGCGGGCTGATCAAGCGTTCCATCTGCGTGCCTTGAAGGCGGCACGACATTGCCCCGATCACCGCTGAGCCAAGGTCGCTCCAGCGCGGTATCGCCCGCTTCGAACACACATGCCTGCGCATGCGCCAGCCATGCCGCTCAGCACCGACACCGCGATGCTCGGTGCATTGACGCTGAAGATGAGCAGGCAGCCGGTTCTAACTGAATACGACAGGCCCATAACTGGCCTCCTCAGGCCTCTTGCCCCGGCCAAACTCGGGTGATAGCTTTGTAATTACAGCGTAATTATGAAGAGGCGGCAGATGGCTCGAGACTGGAACACGCTAGCGGATCGCCGCCGGGCAAGGCTGCAGCGGGCCGCCGATGCCGGGCTCGGGCGCTTGCTGCCCCATGCCGAGGTTCCCCGCCTGCTGCACACCGTGCTCGAACCGGGCGACCGGGTCTGCCTGGAGGGCAACAACCAGAAACAGGCCGATTTCCTGGCCGAGTGCCTGGCCCAGCTCGATCCGGCGCAGGTCCACGGCCTGCACATGGTCCAGTCCGTGCTGTCCCTGCCCTCGCATCTGGATGTGTTCGAACGCGGCATCGCCCAGCGCCTGGACTTCTCGTTCTCCGGCCCGCAGAGCGGTCGGCTGGCCAATCTGGTTGCCGAGGGACGGATCGAGATCGGGGCGATCCACACCTATCTGGAACTGTTCGGCCGCTACTTCATCGATCTCACCCCGCAGGTCGCCTTGGTCGCCGCGCAGGCCGCCGACCGCCACGGCAATCTCTATACCGGTCCCAACACGGAAGACACCCCCGTGATCGTGGAGGCCACCGCGTTCCGTGGCGGCATCGTCATCGCGCAGGTGAACGAAATCGTCGATACCCTGCCCCGCGTCGACATCCCGGCCGATTGGGTCAACTTCGTCACTGAAGCGCCACGGCCGAACTATATCGAGCCGCTGTTCACCCGTGATCCGGCGCAGATCTCCGAGATCCAGGTGCTGATGGCGATGATGGCCATCAAGGGCATCTACGCCGAGTACGGTGTGCAGCGACTCAACCACGGTATCGGGTTTGATACCGCCGCGATCGAACTGCTGTTGCCCACCTACGCCGAGTCACTGGGCCTGAAGGGCAGGATCGGCACGCACTGGGCGCTCAATCCGCATCCGGCACTGATCCCGGCGATCGAGTCCGGCTTCGTGCAGTCCGTGCATTCGTTCGGCTCCGAGCTGGGCATGGAACGCTATATCCAGGCGCGCTCGGATGTGTTCTTCACCGGCAGTGACGGCAGCATGCGCTCCAACCGCGCGTTCTCGCAGACCGCCGGCCTGTATGCCTGCGACATGTTCATCGGCTCAACGCTGCAGATCGACCTGCAGGGCAACAGTTCCACCGCCACCCGCGACCGCATCGCCGGCTTCGGCGGCGCGCCCAACATGGGCTCGGATGCACGCGGTCGCCGCCATGCCAGCCCGGCCTGGCTCAAGGCCGGCCAGGAAGCGGCGCTGCCGGGGCAGATGCCGCGCGGGCGCAAGCTGGTCGTGCAGATGGTGGAAACCTTCCGCGAGCACATGGCGCCGGCCTTCGTCGAGCGCCTGGACGCCTGGGAGCTGGCCGAGCGCGCGAAGATGCCGCTGCCGCCGGTGATGATCTACGGCGACGACGTCACCCACGTACTGACCGAAGAAGGCATCGCCAACCTGCTGCTGTGCCGCAGCCCCGAGGAACGCGAACAGGCGATCCGCGGCGTGGCCGGCTACACGGCAGTCGGCCTGGGCCGTGACCGCGTGATGGTCGAGAACCTGCGCGACCGCGGCATCATCCGCCGGCCCGAAGACCTGGGCATCCGCACCCGCGATGCCAGCCGCGACCTGCTCGCCGCGCGCTCGGTCAAGGATCTCGTGCGCTGGTCCGGCGGGTTGTACAACCCGCCCAAACGCTTCCGCAACTGGTAAGGGGCACGCCATGGAAACCCTGCGTTATCGCTTCCCCGGGCAGCACGATCTCACCGAGCGCGACCATCACGCGCTGGTCGGCGTGGTCGCCTCGGGCAATCTGGAAGTGCTGATCGAACCTACCCCGCTGGACGGCGCGATGGAGATCGAGGTGATCACCTCGGCCACCGGCTTCGACACGATCTGGCAGGCGGTGCTGGCCGATTTCGCCGCGCGGCATCCGCTGCGCAATGTGCGCCTGTCGATCAACGATGCGGGCGCCACACCCGCCGTGGTCAGCCTGCGACTGCAGCAGGCAATGGAAACCCTGCAGGAAGGAGACGCTTCGTGAGCAGTCACAGTTTCTACGAAGCAGACGCCCGCGAGCGGATCGCCGGCCTGCTCGATGCAGGCAGCTTCAGCGAATTCGTCGGCCCGGCCCGCCGCATCATCAGCCCGCACCTCGCGCAGCTGGATCAGCCCGGTGCATTCGATGACGGGATCGTGGTCGGCGCGGGCAGCCTGTGCGGTCGTCCTGTCCTGATCGCGGCGCAGCAAGGCCAGTTCATGGGCGGTGGCGTCGGCGAAGTACACGGCGCCAAGCTCACCGGGCTTCTGGAACGTGCCGTCGCGGTCCGTCCGGACGCGGTGCTGCTTTTGCTCGACAGTGGTGGCGTGCGCCTGCATGAGGCCAACGCCGGCCTGGTCGCCATCTCCGAGATCATGCGTGCGGTGCTGGCCACGCGTGCCGCCGGGATTCCCGTGTTTGCACTGATCGGCAGCGGCAACGGCGCATTCGGTGGGATGGGCATCGTCGCCCGCTGCTGCACGGCGGTCGTGATGTCCGAAGAAGGCCGGCTCTCGCTGTCCGGCCCGGAAGTGATCGAGACCGTGCGTGGCGTGGAGGAGTTCGACTCGCGCGACCGCGCCCTGGTCTGGCGCGTCACCGGCGGCAAGCACCGCTACCTGATCGGTGATGCCGTGCAACTGGTGCCGGACCGCATCGACGCCTTTGGTCAGGCGGCACTGTCACTGATCGACACCCACACCGAGGCCGACGACCCGTTGCAGGCCCTTGAGCAGGCGCACACCCGGCTCGATGCACGCATCAACGCCTACGGGGACTGCCGCGATGGTCTGGAGGTCTGGCGCCTGCAGGGCATCGTCGATGCCGACCAACTGCCACTGCTGGAAACCGCTGACTTCCTGGAAGCGGCCAGGAACCGGAGCCTGCCATGGAACTGACCCCTCTGCTCGACGCACTGTTCCCGCGGGGTCACGCGGTCACTCGCAACGACGATGTGCTGGGCGGCACCGCCACCACTGCAATGGGCGAGGTCACCGTGATCGGTACCGCGAACAAGTTGGAGGTCGGGGTTGATCATG
Source organism: Stenotrophomonas sp. BIO128-Bstrain (assembly GCF_030128875.1). Taxonomy (NCBI): domain Bacteria; kingdom Pseudomonadati; phylum Pseudomonadota; class Gammaproteobacteria; order Lysobacterales; family Lysobacteraceae; genus Stenotrophomonas; species Stenotrophomonas sp. BIO128-Bstrain. The sequence continues at coordinate 1,467,252 of NZ_CP124620.1, read as the reverse complement.
CACTGGCGTTGGCCGCCACCGTGCTCGCCAGTACCCGCGCGCATCCGCAGCGGCCGATCGTGATGCTGGTTGATACCGCCGGCCAGCGCCTGGCACGCCGCGATGAGATGCTCGGCATCAACAGCTACTTCGCACACCTGGCCGGCACCCTGGATCTGGCCCGCCGCCGTGGCGCGCCGCTGGTGAGTCTGGTCTATGGCGAATCAGTCAGCGGCGGCTTCCTGTCGTTCGGGCTCATGGCCGACCGCATCTACGCCTTGCCCGAAGCGCAGGTGCGCGTGATGGATCTGCGCGCGATGGCGCGCGTCACCAAACAGCCGCTTGAGAAACTGCAGGCACTGAGCCAGAGCTCGCCGGTATTCGCGCCGGGCGTGGAAAATTACGTGCGCATGGGTGCGGTGGAGGCCGTCTGGGAGGGCGATCTTGCACAGGCGCTGGTCGATGCGCTGCAGGCGCCGGGCACCGGCGATCAGCGCCGGGAACGCGGCGCGGCGCGTGGCGGCCGCCTGCTCGCCCGCGACGTCGCCGCCGCCGTAGCCGCGGGCGAGGCCTGAGCCATGCGCCGTCACGACCTGGTCTGGCTCGATCCGCAGGCACCGTGGCAGGTTCTCAGTGCGGGCGCCGAGGCGCGGCTGCGGGCATGGGCACAGGCGCGACTGCCCTTCGTGGTGGCGCGTCGCGACCCCACCAGCGACGAACAGCAGCTGCGGTTGGGCGTTCCCCTGCCATTGGCCGAGCACCGCCAGCGGTTGTCGCTGCGGGTTGATCCGTCCGCCGTCCTGCGCAGCGCGCCACCGCCGCTGCTGACCGAGGTCGCGACGGATATCGGTGCGGGATGGCGCGACCGGCTCCACGGCCTGGCCACCGAAACGGCCACCTTGCCGGTAGCACCGCGCGTGTTCGGCAGCGCGGCGTGGCAGCACCTGACCGGCCTGGGCTACCTGCATGACGGCTCGGATATTGACCTGCTCTGGGACGTCACCGGCACCGGCCAGGCCGAGACGATCGTCGCCGTGCTGCAGCACTGCGAGCGGCGATCACCCATGCGGCTGGACGGCGAACTGCGCTTCCCGGTTGACCGTGCGGTCAACTGGCGCGAGTACGCCAGCGGCGCCGCGCGCCTGATGGTCAAAGGCAACGATGCATGCTCGCTGGTGCCGCGCGAGGCGCTCACCGCTTGGCAGGTCGCCGCATGAACGCCGTTCGGCTGCCCTTGCCGGCCACCGCTGCGCCCCGCTCCGCCGATGCGCGCCGTCTCGGCCGCCTGGCCATCGCCAGTCTGCACGCCGAGCTTGCCTGCGCGCCCAAACCCGGCCTGGTTACGCCGTTCAGTCGCGGCAGTCACACCGACATGGATGCGGGCACCTTCCTGCGCAGCCTGTTCGCGCTGCGCGGTTACTTCGTCGCTATCGCGCACGCGGGCTGCAGCGAAGTGACGTTCGCCTCGTTGCGTACGCTCGGCATCGCCGCCGAAGCCGCGATGCTGCGCGCCACCGGCGGTATCAATACGCATCGCGGGGCGATCTTCAGCCTCGGGCTGCTGGTCGCACAGTCCGCCCGCCTTCGCGCCAGCGGCGAAGGCGCACCGTCGGGCGAGGCCGTATGTCGAGGCGTTGCCCAGTGGCGATCGGCGCTGCTGGAGGCCCCGTTGAATCCGCACAGCCCCGGCCAACGCGCCCGCCGGCGGCACGCCGTGCCCGGTGTCCGCGAACAGGCGGCCGCAGGGTACCCGCTGCTGCACGCGCTGGCCCTGCCGACCCTGCAACGCGTACTGGATGCCACCCAGGATGCCGAAGCGGCGCAGGTGGAAACCCTGATGACGCTGATCGCCCACACGGTCGATCTCAATCTCCTGCACCGCGGGGGTGAGGCCGGGCTGGCCTTCGCCCAGCACCAGGCGCGCGGCTTCCTCGCGGGGGGCGGTGTCCAGCAGGCGGATTGGCGCGAACGTATCGCCGCCATCGGTGACGCATTCGAGCAGCGACGGCTCAGCCCCGGCGGCAGCGCCGATCTGCTGGCCTGCACGTGGTTCCTGCACCTGCAGGCGCACGCATGAGCCTGGTCCTGCTCTGCCCGGGCCAGGGTGGCCAACACTCGGAGATGTTCGCGCGCGTTGGCGACGACGCCCGCGCCCAGCCCATTCTCGCGCAGGCCAGTGAGATGCTGGGCACGCCGGTGGAGGCTCTTGCGGCAGACGAACACCGCTTCCGCAACGCCCTCGCCCAACCGCTCGTCTGCGCCGCGGCGCTGGCGCACTGGGCCGCGTTGCGCGACCGATTGCCCACCATAACGGCGGTGGCCGGTTACAGCGCCGGTGAGTTGGCCGCCCATGCCATCGCCGGAAGTTTCGACAGCACTGCATGCCTGCACCTGGCTGCCCGCCGCGCCGCGCTGATGGACGCCGCCTCGCCGGCCGACGCCGGCCTGATCGCGGTGATCGGCCTGGCGGCCGACGAGATCGCCCTGCTGTGCGCCGAGCACGCGGTCCATCTCGCCATCGTCAACGGCCCGGACCACGTGGTGCTGGGGGGCCTGCGCAGCGCGCTGGAGGCCGCCGCCGCTGCGGCCGTCCGGCACGGCGCACGCACGGCGCCATTGCCGGTGGATGTTCCCGCACATACCCCGCTGCTCGTGCCCGCGGCGCAGGCGTTCGAAGCGGTCCTGGGTGAGACCGCACTGCAGCCGCCGCGGCTGCGCCTGCTCGCCGGCATCGACGGGAGCAGCGTCGTCGATGTCGCACGTGTGGTGCACACGCTGGCCGCGCAGATCGCCCGGACGGTGCAGTGGCAGCAGGTGCTGGCGCAGGCGGTGGAGCGCGGCGGAAAAGTATTTCTGGAGCTGGGCCCCGGCTCGGCGCTGAGCCGGCGGGTAGGCGAGCTGCATCCGCAGCTGCAGGCCCGCTCGGTAGAGGATTTCCGCACGCTGGAGGGCGTGCGCGAATGGGTGGACGCCGCATGCGCACGCGCATGAGGGGCCACCCGAAGGTGTAACACCAGCAGTCCCCGGGTGGCGGGTCGCCATCATGCTGCACGCGTATCAAGTGTCTCGGGAGGGCGCATGAGTCCGCAAATCGCAACGATCATCGGCTTGGTGATCATGTTCATCGTGGCCACGGCCCTGCCCATCAACATGGGTGCCGTGGCATTCGCGCTGGCCTTCATCATCGGCGGCCTGTTCGTCGGGATGGAGGGCAAGGAAGTGTTGGCCGGCTTCCCGGGCGACCTGTTCCTGACCCTGGTCGGCATCACCTACCTGTTCGCCATCGCGCAGAAGAACGGCACCATCGATCTGCTCGTGCACTGGGCGGTCAAGGCGGTGCGTGGGCACATCGTCGCCATACCGTGGGTGATGTTCGTGGTCACCGCCGTGCTGACCGCCTTCGGCGCGCTCGGCCCGGCCGCAGTGGCCATCATCGGCCCGGTCGCGCTGCGCTTTGCCAAGCAGTACAAGATCAACCCGCTGATGATGGGCCTGCTGGTGATCCACGGCGCGCAGGCCGGTGGCTTCTCGCCGATCAGCGTGTATGGCGGCATCACCAACCAGGTGGTGCAGAAGGCCGGCCTGGAAGTCACGGAAATGGCGGTGTTCCTGACCAGCCTGGGCTTCAACCTGCTGATGGGCATCATCTGCTTCTTCGCCTTTGGCGGATTGGCCCTGATGCGTCGCGCACCGACGGCGACCGAACCGCTGGTCGCCGGCAGCCAGGCCTCCTCGCGCCAGTTTGCGATCGAAGGTCACGGCGCCCTGGTCTCGGCCGGCGGTGGCACGCTCTCCAATGATCCCGATGCGCTGGATGACGTGCGCATCAACCGCGAGCGCGTGTTCACCCTGATCGGCCTGCTCGGGCTCGGCATCGCGGCCCTGGTCTACAACCTCAACGTCGGCCTGGTCTCGATCACCGTCGCGGTGGTGCTGGCCCTGCTCTCGCCGAACTCGCAGAAGGGCGCGGTGGATGGGATCAGCTGGTCGACCGTGCTGCTGATCAGCGGCGTGGTGACCTACGTGGCCGTGCTGCAGCAGGCCGGCGCGGTGGACTACATCGGCCATGGCGTGGGTGCGATCGGCATTCCGCTGCTGGGCGCGCTGCTGGTCTGCTATGTCGGTGGCATCGTCTCGGCGTTCGCCTCCTCTGCGGCGGTGCTGGGTGCGACGATCCCGCTGGCGGTGCCGTTCCTGATGCAGGGGCATCTGAGCGCGGCCGGTGTGATCTGCGCGCTGGCGATCTCTTCCACCGTGGTGGACGTCAGCCCGTTCTCGACCAATGGCGCGCTGGTGGTTGCCTCGGCGGCGAAGGAAGAGCGCGAAGCCCTGTTCCGTCGCTTCCTGGTCTACAGCGGCCTGGTGGTCGCCTTCGGTCCGCTGCTGGCATGGCTGCTGTTCGTCGTGCCGGGCTGGATGTAAGCACACGGCGGGCCTGCACCGGCAGGCCCGCCATGACCCGGTAGAATGCTGCACACCTGTCCATGAAGCCCTGCCATGCCCCTGGCCCCTGGTCCCCGCCTGTCGAAGAAACGCGTGCCGCTTTATGAAGAAGTGGCCGAGCGGCTGCGCCAGAAGATCTACGACTACGAACTGCCACCGGGCGAATGGATCGACGAGCCTCTGCTCGCCGAAGAACTGTGCATCAGCCGCACCCCGCTGCGCGAGAGCCTGAAACTGCTGGCCGCTGAGGGCCTGGTGCAGCTCGATGCGGGCCGCGGCAGCCGGGTCACCCGGCTGACCCTGGAAGACCTCAACCAGCTGTTCCCGGTGATGGCCATGCTGGAAGGCCGCTGCGTGCATGAAGCGGTCAAGCGCATCGATGAAGCGGGCGTGGTCCAGCTGCAGGCGCTGCACGATGCCATGGAAGTCGCTGCAGCCGCGGGCGATCTGGCCGAGTACTACCGCAACAATTATCTGATCCACGAAAGTCTGCAGACCCATGCCGGCAACCCGTGGCTGATCCGCGTCACCCACGACCTGCACCGCATCCTGAAGATGCATCGCGGCCGGCAGTTACTCACGCCGGGCCGCATGGCCCAGTCACTGGCCGAGCATCGCGCCCTGATGGCCTGCATCCGCAACCGCGATGCCGAAGCCGCCGAGCAGATGATGAACCGCCATCTGCTCAGTCAAGGCGAAGCACTGGCGGCCTATGTGGCCGCCGGTGGCCAGCTGAACGTGCCTGCGCCGCTGCCTCGCCAGGGCGGGATCTGAGCGCTCAGGCCAGCTCCACCGTCAGCCGCGTCAATGATTGCCCCAGCAGGTGAAGCCGGATCTGGTCCAGGCTGGTGAAGTAGCACGCCGTATCGGCGCCGGCCAAGCGGTAGATGCCGCGCTTGCCGCCCAACAGAACGAATTTTTCCTGGTCCACCAGGTACTGGGCGACCGGCGGCACACCCTGTGCCTTGAGCGCATCGATATCGATGGGTTCAAGGGCGTCCGGATCATGTAGTGCTGTGGTCATGGGGAAAAAAACTTCGCGACGGGAATGCCAGCTTAGGTGGCGCACACGCAGCAACGCGTGGAACGATCGTGAGGACGGTGCGAGTGTCCAAGGTGATGCAGGCAGCTGACCGAACGCATCGTCGCCAGCTGCGCGATGCACGTTGATGACCTTCGACTGCCATGCCGATCGAGCCAATACCCGTGAAGGGCGCGTGGAGGCCTGCGAGACGCACTGCGCAGACCCAGCGCCTCGTGCCGGATACGACACCCCTTCGTCGGAAACGCACATTGAGCGCCTCCTGGCGTCGTGCAAGGCTGGATTCGTGGCTGCGCGCACCAGCTTCCACAGCACCGTCGGCGCCTTGCCGGTGCCGTTCTTGTGCGTGGATCGGGTGCGAGCGTAATTACATGAAAAACATCGCGGGTAAACGTCGGGTCGCGTTGCAGGCCAGCCTGCTGGCGACCATCCTCCTCGCCGCCGGGGCGCTGCTGCTTACGCTGTTCCCCGCTCATTCGGATCGGCAGCCACCCTTCGTGCTGGCCGCCGGCCCGCAGTTGGGCGGCCCGTACGGGCTGGGCGGGCCTTCCTCGCTGGGCGGTGCACGTGCCTACGTGGAGGCGGTGGAGGCGCTCTCGGGCATCAAGATCCAGGTGGCCGGCGCCACCACCTTCAGCGACGCACTGGGCCTGCTTGCGCAGCAGGAGGTGGACGGGCTGGCGTTCGCGCTGCCGGGCACCACGGCACTGTTGCCCACGGCCACGGTGATTTCACCGGCCTTCTATGCCGGCGACTCGGTCCTGCTCACCCGCAGCAGCTCCCCCGTGCGGGCCCTGGCCGCCCTGGAGGGCAAGCGTGTCACCGTGATCGGCAACGGGGAGTACCACGGCTATCTGGCTGCTCACCACCCCGCGATCGAGGTCTTTCCACTACCTGCCGCGGCAGACATGGTGGCCGCGGTGGACAGCGGCACCGTGGACGCGGCGCTGGGCATGGACGCCATCCTGATTCCGCTCGCACGCCGGGGCAACAGCACCACGCTGGCGGTGCATCCGGCCAGCGATGGCCCCTCCGTGCGAATCCGGGTCGCCTCCCACCCTGCGCGTGCCGCCGAGATGGACCGGGCCCATCAGGCGTTCCGCTCGTTGCCGCTGGACACCCAGCAGGATCTGGTCGGCCGGTGGATGGATGCCCTGTATCGCTCGCCTCCCACTCTCCATGCCGTCCTCTCTTTCTATCGCACGCCGATCATCGTACTGGTGCTGTCCATCCTTGGTGCGGCCTTCGTGATCATCCAGGCCTACCGCAATGCGCGGGCGACGGCGGCGCTGCAGGCCAGCACGGCGCGCATGTTGACCCTGGTCAATCACGAAGTGCGCAATGGCGTGGCCTCGGTCATTTCCGCCATCGACCTGATTGAATCCACCGTCCCCACCCGGCCGCCGCGCCCGTGATCGCGTCCGCCCGCGCGGCCACCTCTTCCCTGCACGACACCCTGGCCAATGCGCTGGAATTCATGTTCCTGGATCGCCACAGCCATGCACCCGTGGAGTGGCAGCCCGGCGCGGCCTCCGTACTGGCCGGCTGCCTGAGCGCATCCAGGCCGGTAGCCGCGGCCAAGGGCACCGCCCTGCTGTTCGATCTCGACCAGCCGGTGCTGGAGCACGCGAGCTGCGACACCCGCGCCCTGCGCCACATCGCCAGCAATCTGATCTCCAACGCTGTGAAGTTCTGCGATGCCGGAACCGTGTCGGTGCGCCTGAGATTCGAGGCAGGTGTAGGCGAGCGCGGCCGGATGGTGCTGCGTGTGAGCGATACCGGCGAAGGCATCAGCGCCGAAGATCTGAACGACATCTTCGGCGCCTTCAACACCACCCGTGACGGCCGGCAGCGCGGCGGGACCGGCCTGGGGCTGTCCCTGTGCCGCCGCATCGCCACGGCGCAGGGCGGGCAGATCACCGTGCGCAGCCAACCAGGCGTGGGGTCCACCTTCACCGCCACCCTGCCCGCGCAGCGGCGCACGGAGCAGGCGCCGGCCCTGCCCGGCCACCTGTCCGCCCACAACGACCGGCCCGCGCGCGTCCTGGTCATCGAAGACCAGCCACTGAACGCCGACGTCATCAGCCACCGGCTGCGCGAGCGCGGGTTCGAGGTGCGCTGCGCCGCCAGTCGCCATGAGGCACTGCAGCAGCTGGAACAGGCCGGCCCCTTCGACCTGATCACCCTGGACGATGCACTGCCGGATGCCAGCGGGCTGGAAACAATCGAGGCCATCCGCGCCCTGGAGCGGGCGCGCGCGTGGCTGGGCGCCCGCGTGGTCTCGATCTCGGCATCACCCGACGTCACCCGCCCCCCCCGCTACCGGGCCGCGGGCATCGCGGCGACCCTGTGCAAGCCTATCGAGTGGCCTGCGTTCGATGTGGCCACGCACTGCACGGCGATGAATCCGGCCAGGGCCCCGCGGCCGGCGGCGGCGACGCCGTTGGATGTGCTGGCGGTGTATCGCACGCAGATCCCCCAGGATATTGCCGCACTGCGCGAGGCCATCGTGGCCCACGAATGGCGGCCGGCGCTGGCGATGAGCCACCGCATCCGCGGGGCGGCCTCGATGGTCGGGGATGCGGCCACGCTGGTCACGCTGGACCAGATCGACGGCTGCCTGAAGCACCATGCCATCAACGGCGACCCGGGCGCCGCGGACCTCGACGAAATGGACCGCCTGCTGGCGCAGATGGACCCAGGCGCCTGAGCCCGCGGCGGCGTGGCACCTGCTCGCCCGGGGCCGCGCGGCACGACAAAAAAAGAAACTCCCCGGTCCGCAATGACGGACCGGGGAGCGCCGGTGTTTCCCTGCAATGGGCCGGGAGGATTACCAGCCGATGCCTACACCCAGGCCCACGCTCTGCTCACCGCTGTTGGTGAACGCCCCGTTGAGGCTGAAGGTGGCCGAGCCTCGCTCGTTGAGCACCCGCTGATAGCCGACGGCCAGTGCCGACTCGCCATCGCTGTAGCCCACGCCAGCGCCCAGGCGGTTGTAAGTCGCCAGGCCCGCCGTGTTCATCGCCATCGCGCTCTGCGCACTGCTCATCGCCGCCATGCGGTTGAAGCGCTTGTCCATTTTGTCCAGGCGGCGCTCGAAGTTGCTGATCGCCCCATCGGTGTACTCGTTGGCGCGGGCCAGCATCTTCTCCAGATCGGCGGTGTTCACCTGCGGGGTCGGCGCCGGCGCGTCGGCCGGCGCAGGCGTGCCACCGCCGTCAGCACTGGCGATGCCGCCACCGGCACGGCCTGCGGAAGCCGCTGCCGGTTCACCCGATGCGCCGGCGGGACCCTCGGCCTCCGGCGCGGCCGGCGGCGTGGGTGCACTGGCCGACGCCAGCGCCCTGCCCTCCGGCGTGGCATCAACGCGCTGCTCCAGCCCATCGATGCGACCGTCCAGGCGCTGCTCCATGGCATGCAGCTGACCACCGTTGATCGCATCGCGGCTGCCCGGTGCAATCAGGCCGTTGGCCACGTTGCCCAGCACCATGCCGTTGGCGCCAGCGAGGTTCAGCTGACCCAGACCATCGCTGCGGGTGGCGGGGCTGTCCTGGAACACCGAGCGCAGTTGGTTCTCGACCTGGTCGACCCGGGAGCCAGCGGTGATCACCGCGCCGTCGAGGACGGTTAGGGCGTCGTTAACGGTGTACTGTTGGCCACCCTGAATCTTGTACGAAGGAGAGACAAGGTTTCCCTGACGATCCAACGTAGCTCCTCCGCCAAGTGACGACAAAGCGTCTCGAAGCTGCCCAGCAGTCGCGGCATCGTACGAGGCAATTCCGTTTGCAACGCTCGTCAGCCTGCGTCGATTTGAATAGGTTCCGATCGAAACTTCATTGGAGCGCATCGCCTCAGAGCCCGCACCAATAGCCACCGAGTTCTCCGCACCACCGAAGACCCAAGCGCGCTCACCGATCGCCATGCTTCCACGAGCGTCTGCCCGCGCGCTTGAGCCGATTGCCAGCCCCCCCTCGTTGTAACGACTTACCGAAGAGGATTGACCGATCGCCACAGAGTTTTTTGCCGTCGCCTGCGCATAGTTACCGACTGCTGTGCCGCCCTCACTATCAACGCTAGCGGATGCATACTCGCCAATGGCTACTGAGCGGTCACCAGCCTTCGCAGGCGAATTGCTGTCATTCTTAGAGGTTATTGCAATCACCTTGTTCGTCAACTCCAGATCCGAAACGCGTTCGTTGGTCTGAAAAAGCTGCGCCCCCGTCATCGCGTCGGAACTGCCATCGGATATCCTTCCATTGGAAATCCCTGTTAGTCGGTTACCTCCAAAATTGACGTCAGCAGCTGCAGCCATCGCTACCGCCATATCAGTAGATTTCAGGTCATTCCGATCTCTCTGCAGTTCATTCAGCTCACTGCGATTCCGCGCGATCTCTCGCTTCGCCTCAAACAGCTGACTTCCCGTCACTGCATCACGACTACCGTGCTCCACGCGCCCGTCTGCAAGGTTAGTCAGGATTGCACCTCCCGCCCCAGCCAACACGACGTGATTGATGCCGTCAGCGTGGACCGATGGGCTTGATTGGAAAACCGAGCGTAGTTGGTTCTCGACCTGATCAACCCGGGAGCCAGCGGTGATCACCGCGCCGTCGAGGACGGCCAACGCGTCGGCCACATTGTTCTGCGTAGCTCCTTGCATGCGATAGGTAGGCGCAACCACGTTACCGCTTGCATCCATTCCTGCACCGCCACCCAACGTACCCAATGCCTCGTGCAACTGTTCGACGGTCGATGCGTCTCCACTCCCCAAGCCACGGCCGACATTGACGATACGACGCTTCACCGATTCACTACCCACTGACACAGTGTTGGCCTGGTCTGCATAAGAGCCATAGCCCAACGCGACCCCGTTGGTAGCCGTTGCCTTCACCTGAGCGTGCGCGCCCAAGGCCACACCCCCCTCAATTTCGACGCGTGAGCTGGGTCCGAGGGCAAACCCCTCTGTGGCATTCACAAGAACGTGGGCTGCTCTGCCGAGCGCCACGGAATTGTTACCCATTGCCTTGGAGAAGCTCCCCACCGCGGTACCACCCTCCTCTCCGGGCGCAGGCGATGCCTCTGCAGACTCACCGATCGCAACGCCGAACCACCCTGCATCTGCATCCTCACTGAGCGAATCCGTTCCAATCTTGAAGAATCGACGTTGGTGCTCAATGGCCTCAATCCGACTATTGCTTGCATGCAACTGGCGCCCTGCCACCACATCACGGCTATCCTCGCTCAGATTCGCATCGGCGATACCAGTAAGGCGCGCCCCGCCAAAGTCGATTGGACCATTTGCGTCGCTTGCATGAGGCTTGTCCACTGGGCCAAGCGATGACCGGATCGCCTCGAGATCGTCTCGATTGCGTTCGATCTTCTGCTCAGCAGCATAGAGCTGACCACCGTTGACCGCATCGCGGCTGCCCGGGGCAATCAGGCCGTTGGCCACGTTACCGAGGACCATGCCGTTGGCGCCGGCGAGGTTGAGCTGGCCCAGACCATCGCTGCGGGTGGCGGGGCTGTCCTGGAAGACCGAGCGCAGTTGGTTCTCGACCTGATCGACCCGGGAGCCAGCGGTGATCACTGCGCCGTCGAGGATGTTCAATGCGTCCTCAACACTCCTTTGGATTGCTCCCTGCATGCGGTAAGTGGGTGCTATAACAATGCCATTGACGTCTATGCCAGCGCCGCCCCCCAACGAGGCCAAGGACTCGTCCAACTGCGCAACAGTCGTCGCGTCAGTGTCAGTGGTCCCCCGTCCAACGTTTACAAGCCTGCGGTGAAGGCTCCCGTGCCCCATTGAGACAGTACCGGGAGCATCGGCGATCGAGCCCGCGCCCAATGCCACTGAGCCGACGGCGCCAGCCTCCACTCTTGCATAGGCTCCCAGCGCCACACCGTCAGTAGCGTAAACATTCGTGCCCACGCCCAACGCAAACCCTTGATCACCGGAGGGTCCTACGTTGGCGCCTCTACCCAAAGCAACCGAATCTCTCGCGTCCGCCGAGGTAAAGCTGCCTATAGCTGTACCCCCCTCTTTTCCGAGCGATGCACGGGCTCCGTCTCCGATTGCGACGCCAAATCGCCCGGCTTCCGCGGCCTCGCTGTATTCATCGTTGGATACCTTAACGTAATCGCCGGCAGACTCAATCGCGGATAGTCGATAATTGGTGGCAAACAATTGCCCACCATTCACAGCATCGGTACTCCCCGCCGAACTGATATCGCCCGCCGCCACGCCCCGTACCTTGCCGCCGTCCATATCGACAGAACCGTCGGCTGCGTACCGGACCACGCCTTCCAGGTCGGGATCGAAGTTGTCAAACTCGGTACGCAGGTCATCCAGATCACGTCGGTTGCCGGCGATACGCGCCTCGTGCCCAGCCAGCTCGGTGGCGTGGCTGGCCAGCAGAGACTGATTGGCAGTGACCTTCTGATCGACGCCAAACAGCTGCCTGCCCGTCACCGCTTCCGTGCTGCTGGTGCTGAGCGTTGCGTCAGCCACGCCCATCAGCTTGCGATTGGCATTGGACTTGTTGCGCACGTCCAGCACCGTACCGGTGTTTTCACCACCCAGGCGCACGTTGCCCGTGGCCGATACCTGGCCGACCAATCCGCCGAGCACATCCGCTTTGGCCAGCGCATTATCGGCGGTCGTCTTGGCAGTGTTGGCCGTCGTCTGCGCGCTGGTGGCTGTAGTGCGAACAGAAGCCACTTCCACGTTCGTCGCATTGAGCTGCTTACCGCTCACCGCCTCGGTGCTGCTGGTGCTGAGCGTTGCGTCAGCCACGCCCGTCAGCTTGCGGCTGGCATTGGACTTGTTGCGCACGTCCAGCACCGTACCGGTGTTTTCGCCGCCCAAGCGTACGTTACCCGTGGCCGATACCTGGCCGACCAATCCGCCGAGCACATCCGCTTTGGCCAGCGCATTATCGGCGGTCGTCCTGGCAGTGTTGGCCGTCGTCTGCGCGCTGGTGGCCGTGGTGCGGACCGAAGCTACTTCCACGTTCGTCGCATTGAGCTGCTTGCCGCTCACCGCTTCGGTGCTGCTGGTGCTGAGCGTTGCGTCAGCCACGCCTGTCACCTTGCGGCTGGCATTGGACTTGTTGCGTACATCCAGCACGGTACCGGTGTTTTCGCTACCCAGACGTACGTTGCCGGTCACTGAGGTTTGACCGACCAGCCCGCCCAGAGCATTGGCCTTGGCCAACGCATCGTCGGCGGCGGTCTTTGCTGCGCCCGCTGTCGTCTGGGCGCTGGCTGCGGTGGTGCGGACCGAGGCTACCTCGACGTTGGTCGCATTGAGCTGCTTGCCGGTCACGGCCTCGGCGCTGCTCGTGTTGAGCGCGCCATCGGCGACGTTGACGATTTTCCGCTTCAGCGTGTCGTTGCCCACCGAGATCTGGTTCCCTGCGGTGGTCTGGGAGCCATTGCCCAGCGCCACGCTGTCGGTGTGGGCCGCTACGGCGCGGTCACCCAGCGCCACGGCGCTCTCCGCGCGGGCGCTGGCCAGATTGCCCAGCGCGGTGGAGAACGTGCCGGATGCCGATGCTTCACGACCAACGGCCGTCGCTTGGTTGGCGCTGGCGGTAGCTTTGTAGCCTGCTGCGGTTGCGTGGGTGGCCGCTGCGTTAGCATCGTTGCCCAGCGCCACTGCGCGATCGCCAATGGCGCTCGCACGCAAGCCGGCGGCGACCGCGCCATTGCCACTGCGGCTGAGTGCGCCAATAGCGACTGCGCCAGTGGCGGCGGTGCTTTTCTCGCCCTTGTCATTCACACCGGCACGTGCGTCTGCACCCATCGCCACACCATTGCCGTTGTACGCCTTGGCCGCCGAACCCAGTGCGGCGCTGGCCGTGCTTCCACTGCCTTCAGCCACCGCCGCTTGACCCAGGGCGACAGCTGCAGCGCCGATACGGCCTACGGCAGCATCCGCCGATGCTTTTGCGGCATTGGCGGTGCTGGTGGCAGTGCTCACGCTCTGGTTGGTGGCATACAGCTGCTTGCCGGTGACAGCTTCGGTGCTGGTGGTGCTCAATGCTGCGTCGGCTACGCCGCTGATCTTTCGATTGGCGTTCGACCGGTTACGCACGTCCAGGACGGTGCCGCTATTCTCAGCGCCAACGCGGATCTGCCCGCTGGCAGATGTCTGCGTGACCAGCTTGCTGTTGTCCAACGCGCGCTCCGCCGTCTCCTTTACACCGAGCAGCTGGCGCCCGTTCACGGCGTCCATGCTGTGCTGACTGACATTGCCGTCAGCGACATAAACGACCCTGCGTGGCGCAGCGGCATTGCCTACGGAGACCACATAGCTCTCCGTAGCTACTGCACCGCGCCCCAATGCCACCGAGCCGGCGCCCTTTGCCTGCGCCTCATAGCCAAGCGCCACACCGTCGTATTCCGCACGAGCACGACCACCTAACGCGATGGCGCCCGTCCAACCCGGTGTACCAGCGTAGGAATCATTGCCGATGGCGATCCGGGAAATACCGCCACTGTTGTCCGCCGTTGTGGCCGCAAAGCCCATGGCAATTCCGTATTGGCCGGATGCACGCGCATAGGTCCCGACCGCCACCGCGCCAAATCCGTCGGCTACCGATCGCGCACCAAATACGGCGCTCCCCCCCTGCCTGGCGCGAGCATCGAATCCGAACACGGCATTGTTGTCACCTACCGAACTCGACCAGTTCCCGAACAACGAGGAGTACTTGCCCTGCATATGGCTTCCAGCACCCAGCATCATGTATGAACTGGTGTTTGGACCAAGCGTGTTTTGGGCCATGCTCGGAACATGGGCCATGAACGGCACGCAGTTGAGGATGATCTGCTCGGGGTTCTGGCACGCGTGATAGGTGACCGCCCCGGCGGTTCCCACACCCGCACCGGGTACGAGCGACGCAGTCACGATCAGCACGGCCGCTCCGACCGATGAGGCCGGCTTACCGCGTGGCGAAGTCAGTTCACTGGCCACCACCCAGCATTGCCGTGCGGTGGACCATAGGCGACGGTAGATCTTGTTCATCGAACTCTCCTTAACAACGATGTCAACAACGCACCCGCCACGGGAATCTGCGTGGCGGGCGTGGAAAAATCAGGGCGTGAGGGTGGTCACGTGTTCGCGATAGCCATCGCGCGTGAGCCGATAGCGCAGCTGCACGGTGTGGCCGGGCACCACCGTGAAGGGCAGCGCAAGGGAACTGCCGGGGTACAGGCTGTGCGATACGTCATGAGCGGTGCAGCGGCTGCCCTCGCAATCGGCGATGCTGGTGATGCCCAGGCGCAGGGTGCCGTCGTTGTACAGCGCATCGCCCTGCACCCGCGGCTGCACGGTGCCTTCGGCCGGCAGCACATTGACCAGCGCACCCCAGACCAGATTCACACCGATACTGGCCTGCGCACCGTCACCGCCCTCGATGCTGGTCTCCTCGGGCCCACGCACCCCTTCGAAGTAGACGCGGTAGGCTGTCTCGGCCTCTACGGGCTGCAGCGGAATCAACCGGATCAACCGGTTGCCGCCGCCCGCGAGGGCAAATTTCCCGGGTGTGATGGCGATGGCCGCCTCGCCCGGCTCGACCTCCACCTCGTGCTCCTGGTCGCTGGCAGGATCTACGATCCGCCGCAGCGAAGCCTGGATGCACTGCGGTTGGGTGGACTGTGAATAGATGCGCATCTGGGTGCTGCGCTTGCCATCCACCGAGGCGCGCATCGGATGCACGGTGAGATTGGCCTGGGCTGGCAACGCCAGCAGCAGCGTCAACGGAATGAGGCAGGCGGCGAGTCGTTTCATGCGGCTTCCTGGGGGGATCAGGGGGTGGTGGTGGGCACACGCAGCTCCACCTGCAGCTCGCCGAAGTAAGTGCCGGCCAGCTGGGTGGAAATGGGAACGCGGGGAATATCGAAGGTGATCGGCGTGGGCACACAGAACACCGGCTGGCTCATGCCCGGCAGGATCACCAGGCGCAGCTGGGCGCTGTCGATGCCGTGCAGTTGCTGTTCCACGCCGTTGGGCATCCGCACCGTCGCGCCGCTATGGGCGAGACTGACGGTGTAGTCCAGGCGCCGTGTATCGTCGGTGCCGCCATCGGTGTGCCAGAGCGAATAGCCGCTGGGACCGGGCGGATGCCCGCCACGATCGCGGACCGTCACGCCGAGATACTGCGCCTGCGAACCGAGGCCGTCGTACAGGCACATCTCCAGCACCGTGCGTCCACCCACGGTCTGCCCGATGGGGTCGTAGGCAGCGTTGAGCTGTACCAGCGGCGTAACGTTGTGAAATCCGGGGAAGTAGATCGAGACAGCGTTTCGATCCGTGATCGTTAGGTCGAACTCGAAACCATAACGGGCCAATGGTGTACCGCCGATCTCGCCTTGCGCGTTCAAACTGAGGGATGCGCGCCACCTACCCGCAACCAGTCGACTCACTTCGGTGGCTGGAAGGTGCAGCCCCGCACCGGTGCCGATCGGCCATTCCGAAGCACACTCCCATACGGACGCAGACCATAGGGGAATGGGCAAATTTGTCCAGAAGTCGCCGCTGCACCGGCGCCCAGGCATTGCACGATTGAGGTGACCACTGAGCCTCAGCTCCGTACGCATCCCCGAGCGCTGCTCAACGAACGCGAGCGTTATGAGGCCTGCTCCTGCTTCTCCTTCCGTGCCTACCTCCGGACAACTTCCGTTTGTTGAATTCGAAGACGACTGGCAGGTCAGATGGACGCCTCCATAATTGAAGCTTGGATCAGTGCTGTAGGCCAACACCGTTCGTGGCGCCCACAACTCGATTTCTCCAGGCATCGCCGAGCGATCCCACGTCATCACGATGTTCTGCGTGGCACTCACCGGGTGGGTTTCCGGCGGCCGCTGCCCCCACGCATGCGGCATCACCAGCAGCGACGCCATCACCAGCATCACCGTCCACACGCCACGCCGGTTCATGGCGTACCTCCAGCGGCTGCGGTCTGCGGCACGGCCGCGATCAGCGCCTGCTCCTGCAACAGGCGGGTGACCCGGGCCTGCTGGCGGATATCGGCGGGCAGCTGGGCCACGCTCAATGGCGCGCACTCCACCTGGCCCACCAACATCACGACATTGCGGCGCTCGCGAACCTCCAGCGGGCACTGCAGCAGGTTGTCGTCCTTCAGCAGGTACAGGGTGCGTTCGCGGCGCGGGAAATCGGCGACGAAGCCGCCGTTGGCGCCGGTACCGGGCACCGGCGCGTTGAGGATGCGGGCGCCGCGCAGTGGCGCGCCGGCGATGTCGCGGGCGCTGCCGATGAAGGTGTAGGTCACCTCGATCGGTACCGGCATCTGCACCAGCCGGCCGGGAGAGAGGAACAACGGCCGTGCGCCGCCCACCCCGGTCACGCGGATGGCGGCATCGCTGGTCAGCGCGCTCGCATCCTGAACTTCGGCGCGGTGGGTCTGGTAGGCCGGCAGCGGCAGCAGGCGGCGCTCGCCCAGCGCCAGGCGCTGCCGGCGCAACCCGCCCACCTGCAGCTCGGCGGCCACGCCGGTCAGTTCCAGGTCGTCGGTGTCATCCACCTGTACGGCCAGGCCGGCGTCGGCGCCCAGGCCGCCGCCCCAATAGAAGCCACGGCGGCCCAGGGCCAGCCCGGAGCTGTGCGTGGCGCTGTAGGCCATCTCGTTGCCACCGCGCTGCTGGTAGTGCGCGAGAGTGGCGCCGGTGTGGCCGATGCTGTTCTGCAGCTGGGCACTGAGCGCGGCACTGTAGCGGTCGTTGTTGTTGCCGCGCAGGTCCAGCGAGGCCTCGCGGTACTGCGTGTCCATCTCCTGGCGCACGGTCTGGCCGGCGCTGTAGTTGACGTCCGGCCGCAGGTGCTGCGGCTGCCGGAAGTCGATGCCATAGCGGCGTTGCGAACTACCGCGGTCGCCGCGTTGCAGGCGGGTCAGGCTGACGTTGAGGTAGATGCCGCGGTCGCGGCCGTTGCGCAGGCGGCTGCGCGTATCCTGCTGCCACAGGCCGAGCCGGGTGGAGACACTGAACTGCTGCCAGCGCTGCACGCGGCTGTAGCTGGCCTGCCAGGTGCGGCTGAGCTGCGGCTCGCGCGTGTAGCGCTGCTGCCACGGGGGCAGCACCGGGTCGAGCCCGGCCATCGGATCGTCGATGTCGCCCGGCAGCAGCGAGCCACGGCTCCAGGTCTGGCGGCGGGTATAGGCCATGTAGGCGCTGCCACCGGCAACCGGCAGCGCGACCGAGGCACTCAGCGAATCGGCGCAGCCCAAGCGGTCGCGTGCATCATCCTCGAACACACAGGCCTTGCCGCGTACCCGCTTCTGGTAGAGATTCCACGAGGCATGGCGGCGATAGGAGAGCTGGTGCTGCTGGCCACTGCTGCCGTCGCTGCCCTGCAGGCCACTGAAGGTGGCACGGATGTCCTGGGTGGCGAAGGCATGGCGCAGGTCCACACGCAGCTCGCCATAGCTGAAGCCGCCGAGGTCGGCGACGCCGGCGGTCACCGCCGTGGTGCGGCCCAGTGGCAGGCGCAGGCCGGCCATGGCGGCCATCTCGCCGTCGAAGCGGTCGCTGCGCCGCTCGTTGCGGCGGCCGCCCTGCAGGAACCACTGCACGCTGCTGTTGGTCCAGTCGCCGCCCTTGTCGAACGGCGCGTCTTCGCTGCGCACCAGCTGGCCGTCTTCGTAGACGCGCAGGGTGACGGTGTAGTTGCCGAACGGGAACCGGCGGGTGTCGAGCTCGTTGATGCCGGCCGGCAGGTAGAAGGTCTGCAGCAGGCGCTCGCCATCGAAAGCGTCCACCCGCGCGTCGCGGGCCAGCAGCACGGTCAGTGGCAGTGCCTGCACGGCGGCATCGGCATCCACGTAGGCTTGGGTGGTGCCTACGCGCAGGCCGGCGAAGCGATCCATCGGCAGCATGCTGAAACTGAAGGTGCCGCCCTGCGGGCTGGACAGGTTGCGGCGGTCCATGCGCCCGGCCTGCAGATAATGCTGCTGGCCCAGGTCATGGCGGTAATAGGCGTTGTCGAACTGGAAATCATCGCGGCGGCGGCCACCGCGGTACTGCTGGCTGTTGAAGTTCCAGTCCACGGCGAGGTGGCCACGTTGCAGCACGCCCAACGCACCCGCGCCTTGGGCGGTCAGTGCCTGGTAGCCGCGGCCACCGCTGAAATTGAGGGTCTGCTGGTGCAGGAACGCGTTCTCGGCGTTGTTGCTGACCTGATGGAAGCGCTCGGCGGCCGGCTCGGCCGCGATCCACTGGCGGGCGACGAACAGGCGCACCGCGCCCTCGCCTTCGTCATAGAGGGCACGCACGGTGTTGGAGTCCTCGGGGGGATCGAGATAGCCACAGCCGGCACTGCCCCCGCCATAGCGGCAGGCGAGATGGCTGTTGCGCGGCAAGGGCTGCGACAGCGCGGGCAGCAACGCCGCCTGCGCCTCGGGGGAAAGATCCAGCGCCTGCAGCACGCGCGCGGGGTCTTCCAGCTGCACCTGTTCCAGGGTCACGCGCACCGGCGAAAGCCCGGCCGAGCGAGCGAACAGGCGCACATCAAGTTGTTCGATCTGGCCTTCAACCAGATCCTCGAAGCCGGGCGGAACGCCGCGTGCCGCGACCAGGGGCATGGCCAACGACAAGGCGAGCGCGACCGCCAGCCGAGTGACGGCCGGTACAGGAACTTTCATGGGTGTCATGCCTGAGGCGGCCGGCCCGTTGCCGGGCCGGCGCGGGGTGTTACGGCGAAGCGGTCTTCTGCTTCATGGCGATGCTGACGATGCCCTCGTAGGCACCGGCGACGGTCAGCGGGGCCTTGGTGGCCTGGGCGATATCCAGGTCCATGATGAACGAGGCGCCCGGCAGGGCACCGTCGAAGATGTCCGAGGCCAGAAAGTCCTTCGGCGCCACGGACAACGGTGTCTTGTTGAGGCTGACGGTCAACGGGACCGTTGGTGCAGTTCCGGTCTTGATGACGAGCATCGGGTCATGCATCACATTGACTTCAATGTCCTTGGTCTCGTCGTTGGTGAACACACGAACGCGCTCTCTGACAGCGGCCAGGCCATCACCCGGGATATGCGTCATTTCCATCATGTCGGGCAGCGGGCTGCCATCAGCCTTCAGCAGGGCCAGCGACAGGTCGACGTTGGTGTAGACCATGATGTGGGATTCGGCGGCGTTGGCCGACAGCGAGACGGTGGCCAGCGCGGCGGCCAGGGACAGTTTCCTGAGCAGAGTCATTGCGATCTTTCCTTGCGTAATGAGTAGAGAAACTGAACGCAGGCAAGAGAAGCCGAACGTCGGCGCCTGCGGACAGGACGCAACAATAGAGATGCAAGCTGCGTTGCACCATGCAACAACTTGACAAAAATGAAATGCGTGCAGCATTGGACGATCGACTGGAAAAATGGGTGCAATCGCACGCGCCGATCGCCCCCATATCGACGCTGTCGCCGGGTTCTCATCAGCGGCATTCCCGATGCACAGCTGCTTCCACAACGGCGGCTCAGTGCCCGCCGGGAGACAATCCAGTGGATTTTGCGTAGTCGAGCAGCTCATAGTCCGAGCGCAGGCCCAGCCGACGCATTGCCGCGCCCTTCTGGCGGCTGATGGTGCTGATCGTTCGCCGGTGCACATCGGCGATTTCCTTGACACTCAGGCCGTGCGCGAGCAGCCGGATGACTTCGCTCTCGCGCGAGCTGAGCCCGGTGCGGTTGCGACCGGAGCGCAAGCGTTGGGCAAGATCACCGGAGAAATAGGTACGGCCGCCGAGGACGCAGTCCACTGCGGCCAGCAGGTCGGACAGGCCGCCGGTTTTCTCCAGGATGCCCTCCACGCCCAGCCGCACCACCGCTCGAAGCACCTGCAGGTTGGTGAAGGACGTGACGACGATCAATCGCACATGGCCGTGATCACGGCGGATGCTTTCCAGCATGCGCACGCCATCGGGGCGACCGCCCCACGGCATGGACAGGTCGGTGATGACCAGGTCGCACGTCTTTTCTGCCAGCAGGACTTCGAGTTGCTCGGGATCCGCTGCTTCGCCGATGACCCGTACCCCGGGGTGCCGGGCAAGCAGGCACTGGAGGCCCACGCGGACCACTGGATGATCGTCCGCAATCAGTATGTTTTTCATGCAAGAGCCCGTGAATTGAAGTTACACGCGCACGGCGCATGGCCTCGCCACACTGGGCGATGACGAATGCGTTCTGAAACTCTCGCTCAACGGCCTGCCGGCAGGAACGCGGCAGGCAGTTGTGATTGTTTCGGGTGAACCTTAGGCGAAGCGCTGCACCCCAAACTATGAATCAACTTGCATAAACGTGAATCTGCGGCGTAGTTCCGTTCTGGCCACCGTTCAACCGCGCAGCGTTGCGCCACCGTCGACGTAGAGATCGCTCATCGCGATATGACCGGCCTGGTCGGAGAGAAGAAACATGACCCCGTACACGATGTCATTCGGGCGAGCGATTTTCTGCAGGGGAATGCCTACCTTGTATGTTTCCAAACTCCCTTCAATCACGCGCTGCTCGCCCTCGGGTCCGGCCCACATCCCGGTCTGCATCGGGGTCAGGGTTGAGCCGGGCGCCACGATGTTGCAGCGGATGCCGAGCGGCGCCAGTTCCAGGCCGAGGCAACGGGTGAACATGGTCGCGGCCGCTTTGGATGCCGCATACGCCGCCATCCCGTGCCGGGGTACGCCCGCGGCATTGGAGCTGACCGTGACGATGGCGCCTTTCCGCCGCGGCGACATCACCCGTGCGACGGCACGCGAGACGTGGAACACGCCATCGGTATTGACCGCGAAGACGCGGCGCCATTGCGCGTCATCCGTCTCCACCACCGTGCCGGTCTGCAGGACACCAGCCACGTTGATGGCAAAGCCGATCGCACCGATCCTGGCTTCGATCCAGGTAACCAGCGCCTCCACCGCAACCGGATCGCTCACGTCCAGCGCGCAGGCGTGGATGTGCGGCTGCCCTGCCCGCGCGGCGAACACGGGGGCCTCCAGATCCGTGGCGATCACGGTGCAGCCGCTGTCGTGAAGGTGCTCGGCCAGTGCCGCGCCGATCCCGCCGCCCGCGCCAGTGACCAAGGCGATGGTGCCGTCGAATCCGGTGAGTTTCATGCGGGTGTCCTGATCGTTTCAGAGCGCTGAAGCTGCGCATCGAGCCATGGCGCGATCTGCGCCACGGCATCGCGGCCGGTGAGTTCAGCGTGCAGGAAAGGAAGTTCAATCGCTTCGACGCTGGCGGCATGCGCCTGCCACAGGGCCGATTGCAGCTGCGGGCGGTCGAGGTGGTCGCGGCCGGCACGGACGTGCAGCAGCCGACCGTCGTAACGTGTGTGGTGATGGGCGCGGATCAGCCGGTTGGTGCCGGTGACCGCACGCACCACCCCATCGAGCACCACATCGGGGAGGTTGCCCAGCGCGCTGTCGCCCCGGCGCAGGAACGCCAGGATCCGCTCCCGGCTGTCCAGCTCGGGATGCGCCTCCGGGTCATGGCCGGCGATGGCCAGCAGGGCGCGTAGCGCGGCGATCGGATCCGGTTCGGGTTCGGCACGCCAGCACTCGCTGGGATAGGCATCCAGCAGCGCCAGTACGCCGACCTCGTGGCCGAGCGCGCGCAGGTGCACCGCCATCGCCTGGGCAAGGATGCCGCCGACCGACCAGCCAAGCAGATGCACCGGGCCGGGCCGGCCCAGCGCGAGGATGCGCTCGGCGTAGCTGGCCGCCAGTGCCTCGATGCTGGCCGGCAGTGGCTGGGCAGGATCAAGCACGGGCGACTGCAGGCCCTGCACCTCGCGAGCCGGGGCGAGCGCCCGGGCCAGGTCACGATAATTCCAGGCGATACCACCGGCCGGGTGGATCACGAACAGCGGCGCCAGCGCAGCGTCACCAGCGGCCAGCTGGATCATCGGCGCCAGGCCGTGATCGGTGGCCGCTGGCGGCGCGTCGATACGGGCGGCCAGCGCCGCAACCGTGGGGGCGGCGAACACCGCGCCGAGGCCGAGATCGCAGCGCCAGCGCTGCTGGATCGCCAGCAGCAGGTGCACGGCGCTGAGCGAGTCACCGCCCAGGGCGAAAAAGTCGGCGTCGGCACCGATCGGGCTGCCCAGCCCCAGGGTCTCGGCGAACAGCTGCGCCAGCGCCTGTTCGGTGCCGGTGCGCGGCGCCACACCCTCGGATACACGCTGCGCCGGGGCCGGCAGCGCGGCACGATCCAGCTTGCCGTTGGCGGTGACCGGCCAGTGCTCCAGTACAACGAATGCGCTGGGCACCATGTAATCCGGCAGGCGGGTGGCCAGGTGGGTGCGCAGCTCATCCGCCTGCGGGCTGCCCGCATTGAGGTAGGCCACCAGCCGCGGCTCGCCGGGGCGATCTTCGCGCAGCAGGACGTCGGCCCGGCTGACGCCGGGTGCCGTGCGCAGGGCGGCGTCGATCTCGCCAAGTTCGATGCGCAGGCCGCGCAGCTTGATCTGATGATCGTTGCGACCGAGGTATTCCACCGCCCCATCCTCACGCCAGCGCGCCACATCGCCGGTGCGATACAGGCGGTTGCCGGGTACGAAGGGATCGGCCAGGAAGCGCTCGGCGGTGAGGTCGTCGCGGCCGAGGTAGCCGCGCGCCAGCTGCACCCCGCCCAGGTACAGATCCCCTGCGACACCGGGTGGCAGCGGCTGCATCCGCGCATCAAGTACGTACAGCCGCGTATTCCAGACCGGGAAACCGATCGGCACGGGCTGGGAGGCGTCGTCGCGACTGGCCGGCCACCAGCTCACATCCACGGCAGCTTCGGTCGGCCCATACAGATTGTGCAGCTCGGCCTGGACCGTGGCATGGAAGCGATCGCGCAAGGCGGCATCCAGCGCTTCGCCACTGGTGAAGACCCGGCGCAGTTGCAGCCCACGGGCCGATGGCGCAGCCAGGAACGCGGCCAGCATCGACGGCACGAAATGCAGCGTGGTGATCGAGTGCTCGCGGATCAACGCGGCCAAGGCGAGTGGATCACGGTGCGCCTCGGGCGGTGCGACCACCAGGGTGGCGCCACTGATCAACGGCAGGAAGAACTCCCAGACCGAGACATCGAAGGTGGCCGGGGTTTTCTGCAGGATACGATCGTCGGGCTGGACACCGTAATGCGTGCGCATCCATTCCAGGCGATTGACGATGGCGCGGTGCTCGATCAGCACGCCCTTGGGCTCGCCCGTGGAGCCGGAGGTGTAGATGACGTAGGCGGCATCGTCCGGCTGCGGCACGGTGCCGAGCGGGCCGTCGCTGGCGTGCGGCCACTGCGCCGGGGGGAGCACCGTCATCCCGGGGAACCGGTGGCGGTCCTGCTCCAGCGCCAGTACGCAGACCGGCCCGGCCGAGCGCAGGATCCGCGCCAGGCGCTCATCCGGGTGGGCCAGGTCCACCGGCAGGTAAGCTCCGCCCGCGCGCAGCACGGCGACCAGCGCGATGACCAGTTCAAGCGAGCGCGGCAGTGCCACGACCACCCTCGCCTCGCGGCCGGCGCCCTGTGCCTGCAGGTGCAGCGCCAGCGCCCGGCTGCGTTGCTCCAGCTCGGCGAAGGTCAGCTGCTGCGCGCCGTAGACCACGGCCACGGCGTCGGGCGTGCGCGCCATGCGAGCGGTGATCAGCGCGGCGAGGCTGACCTCGGGCACCGGATGTGCGGTGGCGTTGACCTCGTAGAGATAGCGCTGGGCCTCCTCCGGCGTGCACAACGGCACCGAGGCGATGGGGCCACCGGCAGCCTGCACGTCCAGTGCGGCCGACACGAAATGCAGCAGGCGTGCGGCATGGGCCCGCACCTGCGCGCGGGTATACAGCGCCGGGTTGGCCTCGATCTCCAGATCGAGCACGGCGGCGCCATCGCCACGAAAGCCCAGCGTCACGTCGTCAACCGGGCCGGTGGACAGAATCTCCAGTGTCGCGTGCACGCCGTCCAGCTGCAGCGGCCGATAGAACGGCTGCACATTGACCAGCGGGCCATGCAGGCGACGCTGGCCACCAATCAAGCCGAGATCGCGACGCAGTTGTTCACCGCGGTAGCGTCCGTGGCGACGGCCGCGCATCAGCCGCAGGGCGACGTCGCGTACGAAGGTGTCCACGCTGCCCTCGCCGGCCTTGAGCCGCAGGGGCAGTACATTCATCACCATCGCCGGGACGCGGGCCGAGACGCTGCCCAGGCGGCCCATGAACGGGACGCCGATCACCGCCTCGGTTTCGCCACTGATGCGGCGGCAGTACTCGGCGCCGAGCGCGGTGAGCAGATCCGGCCAGGGCTGGCCGATGGCGGCGGCTGCGGTGTGCAGGCGCGCCCGCAGTGTGGGATCGATGGGCGCCACGTGGCGCAGTGCATCCGCCGCCGCGGCTCCGAGGCCAGCCTGCAGACCCGCGGCCGCCGGTGCATCGGCCATGAGCTCACGCCAGTATGCGGCGTCGCGCGTGCGGCGCTCGCTGTCACGATACTGCGCGTCTTCATCGAGCACCGGCGGCAGCGGCGCCAGCGCGCCCTGTGCGGCGTTGCCTGCGTACAGCGCGCAGACCCGCTCGGTGAGCAGGCCCATGCCGTAGCCATCGGTCGCCAGGTGATGCACGCGCAGGTACCAGACGCTGCGGCCCGCGCCGAGCAGGAACAGGCGCTGCTGGCTGAGCCGGTCGCGGGCGGGATCGACCGGGCTGAGCCGGTCGCGCTGCATCGCCTCGCGGGCGGCGGCGGCCGGGTCCGGATGGCCGGACAGATCCACCACCTGCAGCGCGGGCGTGTGCTGCCGGTCCACCCACTGTTCGGGCAGGC
This sequence comes from Stenotrophomonas sp. BIO128-Bstrain, assembly GCF_030128875.1. Taxonomy (NCBI): domain Bacteria; kingdom Pseudomonadati; phylum Pseudomonadota; class Gammaproteobacteria; order Lysobacterales; family Lysobacteraceae; genus Stenotrophomonas; species Stenotrophomonas sp. BIO128-Bstrain. The sequence continues at coordinate 1,442,016 of NZ_CP124620.1, read as the reverse complement.
CCTGTGCGTTTTCGACGATACGCAATGCCAGCGCGTCGGATTCATGCGCGGCCTGATCCGCAGCGCGCACGAATGCAGCCACGTCCAGTCCGCCCTCGATCCACACCGCATGGGCGGTATTGAAGGCGGGATTGTCCGGCGCCAGGCGCTGGGCGTACCACAACCCGGCCTGGGCCTCGCTCAGCCCGCGAACGAGGCGCGCGTCCGGACTCGGCACCGCACGTGCGTTCATGCGCCAGCCGCGGCCTGGGCCTGCAGGCGCTGCACCACCGTCCACCAGCCGCCCAGCGTGGTGTGCTCGGCCAGGTGGCTGAACTCCAGCGCGATACCGGTGTTGCCCCAGGCCAGTACCAGCCCCAGTACCCGCATCGAATCGAGCCCCAGGTCCATCAGGTTCTCATCGTTGCGGATGTCCTCGGGCGCTTCGCCGATCATCTCGGCGACATCGGCGCGCATGCGCTCCAGGGTGAGTGCGGTCATGCGAGCGTCTCCAGCAGGTGATCGGTGGTCATCGGGATGCCGCAGGTACGGGCGATCCAATGCAGGGCCAGGTCGTGGTCGGCGCGCGAGAAATCGGCGACGGCATCGGCAGCGATGAAGCTCTCGATGTCGCGCTGGAAGCCTTCGGCCACGGTGGCGGTGCAGCCGATGTGCGCATAGACACCAGTGACCAGCAACTGGTCGCGGCCACGGGCGCGCATCATCGTTTCCAGGTTGCTGCGCTGGAAGGCGCTGTAGCGGTGTTTGACCAGCACATGGTCGCCCGGCTGCGGTGCCACCGCCTCGATGATGGCTTCGTGCTCGTCGGTTGCGGACATGCCCGGGCCCCACAGATCCGCCTGCAGGCCGCGATCGCGGCGGTCCTGGTGGCCGCGCTGGGCGGTATAGAACACCGGGATGCCACGCGCACGGCAATGCGCGAGCAGGCGCGCGATGTTGGCCACGGCCGGCGCCAGCGGTGCGGTGTCCGGCGCGAACGCGGCCAGGAAGTACCGCTGCATGTCATGTACCAGCAGCGCCAAGCGCTCGCTCTGGGGCTGCCAGGCGCCGCGCGGGGTGGGCAACTCGGCCTGGGTCGGCAGGGGGTACGGTTGGATCGTTGGCAGCGCCATCAGCGCGTTTCTCCTGTCTGTTGCATGAACCGTTCGCGCAACTGGGCACGCAGCTCGCGGCGGCTGATCTTGCCGACCGCCGTGGTGCCGAAGGCATCGACGAACACGATCTGGTCCGGCACCTTGAACGCGGCCAGGCCGCGGCTGCGCACCCAGGCCTTGAGGCTGGCGGCCTTGGTCGGCTCACCCTGGGCAATGATGAAGGCGCAGCTGCGCTCGCCCAGGTAGGCGTCGGGAATCGAGACCACGGCCGCATCGAACACGCTGGGGTGCGCCAGCAGATGGTCTTCGATTTCTTCGGCGGAAATCTTCTCGCCGGCCCGGTTGATGTGATCGCTGGCCCTGCCCTGCACGACCAGATAACCGCCGGGCAGGCGCTGCACCATGTCGCCGGTACGGTAGAAACCGTCCTCGGTGAAGGCGCGCGCATTGGCCGCCGGGTCGTTGTGGTAGCAGCGGATGGTGTACGGGCCGCGGGTGAGCAGATGCCCGGTCTCACCTTCTGCGACGGGATGACCGTGGTCGTCGACCACCAGCACTTCATCGTCCTCGCTGATCGGGCGGCCCTGCGTGGAGACGATGATCTCTTCGCTGTCGTGCAGGCGGGTGTAGTTGACCAGCCCCTCGGCCATGCCGAACACCTGCTGCAGCGTGCAGCCCAGCCCGGCGATCACGCGGCGTGCCGCTTCCGGCACCAGCTTGGCGCCACCGACCTGCACTACCTGCAGGCTGGACAGATCCTGCGTGGTCGTCGCGGCCGCCTGCGCCCATAGCAGGGCCAGCGGCGGCACCAGGCCGACGCAGGTGACCCGTTCGCGTGCGATCAGGGCGAACGCAGTCTCCGGGCCGGCGCCCGGGCTGAGCACCACCCGGCCACCGGCATACAACGTGCCGAAGAAGCCGGGCGAGCTCATCGGGAAATTGTGCGCGGCAGGCAGCGCGACCAGATAGACGCTGTCCTGGGTGATGCCGCAGATCGCATTGCTGGCGCGGAATGAATACAGGTAGTCGTCATGCGTGCGCGGGATCAACTTGGACAGGCCGGTGCTGCCGCCGGAGATCTGCAGGAACGCCACGGACTGCGGATCCGGATCGGGTGGCAGCCGCTCGAGATCGCCTGCCAGAGCCTCCAGCGCGGTGAACCCGGCGCCCTCACCCACGATGATGACGTGCTGCACTGCCGGCACCTGCGCCTGGAGATCGCGCGCCAGCGTGCGGTAGTCGAAACCGTCGTAGCTCGCTGCAGCGACATAGGCACTGCCCTCGGCCTTGCGGGCGAAATGCGCGACTTCGGTGATGCGGTGCGCAGGCAATGCGTAGACCGGAATCAGCCCGGCGCGGAACAACCCGCACACCACGGTGATGAACTCGGGCACGTTGCCAAGCTGGACCACGACCCGGTCGCCCGGGGCCAGGCCCTGCGCGAGCAGGCCGGCGCCGATGCGGCCGGCTTCCTGCCACAGCTGGGCATATGTCAGGCGGGTATCCCCCCCGACCACCGCGATATCCCCGGCAAAGCGTTCGGCACGTTCGCGCAGGAAGCCCGGGAAGGTCTCGCCACGCCAATGGCCGGCGGCACGATAGCGCGCGACCAGGGCCGGCGGCCAGACCTGGCGCAGCGGCACCCGGGAGGAAGAGAAGGATGCGTTCATGGACAACTCCCGCACATCAGAATGGACGAACGTCATGGACGCCGAGCGCGGTCAGCAGGGCCATGAACTTGGCAGCCGTTTCGGCCACTTCGAGATCGGGTTGCGAGCCCGCGACGATGCCGGCACCGGCATACAGGCGCACCTGCGTGCCCTGCACGCGCGCACAGCGGATCGCCACGTACCAGTCGCCATCGCCCCGGGCATCGGTCCAGCCGACTGCGCCGGCATAGAAACCGCGCGCGACCGGTTCAGCCTGGCGGATCAGCGCCAGTGCGGGGTGGCGTGGTGTCCCGCACACCGCCGGCGTGGGATGCAGCAGTGCCACCAGCGCGGCCGAGGAAACCGATGCGTCCTTGAGGGTGCCGTGGATGCGCGTGCCCAGGTGCCACATGGTGGCGGTGGCATGCAGCGTGGGCTGGGGCTGTGCCTCGACGCGATGGCACAGCGGCGTCAGCGCTTCAACGATGGCCTCGACCACGTGGCGGTGCTCATCATGGTCCTTGGCCGAGGCCAGCAGCGCCTCGGCGGCGCGGGCATCCTCGGCAGGATCGGCCGAACGACGTGCCGAGCCCGCCAGCGGATGCGACAGCACGCGCTCGCCACGTTTGGAGACCAGCAGCTCGGGAGTGGCGCCGACCAGCCAGGCAGGACCGGGGCCGCCTTCTGAAGGCACCGGCACCACGTAAGTGGCCACGCTCGGATCCCTGCCCAGCCGCGCGGCCAGCACCCGCGGGTGCAGTGGCTGCGCGGTGGTGACCCGCAGGCTGCGGGCCAGCACGACCTTTTCCAGCGCACTATCGGTGCGCTGCAGTTCCGTGACGGCGGTGGCGACCGCGCCTGCATAGGCCTGCGCAGGCGGTTCAGCCAGCACGTCACCGACCACTGTGGGGGTTTCAACGCGGACCACCGTGGGTTGGCCAGACACGTGATCGGGCTGGTACAACGCATCGGCCTGCTCGGGATCGAACGGCACCGCGCCGACCAGCAGCCGCGGGCCGGAGCGCGGTGCGGCGAAGAAAGCGTCTACACGTTCGGCCAACGAGGCGGTGGGGCCCGACGGCAGGCGCGCGCGCACGCCCTGCGCTTCGAGCGCCTGCTGCGGGCTGCGCAACAGAAAGTACGGGGCGTCGGCCATGTCGATGGCGGACGCGTGGGTCAGCTCGTCGGCTCCGTGGTTGATCAGCATCTCGTTCATACGGCACCCCGCTGGCGGTGGATCGCGGCAGAGACCGCCAGGACCAGCAGCACGGCGCCGACCAGCAGATACGGCGCGCTGGGCGACCACCGGTACAGCAGTGTGCCGATCATCGGCCCGACCACCATGCCCATGCCCTGCACCGACGCCACGGTGCCGGCGGCGGCGCCCTGCTCGTGCGCCTCCACCGAATCGGCGGCCAGCGCCTGGAAGTTGGGGAACACGAAGCCCATCCCGAACGCCGCGACCGCGTAGCTGGCCAGCAGCTGCCACGGCACGCTGACCAGCGCGACCGACGCAAAGCCGAGACCGGAGATCAGCGCGCCGACCACGATCCAGCGCGTGGGGCGGATGTCCTTGAGCTTCATCACCAGGCCCTGGGCGAAGATCAGGCCGACGCCGACCGCGGTCAGCGCCAGCCCGGCCATGCGTGCGCCATCTGCCGGCGACAGTTGAAGGCGGTCGATGGCGAAGAAGCCGACCGTGACCTGGGCGATGGTCACCGAGATCATCGCGGCGAACACGGCCAGCAACGGCAGCCGCAGGCGTGCATCGCCCAGCCCCAGCGTTGGCTTGGGGCCGTTGTGCGTCGGGGCGACCGGCGGGGTGTTCGGCAGGCGCCACCAGATCATCAACAACGACAGCAGCGGCAACAGCGCGGCCACATACAGCGTGAGGGAGAGGTTCTTGTAGGCGATCCAGCCGGCGGCGGCAGGACCCAGCACCATGCCCAGCGCATTGGCGGTGCCGAGCTTGGCCATCACGCTGCCGCGCTGCCCCGGCGCAGCCTGGTCGGCAACGATGGCTGCGGCGGTCGGTGGCACGGCGGCGTAGAACAGGCCGACCAGAGCACGCGTGCCGACCAGCACCAGCACCGAAACCCAGATAGCCGGCGGTGAAGTCAGCGCCACATCCACGAAGACCGCCAGCCCCAGATAGATCACTGCGTAAGCGGCCAGTGCGATCAGCAGCACGCGCTTGCGGCCGATGCGATCGCTGAGCGCCCCCCAACGGCGGGCGGCGAGCATCCACAACACGCCGGCCGCGGTGACCGACAGCCCGGCGTGCCATTCGGCCAGGCCCAACACCCGCACCACCGGGCCGATCACGGACACGAACGCCATCATTGCCATGGTGCCGAGCAGCGCGGCGGAAACGAGGGCGGGCAAACCGGATACGACAGGACGTGCAGACATTGAACACCACAGCCAATAAGAAGTTGAACCACGCGGTGCGCCGGGGCGCGCGCGGTTCTGCCATCCGGTTGCGAATGCATCACCGCCCTGTGATCCATCAAATGATAACGGCTCGCATTTGCGTTTGATAGTGCAGTCTGTACGGGATGTTCATGTCGCCGGGGCCGCCGCCCCTGCGACAAAAAAGCACTACATCTGCGGTTGACGATCCACCACGACCCCACTATGTTGTGTCCATCGGCTCCCCGCTTCCGCCAGGCCCGGTGCACCGTCACGACGCCGCGCCGTAGTAGAACGCCCCGTCGTATCCCTGACCGGCGCCTGGAAGCAAGGCCCGTTGCCACCGATGTGAGCCTCTGGCGACGTATTCCTGCACACGCAGGGCCTGCCCACCAATCACGCCTTCTGTCCGGCTGCCGCACGGCTCTGCCGCGCCGCCTGCTGGGCACTGCGCCATGCATGGAGAACGCATGAACACCGACGACACCGTCGCCTCGACCGCCACCCCACCCACCGACACCGCCCTGGATGCCGCCACCGGCGGTGAAACACTGTGGATCACCAAGGAGGGCGGCAACCGACGCATGCCCTTCGACCAGCCGCGGCTGGAACGCACGGTGCACAGCGTGCATACCGAGTTCCCGCAACTGGACGTGGCCGACTATCTGCGCAGCGTGCTCGGGCAGATCGCCCGGCGGCAGCAGCTCAGCGCCGATGAGATGGTGGACCTGCTGATCCGCGAGGCCGAATCACGCATCGACCTGACCGCACCGGACTGGGAGCACTTCGCCGCCCGCCTCTACCTGCGGCGGCTGTACAAGCGCGCCAGCAAGAACCGCTTCTACGATGCCACGCTGAAGTACGGCTCGTACGTGGGGCTGCAGGAAAGCCTGGCCGACCGCAACGTCTACTCGATCGACATCCTCAAGGCGTATTCCAAGGATGAACTGGAGGAAGCCGGGCAGATGATCGAGCCCGAGCGCGACACGCTGTTCGCCTACAACGGGCTGTACCTGCTGGCGACCCGGTACCTGGCCACCGATCACTCCCGTGCGGTGTACGAGCTGCCGCAGGAACGCTGGCTGACCATCGCGCTGTACCTGATGCAGCACGAACACGAGCATGGCGAACGCTCGCGGCGCCGGCGCATGCTGCTGGTGCGCGAGGCCTACTGGGCGCTGTCCAACCTGTACATGACGGTGGCGACGCCGACCCTGGCCAATGCTGGCAAGGTCGGCGGCCAGCTGTCCTCGTGCTTCATCGACACGGTGGACGACAGCCTGCAGGGCATCTACGACTCCAACACCGACGTGGCGCGCGTCTCCAAGCACGGTGGTGGGGTGGGTGCGTACCTGGGCTATGTGCGCTCGGCGGGCTCATCGATCCGGGGCGTGGCCAATTCCTCCGGCGGCGTGGTGCCGTGGATCAAGCAGCTCAACAACACTGCGGTGAGCGTGGACCAGCTCGGCCAGCGCAAGGGCGCGATCGCGGTGTACCTGGATGTCTGGCATCGCGATATCGAGGCCTTCCTCGATCTGCGCCTGAACAACGGCGACCAGCGCCTGCGCGCGCACGACGTGTTCACCTCGGTGTGCCTGCCCGACCTGTTCATGGAAGCGGTGGAGCGCCGTGGCGACTGGTACCTGTTCGATCCGTACGAGGTGAAGCGGATCAAGGGCTGGTACCTGCAGGATTTCCACGATGAGCAGCGCGGCCAGGGCAGCTTCCGCGAGAAGTACGAGGAGGTCGTGGCCGATGAACGGATCAGCCGGCGCACGATCAAGGCCATCGACCTGTTCAAGCGGATCATGGTGAGTCAGCTGGAGACCGGCAATCCCTTCATGTTCTACCGGGACGAAGTGAACCGGAAGAACCCGAACAAGCATGCCGGCAGCATCTACTCCAGCAACCTGTGCACCGAGATCCTGCAGAACATGAGCCCCACCCGCATGATCCAGGAGATGATCAGCGGCGACCAGATCGTGACGACCAGACAGGCCGGCGATTTCGTGGTGTGCAACCTGTCCTCGATCAACCTGGGCCGTGCGGTCACGGCCGCGCCGGACCTGCTGACCAGCGACGTGCTCGAGCGCCTCGTGCCGATCCAGGTGCGGATGCTGGACAACGTGATCGACCTCAACCAGCTGCCGGTGCCGCAGGCGACCATCACCAACCGCAAGTACCGCGCGATCGGGCTGGGTACCTTCGGCTGGCACCACCTGCTGGCCCTGCAGCAGATCGAGTGGAACTCGCCCCAGGCTGAGGACTATGCCGACAGCCTGTACGAGCGCATCAACTACCTCACCATCCAGGCCAGCATGACCCTGGCCAAGGAAAAGGGGCGCTACAGCGCGTTCGTCGGCAGCGAGTGGCAGAACGGCGAGTACTTCCGCGCCCGTGGCTATGACAGCCCGGCCTGGCGCGAACTGGCCGCGCAGGTCGGCGTCAACGGCCTGCGCAATGGCTGGCTGATGGCGGTGGCCCCGAACATGAGCACCGCCCAGATCGCCGGCTCCACGGCCTCGATCGACCCGGTGTACGGCGCCTTCTACTACGAAGAAAAGAAGGACTTCCGCCGGCCGGTGGCTGCGCCGGACCTGTCGCTGGAGACCTATCCGTACTACGAGAAAGGCGCCTACCGGGTCGACCAGTTCGCCAGCATCCGCCAGAACGCCCGCCGCCAGCGCCACGTGGATCAGTCGATCAGCTTCAACCTGTACGTGCCCAGCACCATCCGCGCCAGCACCCTGCTCGCGCTGCACATGAGTGCCTGGCGCGAAGGCCTGAAGACGACCTACTACGTGCGCTCCAACGATATCGACATCGCCGAATGCGAATGGTGCGGGTAGGCGCATCGCATTCGCGCTGACGCTCCCATGGTTCGCTGTGCAAACCATGGGCCCCGCATTACAACCACCCAGACCCCCGCCGCTTCGCGGCCGCCCCCTGACTCAGGGGGCTCTGCTCCAGGACACACCCCCCATGGCCATCCCCCTCGAACGCATCAAGATCCTCGAACCGCGCCACCCCAACCGCTCCACCGGCATCATCAACGGCCGCACCAGTGGCATCCTCAACTGGAACGACATCCCCTACCCGTCGTTCTACCGGGCGTACAAGGAGCTCTCGACCAACTTCTGGATTCCCGACGAAGTCGACATGAAGGGTGACGCGCGCCAGTACGGTGAGCTCAATGCCCGCGAGAAGAACGCCTACGACTCGATCATCGGCCTGCTCGCCACGCTGGATTCCCCGCAGACGCGCTTCATCTACAACGTCGCCGAGTACATCACCGATCCGGCCGCGCACGCCAACGCCGCGATCATCGGCCAGCAGGAAGTGATCCACAACGAAAGCTACAGCTACGTGCTGGCCTCGATCGCCGGCCTGGCCGACCAGAACCGGGTGTTCGAGATCGCGCGTACCCACCCGACCATCCTGGCCCGCAATGCGCCGATCATGCAGTCCTACGATGACTTCATGCGCGAGAAGACCGCCGAGACGCTGATCCGCGCGTTGATCCAGTCCTCGATCCTGGAAGGCATCAACTTCTACTCGGGCTTCGCGTTCTTCTACAACCTGGTCCGCCAGAACCGCATGACCGGCACCGGCAAGATCATCAGCTTCATCAACCGCGACGAGCTGGCCCACACCAAGTTCATCAGCGAACTGATCCGCGCCATCATCGGTGAGAACCCTGCCCTGCAGGGCGAGCAGCTGACCGCCTACGTACACGAGGCCTTTGAGCACGCCATCCAGCTGGAGACGCGTTGGACCGGGGAAGTGCTCGACGGCATCGACGGCATCGATGTGGACGAGATGATCTGCTACGTGAAGTACCGCGCCAACAAGATGGCCGGCATGCTCGGGATCGAGAAGCTGTACAGCGAGACCAACGTCAACGTGATGCCGTGGATCAAGGCCTACGCCGACAACTTCACCGAAACCAAGACCGACTTCTTCGAGATGCGCAACGCCAGCTACAAGAAGACCAATTCGGACAACGGTTTCGACGATCTGTAAGGACGCATGCCGATGCATATCCTGCTGGCCTTCGCCTCGCTGAGCGGCAACACCCGCGAGGTCGCCATGCTGGTCCGGGCCCGCTGCGAAGCGCTGGGCCACCGCGTGGACTGGCTCGACGTCGATGCCGGCGACATCGCCCTGGCCTTGCCCGCCGATCCCCCCGCCCTGTGCCTGCTTGGCTCATGGACCGACAACGCCGGGCGCACCCCGGCGGAAATGAAGGACTGCGCGGCCGCGCTGCGGGATCGTTTCGGGTTGCCCCTGCCCTTCCCGGCCGCGGTATTCGGCACCGGCGAGACCCAATGGGGCGAAGAGTACTACTGCGGCGCCGCGCACCGCCTGGCGCGCTTCTTCCACTCCCCGTACCCCGTGCTGGAGATCGAGCAGATGCCGCACGGCGCCGCCGACACCCACGCCATCCACCACTGGACCGACGCCGTGTTGGCCACTACCGAGACATCCACGACATGCTGACCCTGCACGCCCGGACCGCTGAGGATTACCACGCCGCCCTGCGCGAACACCCTGCGCTGCTGGTGGACTTCCACAAGGACGATTGCCCCGGGTGCCGGATGCTGGAGATGTCGTTGGCCAGTGTCTCCGGCGCCATCGCGGACGCCGGGATGACAGTGTTGAAGGTGAAGCTGGAAACCGTGGGTGAGGGCTTGTTCCGCGAACTGGGGTTGCGCCAGACACCGACGCTGCTGGTGGTGCGCGACGGTCACGAAACCGCCCGACTGGCGGGGTTCCAGACGCCGAAGCAGATCCTGGCGGTGTTGGGCGCGGGGTGACGCCCTGGACGGTAGGCCCGCGATTGCGCGGGCTTACCGTGGGGGCTTCAACGCAGCGGCGCGGACAACAGCCCCCGGCGCTTGAACCACCATTCCAGCGGCAGCGTGACCAGCGGCGGCACCGCCGCGGCCAGTGCCAGCAGTGCGGCCCACCACGGCCAACGCAAGCGGATTGCAGCCAGGACCGACACCACGACGTAGACCATGAAGGCGACGCCGTGCACCGGTCCAAACACCTTGACGCCGACCGGCGTTGGATCCGCTGCGTGGTACTTGAAATACATGCCGATCAACAGGCCGGCCCACGTCAGGGCTTCGACGAAAGCCACCGTGGCGAAGACGCGGCCCATCGGGCTGAGTGGCGAAGCAGTCTTCAAGGCAGGCTCGAGCGTGGCGGAAGGACCCGCATCATAGCCATTGACGGCGCTTGATGCGAACCATTCTCACTCGATCAACCGAGAGCGTCACGACCCACGGTCGTGACCGGCCCTCGATCCACTGCCAGCAATGAGAACCGCGCGTGCCACACGATGGCCGCTTTGACCGCCCGCGATCTCAGACGAACATGCCGCCCGACGCCTCCACCCGCTGCGCGTTGATCCACGCCGTCTGAGGCGACAGCAGCGCCACCGCCACCGGACCGATGTCGTCCGGCTTGCCCGGGCGGCCCATCGCGGTGACCGAGGACACCATCGCATTGACCTGCGCGTCGTCGCGCACGCGGCCGCCACCGAAGTCGGTTTCGATCGCGCCGGGGGCGAGCGTGTTGGCACTGATGCCGCGGGCGCCCAGTTCCTTGGCCAGGTAACGGGTAAACACTTCGATGCCGCCCTTCATCATCGCGTAGGCCGAGCTGCCCGGCAGCGAGAAGCGTGCCAGCCCGCTGGAGACGTTGAGGATGCGGCCGCCATCGGCAAGCAGCGGCAACACCGCCTGGGTCAGGAAGTACGGTCCCTTCAGATGGACCGCGACCAGGGCGTCGAACTGATCGACGGTGGTGTCGGCGATCATCGCGTGCAGGCCTTCGCCGGCGTTGTTGAGCAGGCCCTGCAGATGGGTCTCGCCCCAGCCATCTAGCACGCTGCGGACCTGGCTGGCGAAGGCGGCAAAACCGGCGCTGTCGGCCATGTCCAAGGGAAGCGCGGCCGCGCGACGGCCGAGTGCTTCGATCTGCGCGATCACTTCCTGGGCGGCGCCGGCCTGGCTGCGATAGGTGAGCACGATATCGGCGCCGTCGGCGGCCAGTGCGAGGGCGGCATTGCGGCCCAGGCCACGGCTGCCGCCGGTGATCAGGACGACTCGGGTTGCGTTGCGCATGTCAGTACACCTGCGTTGTGGGAATGGTTGTCAGCCTATTGGTGTTGCGTGCGCGGATAAATCGGCGGATGCTGATTTGACTATCCAATAATCACGAACAATCCATGGATCGCCTCGATCACCTGCGCTGCTTCCTCCGGGTGGCCGAACTCGGCTCCTTCACCGGCGCCGCCGACAGCCTCGGTCTCCCCAAGGCCAGTGTGTCGCTGGCCGTGCAGCGGCTGGAAGCGGATGTGGGTGTGCAACTGCTGCATCGGACCACCCGCCGGGTGCAGCTGACCGCCGACGGCGCCCAGTTCCAGGCGCGGGCACACGATCTGCTGCATGACATGGACGACCTGCAGGGCATGTTCCGGGTCGATACGGCGCAGCTGAAGGGGCGCCTGCGGGTGGATATGTCCAGCGGGCTGGCCCGGCAACTGGTGATACCGCAGCTGCCTGCCTTCCTGGCCCAGCACCCTGGCGTGGAAATGGAAGTGAGCGGTACCGACCGCCGGGTCGATCTGATCCGCGAAGGGTTCGACTGCGTGCTCCGGGTCGGTCCACTGGACGACAACACCCTGGTGGCCCGCCCGCTGGGCCAGCTGCCGATCATCAACTGCGCCAGCCCGTCCTATCTCGCCGCCCGGGGCACGCCGACCACGCTGGCCGACCTGGCCGGCCACGCGCTGGTGCATTACGTGAGCACCCTCGGTCAGCGTTCGCCCGGATTCGAGTATTACGACGGGCAGACCTATCAGAGCCTGCCCATGGCCGGTGCGGTGACGGTCAACAGTGGCGAGGGCTATACCGCCGCAGCCCTGGCCGGGCTGGGGATCATCCAGGTCCCGCTGCTCGGCGTGCGCCAGGCACTGGCCGCGGGCACCCTGGTGGAGATCCTCTCGGACGTGAAAGCAGAGCCGATGCCGGTAACACTGCTCTACGCGCAACGCCGTCATCTACCGCGACGGGTGGCGGCGTTCATGGACTGGGTTGCCGGCGTGGTCCGGCGCGAGCTGGACCAGGAGCGCTGACCTGGGACCTCCCGGCACGGCGTCGTGCCGGGAGGACTGGGACAACTCAGCCTTCCGTATCGGAATGGCGGTTGCGGCGACTGCTGAGCACCACGATGGCGCGGTCCGGCAGTGGCCAGTGGCCTTCCGCATCCGCCTGCAGCGGCGCACCGTCGATGGTGCTGATCAACACGCGCCAGTGTTCATCGTCGATCAGGGGCGGCACGAAGGCCTGCGGCGCGTGCGAGGCATTGAACATCAACAGCAGGTGCGCATGCTCGGGGCCGCGCGGCGTGTCTTCCTGACGGGCGGCCCCCAGGTGCAGCGCCAGGCTGCGGGCCTCGCCATCGTGCCAGTCGCCATCTTCCATGGGCTGGCCATCCGGGCGCAGCCAACGCACGTCATAGCCTTCGCCCTGCTCGTCGCGGGCGTCCAGGAAGCGGCCGCGGCGCAGCTGCGGGTAGCGGCGGCGCAACGACAGCAGCCGGCGTACGAACAGCGACTGCTGGCGGCCTGCCGGGCTGGCGGCCTGCTGCCAGTCGATCCACGTGAGCGGGTTGTCCTGGCAGTAGGCGTTGTTGTTGCCGCCCTGGCTGCGCGCGAACTCGTCGCCGGCCAGCAGCATCGGCGTGCCCTGGGCGAGCAGCAGGCTGGCCAGCATGTTGCGCATCTGCCGCGCCCGGACCGTGTTGATGCCCTCGTCGTCGGTGGGGCCTTCGGCGCCATGGTTGAAGGAGATGTTGTTGTCGCTGCCGTCGCGCCCGTCTTCGCCGTTGGCCTCGTTGTGCTTGTCGTTGTAGCTGACCAGGTCATTGAGGGTGAAGCCATCGTGGGCGGTGACGAAATTCACCGACGCGGCCGGCCGCCGTCCCTTGTGGTTGAACAGATCGGCCGAGCCCATCAGGCGGGTGGCGAACTCGGCCAGCTGGCCGCCATCGCCGCGCCACAGTGCCCGCACGTTGTCACGGAAACGGTCGTTCCATTCGGCCCAGCCCGGTGCGAACTGCCCCAGCTGGTAGCCACCCGGCCCGATGTCCCACGGCTCGGCGATCAGCTTGACCTGGCTCAGCACCGGGTCCTGGCGCACGGCATCCATGAAGCTGCCCGATGGATCGAAGCCGGCGCGTTCGCGGCCCAGGATGGTGGCCAGGTCGAAGCGGAAGCCATCCACGTGCATGTCCTGCACCCAGTAGCGCAGCGAGTCCATCACCATCCGCAGCGCACCGGCGTTGGTCAGGTCGAAGGTGTTGCCGGTGCCGGTATCGTTGATGTAGTAGCGCGGGTCATCGGCAAGCCGGTAGTAGCTGGCATTGTCGATGCCCTTGAACGACAGCGTCGGGCCGAGCTCATTGCCTTCGGCGGTGTGGTTGTAGACCACATCCAGGATCACTTCCAGCCCGGCGTCATGCACGCAGGCCACCATCTGCTTGAACTCGGCGATGGTGGAGGTGGACATGAAGCGCGGTTCGGGCGCGAAGAAGGCCAGCGTGTTGTAGCCCCAGTAGTTGCGCAGGCCGCGCTCGAGCAGATGCTGGTCATCCACGTGGGCGTGGATCGGCAGCAGTTCCAGCGCGGTCACGCCGAGCTGGCGGAGGTGATCCAGCAGCGCGTCCTGCTTCAGCGCGGAAAAGGAGCCACGTGCCTGCTCAGGCACCTGTGGGTGCAGCATCGACAGGCCGCGCAGGTGGGCTTCGTAGATGACCGTGTCCTCCCACGGCGTGGCCGGTGCGGTGTCGCGGCCCCAGGTGAAGGCCGGATCGACCACGGCGCAACGCGGCATGTACGGCGCGCTGTCGCGTTTGTCGAAGCTCAGGTCCTTGTCCTTGTGCCCGATCGTGTAGCCGAACAACGCCGGCGCCCACTTGAGCTGACCGACGATCTGCTTGGCATACGGATCCAGCAGCAGTTTGTTGGGGTTGAACCGGTGCCCGGCTTCCGGTGCGTAGGGACCATGCACCCGGTAGCCGTAGCGCTGGCCGGGCCGTGCGTCCGGCAGGTAGCCGTGCCAGATTTCATCGGTGTACTCGGGCAGCACGATGCGCTCGACCTCACGGCCACGCTCGTTGAACAGGCACAGCTCGACCTTGGTCGCATGCCGGCTGTACAGCGCGAAGTTGACGCCCAGGCCATCCCAGGTGGCCCCCAACGGGAAGGGGCGTCCGCCCCGCAGGCGCGAGGACTGGGCAAACTGGCGGGCACTCATCGGCGCGTCTCGACGGTGTGGCCCGCGGCCTGCAGCTCGGCATCGAACAGCCGTTCGGCCATCAACCAATGCCGTTGGTCCTGCCCGTCCGGACGGCCTTCGGCTTCCCAGATCTGGCGGGCCAGGGCCCCGATGCGTTCACGTCGTTCGTTTTCGTCCATTGCGCTTGCTTCACTCGTTGATCAGCAGGGTCACGGGGCTGCCATCGGACAGCGCCCGCAGGGAAATATCGGGGTCGGTGATTTCTACCGACGTGCCGGTGAGCAGATTGCGATAGCGCCCCTGCGGAATCGTCACGCGGCCCGTGCCCCAGAACCGGGCAGGCAACGCCGCCGTGACTTCCTGCGCGGGACGCACGGTGGTGGCGATCGCGGCGACCACGATCAGCCGCTGCGCGCCGTGTTCGCGCGCGAAGGCCAGCACGCGTTCGGGCAGCGTGGTCGGCAATGGCACATAACCGCCCAGCGCGAACAGCTCCGGGGCGCTGCTCCGGGCCTGCAGCAAGGTCTGCACCAGGCGCGCCTTGGCCACGCCATCGCGCCACCCCTGCAGCAGTACCGGCCACGCACGCGCATCCCGGCGCCAGTGGCCACGCAGCGCATAGTCCACCGGCCGCCGGTTGTCCGGGTCCACCAATGACAGATCCCAGCCTTCGGTGCCCTGGTACAGATCCGGCACGCCCGGCACGCTCAGCCGCAGCGCGGTCTGGCTCAGGCTGAAACGCGCCCCGGCCGGCGCGATGCGCGCCACGACGTCCTGCACGGCCGCGCGGAACGCCTGCCCGGCATCGCTGTCGATCAGTGCTTCCACCACCGCCGCCGCGCACGACTCGTAAGCCTCATCCGGATGGCCCCAACTGCTGCGCTGGCCACCCTCGCGCAGCGCCTTGGCCTGCCACTGCACCACGCGCGCAGCGAGATCAGCGCCTGATCCACCCTCGGCCGGCCAGACCGAGACCAGTGTCTGCCACAGCATCTCGCGGTCCGCCGCATGCAGTGCACCGGCACCGAGTGACGCTGCGAGCCGTTCAAAGCGACGCACCTGGCGCAGCCACCATTCGGGCCACGCTGACACCACCGCCAATCGCATCCGGGCGTCTTCGCCGCGTTTATGGTCATGCGTGGCCGTGGCAAGCAGGCTGCGCGGGTGCTGGTCGTGGCGGGCGCGCATGAACCCATGGAAACGCGGTGCCGACACACTCAGTACCGTTGGATGGCTACCAACCTCGTTGCGGGACAACAGCGGCGCATGCCGATAGAAGCTGCTGTCTTCCACCGCCTTGGCGTTGAGCGGCGCGCTGAGCAGCTGGGCCCGCTGCCGCAGCGCCAGGCCGCGGCGATGCAGCGCCGGGTCATCCTCCTGCGATGGCGGCGCCAGCACCCACGCGGCGATCTGCTCGATCGCAGCCACCTGGTCCGGCGCGCTGCCGGCGATGGCCGCCTCGATGGCCTGCTGCCACAGCCGACGATCCTCAGCGCCCGGAGCCGCGTGGGTGAGATAGCTGCGGTACACCGGGAAGTGACTCAACAAGGACAACGCCGCGCGCGCCAGCAGGGGCCTGCCGAAATCAGCGGCGATGCCGCCGGTGAGGCGCGAAAGGCGGACGAGGCGGGCGACGAAGGCATCGAACTCGGCGCGCAGGCCGTGCTCCAGCACGTCGCGCCTGGCCTCCAGTTCCACCTCGCGGAAGCTGCGGGGGTCACCGGTGACCTGCTGCCAGTGCCGTGTCAGCGGGTTGCCGCCGGCACCGCTGTGCAGCAATGCACCGACCTGGTCCATGAAGTCGTAGCCGGTGGTGCCATCGCACGGCCAGTCCGCCCGCAAGGCTTCATCCGGCGCCAGGATCTTCTCCACCCACAGGCCCAGCGCGCCAGGCGACAGCCCACGGCGGGCGCCGGCAGCGTCCAGCGCTGCGCGCAGCCGGTGCAGGTAACCGGCCGGATCGCGGAGTCCATCCACGTGGTCCACGCGCAGGCCATCCACCCGTCCCTCCGCCACCAGGCGCAGCGGAAGTGCATGCACGGTCTCGAAGACATCGCGGCGGTGCATCTGCAGCGCGACCAGCGAGGCAATGGTGAAGAAGCGACGGTAGTTGATCCGGTCATCGCCACTGCGCCACCACGCCAGCCGGTAGGGCTGCGCCGCCAGCACGCCGGCCAGGGCCGGTGCCGTCAGCTCCGACCCGCCCGCGGCCCAGGTAGAGGGCGCCAGCGGATACACGGTGCCGTGGTGCGCGACGCCCGCCGATCCGTTGGCGGCGCGCTGCACGGTGAGCACGCCTTCGGCGATCGCGCTGGACAGCGGCCGATCCAGCACCGGCAGCCACAGCTTGCCGTCACGCCCCGGTGCGCGCCAGGCGATGTCGAACCAGCCGGCATGCGCGCTGGCCTTGCCGTGGGCCAGCACATCGGCCCAATACGGATTGAGCGGGTGCGCCGCCATGTGGTTCGGCACGATATCCAGGATCAGGCCCATCCCGCGTGCGCGCACGGCGTCGGAAAGACGCTGCAATCCGGCCTCCCCGCCCAGCTCCGGATTGACCGTGGTGGGATCGATGACGTCGTAGCCATGCGTGGAACCGGGCATCGCGCTGGCGATCGGCGACAGGTACAGGTGACTGATGCCCAATGAAGCGTAGTAATCCACCTGCGCGCGGGCCGCGTCGAAATCGAAGCCGGCGTGCAGCTGCAGGCGGGCGGTGGCGCGGAACGGAACCATCTCAATGCTCCTGGCGGCGGCGGGCCGCGGCGAACTGCTGCAGCGAACGGTCCAGCGTCCGCAACGGCAACGGGGATGGCAGGCGCTGGCGCCAGTTCGGGTGGACCGCGACCGTGCCCGGGAGATTGACCTGGCCACGCAGGCCCAGCGCGTCTTCCACCGGCAACAGCGCCAACGGCGCCGGGCTGGCGGCGACCTGCCGCAGCGCGGCCAGCCGGAGGGCATCCGGCGCAGCGCCATCGGTGCCGACCGCGCGGGCCAGCCGCGCCACGTCCTCGCGCCGCGCGGCCATGGCCTGCGCGGTATCGGCGGCCGGCGCTGCGCCCAGGTGCGCCCGCCAGCGCAGGTCATCGCCGTGTTGCCAGCCTTCCAGCGTCGGCAGATCGTGGGTGCCGGTCAGTGCGACGGCGTCGCGCCGCCACTGTGCCGGCGGCAGGAAGTCGCCGTCCGGCGCGCGGGTGAAGGCGAGCACATCCATGCCGAGCACGCCGCGCGCGGCCAACGTGTCACGAATCCCGGGCGGCACGACCCCGAGATCTTCGCCGATGACAATGCAGCGGTTGCGCCAGGATTCCAGCGCCAGCAGATTGAGCAGATCGGCCAGCGGATAGCGCAGGTACACCCCCTGCCCCGAACCCGCGCCGTGCGGCACCACCCATAGCCGCTGCAGGCCGAGGATGTGGTCGATACGCACCCCGCCCCGGTCACGCATCACGGCGCGCAGCAGGGTGATGAACGGCGCAAAGCCGCTGCGGCGCAATCCATCCGGCGAGTAGCTGCTGATGCCCCAGACCTGTCCGTCAGGGGCGAAGGCGTCCGGCGGTGCACCCAGTACCAGCCCACGCAGGGCGGTGTCGGCAGCCGCGGCCGCCTCGGCGCCATCGGCGGTGAAGCCGACCGCCAGGTCGGCGATCAGGCCCAGTGCCATGCCGGCCTCCTGCGCGCGGCGTTGCGCCTGCTGCCAGCTGCGCGCAGCGCGCCATTGCGCATGCACCTGCAACGCTGGATCGCGCTGGCCCATCGCGGCGGCGTTGCATCGCGCGAACGCGGCCAGTGCGGCGCCGCCCTCCTGCTCGAAGCCACGCAGATCACGCTGCAGTGCCTCTGGTGCCTGGGTGACCCGCTGGTACGACTGCTGCAGGCGATGCCACTTGCGTGCCGCCGCGCCGGCCCAGTCGATCAGGCCATCCGCCGGCGTCGGGTCCGGCGCATCGTCCTCGGCCATGTCCCACTCCTCCAGCGTGCCGGCATACACCGGCTCGAGAAAGCGACGGTCACTCGGCGAATAGGGACTGAAGGACGCATCGATCCGGCCCGCGGCGTGCAGCGGGCTCAGCGCCACCGCATCGCCACCGGCGGCGGCAATGCGCTCACACCACTGCTGCGCAGCACTGCTGTCGCCGATGCCGTCATCTCCGGCACGGCGCGCGGCATATACCTGGAGCACCGCGCCCCAGCTGCGCGGCTCGGCGAGACCGGTGGCATCGGCCACGCTGAAGCAGCGCGTCGGCGCCACCGCCACGGCATGCTCATCCTGCCCGACGCGCAGGCGCCAGTAGCCGGGCTGCTCCGGCACTACCCAGACACCGGGTCGTGCCCGCGTCGCCGGCATGGTGTGACCGCGTTCATCGCACCACTCACCTGCGCCTTCCACGTCCAGCACCAAGGGCTCACCGAGCTGCACGGTGCGCAGCCACGGAGCGGCGCGCTCGTGCAGGCAATGCTGCAGGCTCTGCTGGCACTGCGCCGGTGTTCCCGCGCGCCAGCCCAATGCGTCCAGCACGCTCTGCAGTGTGTCCTGTTCGACGATGCGCGGCGTGCCGTGCACGTCCTCCCAGCGGATCAGCAGCCCGGCCGCCTCGGCCAGGCTGGCCAGCGCGGGCGTGGCGTTCATGCCGCCACGCGCCGCACCAGCAGCGCGGCCGGTGCCAGCAGCTGGCCGTGCCCGACCTCGCCCAGCTGCAGCACGGTTTCGCCATAAGGCAGATCGGCCAGCACGGCGGTCTGGCCAAGGTTGAAGGCCAGCCACCATTGGGCATCGCCCAGTTGCCAGCCTGCGCGTACCGCGCCGTTGCCGAGCACGCTCGCGCCGAGGCTGCGGGCGTGCCGCAATTGCGGCACCAGAAATTGCCAGCGCAGGGTCAGCACGCTGCGGAAGGCCGCCAGCCACGGGTTCTGCTGACGTGCTTCGGCTGACGGCAGCGGCGCCTGCGACGCCTGGAAGGTCGCCAGGGCATTCGGGTCCGGGATCGAGGCCTGCGCCTGCGGATCGGCAAAGGCACTGAAGAGGCTGAACTCGGCACGGCGTCCATCGCGTACCGCCTGGTCAAGCGGCGCATCGAAATCGGTGAAGAACAGGAAAGGCTCGCGCGCGCCCCACGGCTCACCCATGAAGAACAAGGGAATCATCGGTGTCAGGGCGGTCAGCGCCAGCGCCACCTGCAGCCGCTCGGGCGACACCAGTGTCTGCAGGCGGTCGCCGAAGGCGCGATTGCCGATCTGGTCATGGTTCTGCGCGAAGATCACGAAGTGCGCCGGCGACAGCCCCGCACTGGGCTCGCCCCGCCGCTGCCCCAGGCGGTTGACTCCCCCCTGCCAGGCAAATCCCTCGGCCAGCACCCGCGCCAGCTGTGCGGTCGGGTCGGCCGCGAAATCAGCGTAGTAGCCCTCCGTTTCGCCGGTCAGCAAGACGTGCAGCGCGTTGTGGAAGTCGTCATTCCACTGCGCGGTGTAACCCTCGGCCAGCAGCGAGGCGGTGTTGTGCTCGTTCTCCAGGATCAGGTGCACCTGGTGCGACGGCCCGTGCTTCTGGATCGCCTCGCGCAGCTGGGCGAGGAACGACGGCGGCTGGATCGCGTGCACGGCGTCCAGGCGCAGGCCATCGAACCGGTACTCGCGCAGCCACATCAGCGCGTTGTCGATGAAAAAGCGTTGCACGTGCGGTTCCCGGAAGTCGATCGCCGCACCCCACGGGGTGGTGACGTCGTCACGGAAAAACGCGGGCGCATACTGCGGCAGATGATTGCCCTCCGGGCCGAAGTGGTTGTAGACCACGTCCAGCAGCACCATCAGACCCAGCGCATGCGCGTGGTCGATCAGCGCCTTGAGCTCGTCCGGGCTGCCATAGGCGGCGGCCGGCGCGTAGGGCAATGCGCCGTCGTAGCCCCAGTTGCGCGTTCCCGGAAAGGTGGCCAGCGGCATCAGTTCAAGGGCGGTGATACCCATCGCTGCCAGTGCCGGGAGTTGCGCCTGCAGCGCGGCGTAACCGCCTACAGCACCCACGTGGACTTCATAGAGGACGGCTTCCTCCCACGGCCTGCCCGCCCAATCGGCGTGTTGCCATGCATGGCCATCTTCGTCCAGCACGGCACTGGGGCCGTTGAGCCCTTCGGGTTGCCAGCGCGAGGCCGGATCGGGAACGCTGAGCGTCCCGTCGATGCGATAGCGGTAGCGCGCCCCCGCTGCACACACCAGCCGGATCCAGTAGCTGCCGTCGTCGGCTGCCTGCATCGGCAGCGCCTCGCCGTCGAGCAGCAGCTCCACGGACTGCGCGGCCGGTGCCCAGAGACGGAAGACATGGTCACCTCCAGGCTGCCGCCAGGCGCCAAATCGCTCTCCCGCCGTCACCCCTCCACCTGCAGGAACACGGTGGACAGCGGCGGCAGGGTCAAGGCCAGTGACTGCGCGTGCCCGTGCATCGCGATCGGCAGGGTATCGACCTGCCCATGGTTGCCGATGTCACTGCCACCGTAGAAACGGCTGTCGCTGTTGAACACTTCCTGCCAGCGCCCGGCGTGCGGCACCCCTACGCGATAGCCGTGGCGCGCCATCGGGGTGAAATTGCTGACCGCCAGCAGCGGGCCGGCGCTCCCACGCGGATCGTGGCGGATGAAGGCGAGCACGCTGTTGACGTGATCGTCGCCCACGCTCCACTCGAATCCCTGCTCGGTCCGGTTGCCGTGCTGCAGCGCCGGCAGCTCGCGCAGCAGCCGGTTGAGGTCGCCGACCATCCGCGCCACGCCCGCGTGTGCCGGCTCGGACGCCTGTGCCCAGTCCAGCTGGGCATCGTGGTTCCATTCGGTGCATTGCGCGAATTCACCGCCCATGAACAGCAGTTTGCTGCCCGGGTGGGCCCACATGAAACCGAGGTAGGCTCTGAGGTTGGCCAGCTGCTGCCAGCGGTCGCCGGGCATCTTGCCCAGCAGCGATCCCTTTCCGTGCACCACTTCATCGTGGGAGAGCGGCAGGACGAACTGCTCGGAGAAGGCGTACATCGCGCTGAAGGTCATCTGGCTGTGATGGTGCGAGCGATGGATCGGGTCGCGGCCCAGGTAGCTCAGCGTGTCGTGCATCCACCCCATGTTCCACTTGTGGGTGAAGCCCAAGCCGCCCTCGCCGCTGGGGGCGGTCACCCCCGGCCACGCAGTGGATTCCTCGGCGATCACCAGCACGCCGCGTGCCTGCCGGGCGATGGCATCGTTGAGGTCGCGCAGGAAGGCGATCGCCTCCAGGTTCTCGCGGCCACCGTGCGCGTTGGGGATCCACTGCCCATCCTCGCGGCTGTAGTCCCGATACAGCATCGAGGCGACGGCATCCACGCGCAGGCCATCGATATGGAACCGCTCGATCCACTCCAGTGCGCTGCCGATCAGGAAACCGGTCACTTCGCTGCGGCCGAAGTTGTAGATCAGCGTGTCCCAGTCCGGGTGCAGGCCCTGGCGCGGGTCATCGTGCTCATACAGCGCGGTGCCGTCGAAACGTTGCATGCCATGCGCATCAGACGGGAAATGCGCGCCGACCCAGTCCACGATCACGCCGAGTCCAGCCTGGTGGCAGCGATCGACGAAGCGTGCGAAACGGTCCGGCCCGCCGTGCCGCGCGGTGGGGGCATACAGGCCGAGCGGCTGATAGCCCCACGACCCGCCGAACGGATGCTCGCTGACCGGCAGCAGTTCGATATGGGTGAAGCCCAGGCCCGTCACGTAGGGAATGAGCTGGTCGCCGAGCTGGTCCCAGTCGAGCACGTTGCCGTTGTCACCGCGCCGCCAGGAACCGGCGTGCACTTCATAGATGGAGATCGCGCGGTCATCCATCGATGCGCGCGCCTGCATCCAGGCGTGGTCCTGCCATGCACGCTGCGCCCCATCGGCCACTACCGAGGCCGTGCCCGGCAGCAGCTCGGACTGGCGGGCCATCGGGTCGGCCTTGTGGGTCAGCCGGGTCCCGTCGGCTGCGGTGATCTCGAACTTGTAGCGCGCGCCGGCCTCCACGCGCGGCAGGAAGATCTCCCACACGCCAGCGCCATGGCGCAACCGCATCGGGTGACGCCGCCCGTCCCAGCCATTGAAGTCGCCCACCACCGAAACACGGCGCGCGTTCGGGGCCCAGACGGCGAAACGCACGCCATCGATACCCTGCTGCTTTGCCTGGTGCGCACCCAGCGCCACGCGGACGCTGTTCGGGTCGCCGGCGGCGATGCCGGCCAGTGCATCCTCGTCCAGCACGGGACCGAAGGCGTAAACGTCTTCGATCTCCTGTTGCACGCCGCCCCAATCGACCCGCAGCAGGCTCACCACGGGCCCCTCGATGGGGGCCTCGAAGATGCCCTCGCCCATGGCGGCCATCGGCCGCCAGTGGCCGTCCGCGTCACGGCGCAGGACCGCGAGTGCGGCCGGGAACAGCACGTGCAGGCGCCAGGCGCCGGTAGCATCACGGTGGGGGCCCAGCAGCGCGAAGGCATCGCCAGGCGCGCCGGCGGCAATCGACGCCCGCGCCGGCGACAACGCCGCCTCGGCCAATGGCGCTGCGGACACGCTCTCACCGCCGGGCTCGATCCCGGCATCCAGTTCCCATTGCGTGCTCATGCGCGTGCTTCCGTGGTGCGTTGATAAAGATCCAGGTAATGCGTGCCGGCGATATCCCAGCCGCTCGGGCGCAGCATCGCCGCGCGGCGCATCGCCGCCATCAGCCCGGACTGACGGAAGGTACGGAACGCACGCTGCACGCAGCGGCGCAGCGCATCGGCTTCGGCGCCGTTGAACAGGAAGCCGGTGACGCCATCGTCCACGGTATCGATCAGGCCGCCGGTGGCGTGCGCGATCGGCAGGCAGCCGAAGCGTTGGGCGTACATCTGGCTCAGGCCGCACGGCTCGAACCGCGATGGCATCAGCAGGAAGTCGGCGCCGGCGAACATGCGGCGCGCAAGCGTTTCATCGAAACCGATGTAGGCCGAGACGCTACCCGGATAGCGGCGCGCGAGTTCACGCACCTGCGCTTCGATCTGAGGCTCGCCACCGCCGATGATGACCAGCTGGCCACCGGCGGCCACGATCTGCGGGGCGACGTCGCAGGTGAGGTCCAGGCCCTTCTGGTGGACCAGCCGCGAGACCACCGCAAACAGTGGACCCCGGCTTTCGGGCAGGCCGAACGCACGCCGGACATGGCGCGCGTTGTGGTCGCGCCCTTCGCAGGACTGCACGCTGAAGTGCACCGGCAGGTGATGGTCGGTGCGCGGGTCCCAGCTGCTGTCGATGCCGTTGACGATGCCGCTCAGGTGCCCCAGCGCTGCACGGCGCGAGAGCAGCCGGTCCAGGCCACAGCCCTCCGCCGGCGCGGTGATCTGCGCGGCATAGCTGATGCTGACCGTATTGACCTGGTCGGCATGCACGATGCCGCCGCGCAGGAAGGACAGCTGCCCGTGGAAATCCAGCGCTTCACGCTGCGCCTCGGCGATGCCCAGGTCCGCGGCCAGGCTGGCCGGGAACAGGCCCTGGTAGGCCAGGTTGTGGATGGTGAGCAGGCACGAGGCCTTGCTGCCCGACCAGCGCACGTAGGCTGCGGCCAGCGCGCACGGCCAGTCATTGAGGTGCAGCAGGCCCGGCGTCCAGTCCATGCCGGCCTCACCTGCGGCGATCACCGCCGCCGCGCGCGACAGCGTGGCAAAGCGCACCGCGTTGTCGGTCCACGGCTCCCCGGCCGCGTCGACGTACGGCGAGCCGTCGCGTTCATAGAGCTCCGGGCAGATCAGCACGTAGACCGGCAGTCCGTCGTCCAGCACGGTGTGTGCGATCACGCAGGCTGGCAACGCCGCGTGCGCCGGGGTCTGCCCGATCACCTGGATCGGCCCGGTGCGCTCGAGCACCTCGCGATAGCCGGGAATCAATACGCGCATGTCCGCGCGGTCGCGCAGCGCACGCGGCAGCGAGGCGGCGACATCACCCAGGCCGCCGGCCTTGATGTAGTCGGCCATCTCCGAGACGACAAACAGCACGCGATGGTCGCGGTTACTGGCACGTTCGATGTGGTCGCCAGGCACGACGGTCTGCGTGATGCGGCGCCGGCGCGCACGCAGGGCATCGGTTTTGACCAGGGCCTCGGCCTTGGCGGCGGAGACCTCACGGGTGCGATTGCGAGCGGACATTGGGGGAAGACTCAACGGGGGAGGCATGGCGCAGCCACTCGCCGCCCCGCGCGTGATACGCACAGGACGAAGCGTGATCTGCCTGGAAAAAGAATCGGTCGGAGACACAACCTCGACCTGCGGATCGAATCTACACTCCCGCTGAATCAATGGACTGTGAACCCTCGGCGACGATTTGTTGACTACGCGGGACGTCGCTGCCGAAAACGGTCCACAACGCCTTGCACGCCGCGCGCATTGCACTCGATGAACCTTTCAGATTCGATGAAAACCGTATGCGCACCTACCGTTGGCGAGTGCGGTGCGCAATGCATATCGACATGCCTTCTCGTTCTGGATCAAACCAATGTCGTGACGCAGAACATTCTCCAGACCTCCGTGCCGTTGATGGCAGTGATTGCAGTGATTGCAGTGATCGCAGTGATAGCGGCGATGGCGGCGATGGCAGCGACACCAGAGTCGACATAGAGGCCAGCGACGCCAGCGACGGCCATGTTCGACCGGCGGGCTTACCCGCGAGCAAGGCGGTTGAATGCGTCCGCTCCGAGCATTTGCACGTTCATGCGTACTTCAATAGAATGCGCATCAACACGCAGACTCAGCACAGGCCGCTTTCGCCATGACACCCGCCCCGGACACGCTCCCCAGCGAACGCCAGCAGACCATCCTCGGCCTGCTCCAGCAACACGGCCGGGTTCTTTCGGCCCAGCTGGCAGTTGACCTTCAGGTCTCCGAGGACTCGATTCGCCGCGATCTGCGCGATCTCGCGCAGCAGGGCCTGTGCCGGAAGGTGTATGGCGGCGCACTGCCCGCCACCCCGGACTTCCCCCCGCTGAGTGCCCGCCAAACTGTGCAGAAAACGCAGAAACAGGCACTGGCACGCGAGGCCGCCGCTCAGATCCGGGCCGGCGACACCGTTCTGCTCGATGCCGGTTCCACCAACAGCGCCATCGCCGCCTGCCTGCCAGCGCTGGAAGGCCTGCATATTCTGACCAATGCACCGGATATCGCGCTCACCCTGATGGCGCGCGGCGGCATCGAGGTCACGCTGATCGGCGGCCGCCTTGACCCTCGCATCGGCGCCACCGTGGGCGCGCAGGCACTGGAGGCCATGGGCGGACTGCGCGTGGATCTGTTCTTCATCGGCACCTGCGCAGTGGATGCGCAGCAGGGGCTGTGGGCGGTCGATGGCGAAGAAGCCGCCCTCAAGCGGGCGATGCTGGCCGCCAGCAGCCGCTGCGTGGTGGTGGCCACCAACGACAAGCTCGGCGCCCAGGCGAGCCATCGCATCGGCACCGTCAATGACATCGATGTGCTGGTGCTCGAAGCCGATGCGCCTGCGCCGCAGATCGATGCATTCGTCCGTCGCGGCGTGGATATCCAGCTCGCCTCGCGCCGTTGACACTTTCCCAGGAATCTCCAGACCAATGACCCCGCTCTCTTCCGTTGCCGCCCGCGGGCAGCAGCACGCCACCCGCGCCGCCTTTTTCCTGCCCGGCTTCGCCACCGCTGCCTGGGCGCCGCTGGTCCCGTTCGCCAAGCACCGCACCGGGCTGGATGAAGGTTCACTGGGCCTGGTGCTGCTGTGCCTGGGCGCCGGCTCGCTGCTGGCGATGCCGATCGCCGGCATGCTCGCCGCACGCCACGGCTGCCGCGCAGTCATGATCGCCACGCTGGTGATGGTGATCGCCACCCTGCCCCTGCTTGCCGTCGCGCCCTCGCCGCTGACCCTGGGCCTGGTGCTGTTCGTGTTCGGTGCCGGCGTGGGCGCCTGCGATTGCGTGATGAACATGCAGGCGATCATGGTCGAGCGCGACAGCGGCCGGCCGATGATGTCCGGCTTCCACGCGTTCTACAGCATCGGCGGTGCCGTCGGTGCCGGCGCGATGACCGCCCTGCTCGCGTTCCACCTGCCGCCGTGGCTGGTCTGCCTGCTGGCGTCGGCGGTGATGGCCGCGCTGTTGGCCCTTTCGCTGCCGCACTGGCGGACCGACAAGGCCCCCAGTGATGCGCCGATGTTCGCGGTGCCGCACGGCGTGGTGCTCGCGATCGGCGTGCTGTGTTTCGTGGCGTTCCTGGCCGAAGGCTCGGTGCTGGACTGGAGCGCGGTGTTCCTGCATGAGGTGCAGCAGGTCGATCCCTCGCGCGCCGGCCTGGGCTACCTGGCCTTTGCCATCGCGATGACCGTGACCCGTCTCGTCGGCGATGGCGTGGTGGCCAGGCTCGGCCGCCATCGTTCGATCCTGATCGGCAGCCTGGTCGCGGCGTCGGGCTTCGCGCTGGCCACCTTCGCGACCTGGATGCCGCTGGCCCTGTGCGGTTATGCCCTGGTCGGCCTGGGCTGCGCCAACATCGTGCCGGCCCTGTTCTCGATGGCCGGCAACCAGAAGGTCATGCCGGAAAGCCTGGCCATCCCGGCGATCACCACGCTCGGCTATGCCGGTGTGCTGGCCGGCCCGGCACTGATCGGTTTCGTGGCGCAGGCCAGCAGCCTGGTGTTCGCCTTCAGCGCGGTGGCGGTGACGCTGGTGCTGGTGGGGCTGTGCGCGCGGTGGGTGCGCGCCTGAGACTGCCCTGACTGTTCCTCGCTAACGCCCGTAGCGCGCGAGGATCACCAGCGCCAACAGTGCGATCGCGGCCAGTACGAGCAGCATCAGGAAGATCATGCGATAGCGCCCGGCCTTGCCTTGTTCGCGGTGGATGCGCTGGCGGTAGGCCGGGTCGCGCAGGTACCGCACCGGGCTGATCCTGAACAGCGGGGCCAACAGCAGATCGATCACCTCGAGCATGCGCGCCTCCTTGGCTGCGCCGGCGGCCCGGCGCAGCCCCAGACTTGCACGCAGAAGGCACCCGGGCAAGCGGTCGGGGCCCTGACAACGCAGATGATTCCCATTTGCTGTACGATCCGCCGGTTTTTCCCAGGCGCGCACGCCCGCGGCCTGCCCTCGCCCGACCGGACCGCCGTACCCATGCACGCCCTCCCCGCACGCCCCACCCTCGCCGCGATCGCGACCGCCATCGGCCTGGTTCTGGCCAGCGCCCCGCACCTGGCCGCAGCGCAGGCCGCCGCGCTCGACGCCACGCAGTTGGATGCCGTCACCGTCACCGGCAACTGGCTGGACAACCCGACCGAAGCCAAGCTGCTCGACCATCCGGGGGCGCGCAGCATCGTGGAGGCGCAGCGCATCGCCGAGAGCGGCTCGACCAGCGTGCGTGACGTGCTGCGCCAGATTCCCGGCGTGCAGGTGCAGGAAAGCAATGGCACCGGCGGCAGCGATGTGTCGCTCAACGTGGGCGTGCGCGGCCTCACCTCGCGCCTGTCGCCGCGCTCCTACGTGTTGATGGACGGCGTGCCGATGTCGTATGCCCCGTATGGCCAGCCGCAGCTGTCGCTGGCCCCGGTCGCGCTGGGCAACCTGGAATCGGTGGACGTGGTGCGCGGTGCCGGCTCGGTCCGCTACGGGCCGCAGAACGTGGGCGGCATCATCAACTTCGTGACCCGCGCGATTCCGAAGGACGTCGCCGGCTCGCTGGGCTTTGCCTCGGAGATGTACGGCCAGGGCGGCAACCTGAAGACCGTCCCCAGCCTGTTCCTGGGCGGTACCACCGACGGTGGGCTCGGCGCGGCGCTGCTGTACTCGGGCACCCACGGCGACGGCTGGCGCAGCAGCAATGACAAGACCGACATCGACGATGTCCTGCTCAAGGCGTCCTATGCGTTGGGCAACGCCGGCGACCTGGCGATGTCGCTGCACCACTTCGAAGGCAGCGGGCGCATGCCCGGTGGCCTGACCACCGCCGAATACGCCGCCGATCCGTTCCAGTCCACCCGCCCGTATGACGTGTTCAACGGGCGCCGCAGCGATGGCTCGCTGAAGTACAGCTTCAGCGACGGCCGCAACAATGTCGAGGTGCTGGGCTACTACGTGGATTCCTTCCGCGGCAGCTACATCGAGCAGGACGGCACCGGTGCCACCAGCGGCCAGCGCCGCCTCACCGCCGCGCCGCGCAGCTACCACTACCTGGGCGTGGAGCCGCGCTATTCGCGCCTGTTCACCACCGGCACGGTCGTGCAGGAAGTGAGCGTGGGCTACCGCTACCTGAAGGAGGCCAGCAGCGAGGTGGCCTCGCGCACCCGCTACTACCCGCCGGGCGCGGCGGTGGCCGGCTTCGATCTGCCGCTGCTCCCGTACCAGACCAGCCGCGGTGGCACGACCGCCCATGCGTTCTACATCGATGACCGCATCGATATCGGCAACTGGACCCTCACGCCCGGCGTGCGTGTGGAGGACATCCGCACCTTCAACACCGTGACCAACCTCGCCACCAGTGGCGCGGTCAGCAGCGTGCTGACCCCGAGCATCGACTCGCGCGAGACCCTCCCCACGCTCTCGGTGCTGTACCGCCTGGGCGATCACTGGTCGCTGTTCGCCAATGGCGGCAAGTCGTTCGGCCCGCAGCAGTACAGCCAGCTGGCCTCGACCACTGAGGGCCTGCATCCTGAATCGGCAACGACCTATGAGCTGGGCACGCACTACAACGGCAGCGGCCTGAGCGGCGAATTCACCCTGTTCAACGTCGATTTCGACAAGGAACTGCAGCTGGCCCGCTCGATCGTCGGCGAAGGCATGTGGACCGACCTGGGCGCGACCCGGCACCGCGGCGCGGAGTCGGCGCTGCGTTACGACATGGGCCAGCTCAGCGACGCACTCACCGGCCTGCAGCTGTCGATGACCTACACCTGGACCGAGGCCACCGCCCGCGCCGGTGCGTTTGCCGGCAAGGACCTGCCGCTGTACTCGCGCAATGTCGGCTCGTTCGGCGCGCGCTATGCGATCGACCGCTGGACCTTCAACGCCGATGTGTTCGCCCAGTCCGGCCAGCGCTCGCCGGGCACCCCGAACCCGGGCGCGACCTATGTGACCGAGGAAGACCCGACCGGTCGCCTCGGCGACATCGCCGGGTACTCCACCGTCGCCGTGCGCGCCGGCTACGACTTCGGGCCAGAGCTGCACGATCTGAAGCTGGCGATCGGGGTCAAGAACCTGTTCGACCGCCGCTACTACACGCGCTCCACCGACAACAACGGCGGCAAGTTCGTCGGCCAGCCGCGAACGCTGTACCTGCAGGGCACCATCGCGTTCTGATGTGACGGCGCTGCGCGGCCCAGGCGGTCGCGCAGCGCAGCATGGGCGTGGCAGCGGCGGGCGTTACCATCAGGCCACTGCTTACCGGATGCGCACGATGACGGACCTGTCCTTCGATCCCCGCCCGCGCCGCGCGGCCTTCCGCGCGTTGCACGATGACGGCTGCTTCGTGCTGCCCAACCCGTGGGACGCCGGCAGCGCACGCTATCTGCACAGCCTCGGTTTCCAGGCACTGGCCTCCACCAGCTCCGGCTATGCGTGGAGCCAGGCGCAGGCCGATGGCACGTTGACGCTGGAGGAAACGCTCGCCCATCTCCGCTCCCTCGCCGCCGCGACCCCGCTGCCGTTGAACGCCGATTTCGGCGATGGCTTCGGCACGCTGCAGGAGGTCGGCCGCAACGTCGCCCTTGCCATCGCCACGGGCGTGGCTGGCATCTCCATCGAAGACGCCAGCCCGGACCCGGACCATCCGCTGCGCACGCTGGACGATGCCGTGGCCCGGGTGCGCGCGGCGCGCCGTGCGATCGACGAGGCCGGTGAGGACGTGTTGCTGATCGGCCGTGCCGAAAACTTCTTCGTCGGCCGCCCGGATCTGGAGGATGCGATCACGCGGTTGCGCGCCTATGCCGAGGCAGGTGCGGACTGCCTCTACGCACCGGGCATCAGCACCCGCGAGCAGATCGAGGCGGTGGTGGCCGCAGTGGCACCGCGACCGGTGAACCTGCTGGTGGGCAGCGCGTTGCCGTTCACCCTGCAGGACATTGCCGCCATGGGCGTGCGCCGGGTGAGCGTTGGCGGTGCGATGGCGCGTACTGCCTGGGGCGGGATGATGCGCGCCGCGCAGTTGCTCAAGGACGAAGGCCGCTTCGACGGCTTCGCGGACGCGGCCTCCGGCACGGTGTTGAACCAGTTGTTCCGCTGAGCGGGATCAGTGGCTGGACAGCACCACCACCGCCGCGGTGACGAGCGCGATGCCCACCCAGCCGATCGGGCGCAGACGATTGCCGAACAGCACGCGCCCGCACAGCGCGGTCCCGATCACACCGATCGCACCCCACATCGCGTAAGCGGTGGCCAGGTCCAGGGTCTTGACCGCCTGGCCGAGCATCGCGAACGCGATCCAGACCAGCACGATCGCGGCGACGCCCCACGCCGGCTTACGGAAGCCATCGGACTTGGCGACCATCATGTTGGCTGCGATGTCGATCAGGGCCGAGCAGACCACGAACAGGAAAGCGGTGAGATTCATGGCGTGTGCTCCTCGCCGAGCGTGACGCAGACGATGCCGACCGCCGCCATCACCAGGCCGATCATCTGCTGCACCGACAGGCTGTCCTTGAACACGAAAATACCGACCAGGGTCAGCAGGGTCAGGCCGAGGCCTTCCCATACCGCGTAGGCGACACCGACCGCGATGCCGCGCACCGACAGCGCAAGGAAGTAATACGAAATGGCCAGGGCCACGGCCATCACGGCATAGCCCACATAGCCGCCATGACGGGCGGCGTCGGCCATGAACGAGGTACCGACCACTTCGGCGACGATCGCCACGGTCAGGCAGGCCCAGGCGATCAGGCCGCCGCGGGCACGGGGTTGCGAATGCACCTGTGTGTGCATGGAAAGCTCCTTGATGGCGGCCGGTGCGCGCCGGCGGAATGCCCGGGCACCGGGGCATCGGCCGGGATGGCGGATGCGCGTGCGTCGCTGCTGGCCGGGTGACATGGCTGCCGACACCGGGTCGGCACTGGCGGTACCGTGGGCACCGTCGGCACCGCATCGGCACCGCATCCGGTAGGTGCCGACCGTTGGTCGGTACGCGCCAGCCGGGCCATGGCACCCAAGCGACGCGCCCATTATCATCGCCTTTTCCATCAGTCCCAAGATGGAATCCATCGACAAAGGCGATACATCCATGCGTTATGGCCCTGAATCCCTGCACGCGTTCGTCGAGGCCGCGGCCCTCGGCTCGTTCTCCGCCGCCGCACGCCGTTTGAAGAAGACCCAATCCACCATCAGCACCGCGATCGCCACGCTGGAAGCGGATCTGGGCCTCACCCTGTTCGATCGCAGTGGTCGTTACCCGGTGCTGACCGAAGACGGCCGCAAAGTGCTCGGCCATGCGCAGGAAATCCTGGCCGCCGCCGACCGCCTCGAGCAGCTCAGCATCCGCCTGGCCGACGAGGTCGAACCGCGCCTTACCCTGGTGTTCTCGGACATCTACCAGCTCAATCCCGACCAGCATCTGCTGCAGCGGTTCGAGCAACGCTTCCCGGATATCGAACTTGAGTGGCTGGATGCCGAAGGCCACGACGTGCTCGAGGTGGTGCAGCGCGGGCGCGCCCAGCTCGGGCTGATCCCGCATCAGCCGTCCTATCCTTCCGAACTGGCGGTACGCGCCCTGCCCCTGCGTGCGGAGATGGCGGTATTCGTGGCCGCCGCTCACCCGCTGGCCGCCGTGGCCACGCCGGAGGAATCGCACCTGGCCCGTCATCGCCAGATCTGCCTGAGCGGCGACGCCTGCCGTGAGGGCCACGCACGCGGGCGGACGTGGTCCGCCTCGGACTACCTGATGGTGCTGGAGATGGCCGAGGACGGCTTCGGCTGGGCCGAACTGCCGCGCGCGCTGGTCACGCGCTACGGCCGGGGCATGCTGGTGGAGCTGCCCCTGCCGGGCTGGCCACGGCTGGTTTCCACCGATGCGGTGTGGCGCAAGGGTGCGCCGCTGGGGCCGGCCGCGCTGTGGTTGCTGGATCAGTTCCTGGGGGCGGCCAACGCGTAATCGATCGCCGCGCAGATCGCCGCCACCTGGGCATCGTTGCACTGCTGCGGGGTCGCGCGCGGGCTGTCCGGATACACCTCGGTGGTGGTGGTGAAGGTCGCACCGCTGACACTGGCGCACAGGCCCAGCTTTTCCAGCGGATATTCGATCACGCCGGGGGCGACCACCGGCGAGCCGATGATTTCGCCCTTGTCGTCAGCCGGGGCGATGTGGGTCACCCGTTCGACGGCCGCGTTGACGGCGGTCTGGAACGCAGGCTGCGGGTTCTCGCTGTCATCGACCAGATAGAAACCATCCGGGATCAGGCCCGGCTCGAACGGCTTGCCGTCGCGCGCGGCCAGGGCCGGGCGGAACTCGGTTTCATCGCTGTCCGTGGTTTCGTGCAGGTCGATATGCATCACGATACTGCCCTTCAGCGGCGCGACGAGAGCAATCAGCTCGGCCGCTTCGGCCGCCGGGCTGTTGACGATGAAGGAGCGGTTCGGATCGATCGCCTCGGCGTTCCAGCGCTGGATGCGCTCGTAGCCCCACGGGCTGACGCAGGGCACCACCAGCAGATTGGCGCGCCCGGCGTACTCGACCGCGCGGGCCTGCAGGAACTGAAGGGCACCCTGCACGCCACTGGTTTCGTAGCCGTGGATGCCGCCGGTGACCAGCATCGTCGGCAGCGCGGGGTTCCAGTCGCGGCTGCGCACGGCGAACAGCGGGTACTGGTCCGGGGCGTAGTCGAGCGTGCCGTACTGGGTCACCTCGAACGCATCGCGCAGTGCGTCCACCGCTGGCAGCACGTCATCGGCATAGCGCCGCTGCGGCACCTGGCGGGCACGCCACTGCGCCTTCTCTTCAGCGCCCCAGGGCTGGCCGGGGGTGCCGATGGGATAGAAGGGGGCGTTGGTCATGGCGTGCTCGTCTGTGGTGCGGTGTGGAAGCGCGATTTTACCATTGCCGCACCAGGCAGCCCCGCTTACGCGTGGTCGAGCGCGGCGATCGCTGCATCGACAGGCTGGTCGCCTTCGGTCAGCTCGATGATCGTGCGCCGCAGCTGCGGCTGTTCCACCAGCGCGACCAGGGTGGCGGCCACATCGGCGCGCGGTATGTCGCCATAGGCGATCGCCGGTCCCGCGGTGACGCGGCCGGTGCCTGCTGTATCTTTCAAGGTGCCCGGGCGCAGGATGACCCAGTCCAGATCGGTCGCGGCCAGATACACATCGGCGCGCTTCTTGACCGTCATGTAATTCTCGAAGCCCTCGCCCATGGCCTTGTTGCGGCCGGCTTCGGGGAATGCCGACACCAATAGGAAACGACGCACGCCCGCCTGCCGGGCGGCATCCACGGCAAGTTCCAGGCCGCGGCCGTCGATGGCGTTGGTCACTTCGATGCCGGCGCCACCCGCGCCGGCGGTAAAGACGACGACGTCGCTGCCTGCCATCTGGCCGGCCAGCGTATCGACGTCGGTGGCGGTGAGATCACCGGTGACCGGCGTGGCGCCACGTGCTTTCAGTGCCGGGCCCTGCTCGGCGCGGCGATGCAGGGCATGCACGCGATGCTGTTTGTCGGCCAGCTGTTCGACCAGATGACGGCCAACCTTGCCGGCTGCGCCGACGATGAACACATTGCTCAAGACGGTTCTCCTGTTTCAACCCGCCTGTGAGGGTACGCAGGCGGATGTGACATGACCGTCCCTGTCACGGAGCGTGGTTCAGTTACCGCTGTACTGCGCGTCGCTGACCTGCTCCATCCACGTCACCGGCGAGCCGTCCACCGCTTCGGCAATCGCGATATGCGTCATCGCCGTGGTGGCCTGCGCGCCGTGCCAATGCTTGACGCCCGGTGGAATCCAGACGATGTCGCCCGGGCGGATCTCGCGCGCGGGCTTGCCCCACTCCTGCACGCTGCCCACGCCTGCGGTCACGATCAGGGTCTGGCCCAGCGGATGGGTATGCCATGCGGTGCGGGCACCGGGCTCGAAGGTGACCGTCGCTCCGCCGACCCGTGCCGGCGCATCGGCCTGGAAGGGCGCATCGATGCGGACGCGGCCGGTGAAGTAATCGGCCGGGCCGGCCGCCGAGGCGGCGCTGCCGGCGCGGGCGATGCGGATGGGCGGCGCTTCGGCGGGCGCGGTGGCGGCCATCGAAAGCGACAGCGCGGCGGTGAACAGGTCCATGAAGCGATCTCCTGTGGGGAGCGACGAAGCACGCCGCCGGGACCCTCACTCTAGGCCTGGCCCCGCGCGGGAACTACCCATCGCAACCGGGATGCAGCCATGACTGATCCTCATCAATGGGTAAACAACGCTACTTGAGTTCATCAGTCGGGCCCGCGCATCATGGGCGCGCATGACTGCCATGCGCCCTCGGCCCCCGCTCCATGGCCCGCGAGAATTTCAACGATCTGCAGGTGTTCGTCACTGTCGCGCGCGAGCGCAGCTTCACCCGCGCGGCCGCCCAGCTCGGCGTCTCGCAGTCTGCGCTGAGCCACACCGTCCGCGGCCTGGAAGAGCGCCTGGGCGTGCGCCTGCTGACCCGGACCACGCGCAGCGTCTCGATGACCGAGGCTGGCGAGCGGCTGTACGACACCGTCGCGCCGCGCATGCAGGAGATCGAGGCCGAAGTGGCCGCGATCAGCGAGTACCGCGACCGCCCGGCCGGCACGATCCGCATCACCACCGCCGAACATGCGGCCAACACGATCGTCTGGCCGCGGCTGTCGGCCGTGCTGCCCGCCTACCCCGACCTGCGTGTGGAGCTCACCATCGACTACGGCCTGGCCGACATCGTCGCCCAGCGCTACGACATCGGCATCCGTCTGGGCGGGCGCGTGGCCAAGGACATGATCGCCGTGCCGATCAGCCCGCCGCAGCGCATGGCGATCGTGGCCAGCCCGGCCTACTTCGCCACGCATACCGCCCGCAGGTGCCGGCCGATCTGGCGGCACACAACTGCATCGGCATGCGCCTGCCCACCCACGGCGGGCTGATGGTGTGGGACCTGGAAAAGGACGGCGAGGACGTGAACGTGCGCGTGGACGGCCAATGGACCTTCAACGGCAGCAGCGCGGTCCGTCGCGCCGCCCTGGCCGGCGCCGGCCTGGCCTATCTGCCCGAGGACATGGTGCTCGAGGACATCGCCGCCGGTGCCTTGCGGCGTGTCATGCCGGACTGGTGCGATCCCTTCGACGGCTATTACGCCTACTACCCCAGCCGCCGGCAATCCTCCAGCGCGATGCGCGTGGTGATCGAAGCATTGCGCGCAGAAAGGTAGAGCCGACCGTTGGTCGGCTGAGGCGGCGCCACATCCCACGTAGAGCCGACCGTTGGTCGGCAGACGCAGCGCCCGATCAAGGGCAGCCGACCAACGGTCGGCTCTACCGGTCCTTCTCAGGGGCGCAGCAGCACCTTGCCGTTGCGGCCTGGCTCCAGGCTGGCCTTGGCGGCGTCGGCCACCTCGTCCAGACCGAACACCCCGTCCACCGGCAGACTCAGCCCGCCACGCGCAGCCAGCTGCAGCAGTTCCCCGACCAGGCGCCGCTTGTCATCCGGCGCCATCGCCTGGCTGACCTTGCTGCCCCAGAAGCCCTTCACCGTGGCCTGTTTGAAGATCACATCGCCGGAGCTGAGCTGCATCGGCTCACCGGTCATCGAACCGAACGACACCAACGTGCCGCCATCGCCCAGCAGGGTCATCAACTCACTGCTGGCGCGCCCGCCAACCGAGTCCACGGCGGCGGCGATCGATGCCTTGCCGACCGTGGCCTGCACCTGGGCCATCCAGTCGGACTGCGCGGTGGAAATGGTGTGGTCGATGCCGAGTCCAGCCATCTCGGTCACGCCCGCGTCGCGCCGCACCAGGTTGATGCAGTGCACGCCACGTGCCTTGGCCAGCATCGCCAGCGCCTTGCCGACCGCGCCGTTGGCCGCGTTCTGGAGAATCCACTGGCCTTGCTTCACCTGCAGGAACTCCAGCAGCATCAATGCACTGAGCGGCATGGCGATCAGCTGTGCCGCCGCGTTGTCATCGATGCTGTCGGGCATGGGAATGACCATGCGCGCCGGCGCGATGAAGTACTCGGCCCAGGTGCCGTGCACCGACGCGGCGCTGACGCGCTGGCCGACCTTCAGGCCGTCGACGCCTTCGCCCAGCGCGTCGATCACGCCGGTACCTTCGCTGCCACCGACCGCGGGCAGCTCGGGCTTGTAGCCGTACTGACCGCGAACGGTCCACAGGTCATGGTTGTGGATGGGCGCCAGCACGGTGCGGATGCGCACCTCGCCGGCCGCCGGGGCCGGCTGCGGCACGTCGCCGCCGTGCAGGACCTGGGTCGGGTCACCGAAGGTGGTGTGGATGGCAGCGCGCATCAGCCGCGCGCCTTCATTGCGATGTTCATGGGGTATCTCCTGCAGAAGGAATCAACGGCGATGACGATGGGCGGCGACGATGGCGCGCGGCTGGTGCCAGGCGCGCACGCGCAGCCAGATGGTCTGGATCACCACGATGATGATCAGCACCAGCGCCAGGATGGCGATGTTGTGGGCCCCCGGCAGATCCCAGCCGGACTGCTTGACGTACATCCCGGCCAGCGCCCAGATGACGGCGGCCGGATAGGCGAAGTGCCCGCGCAGCAGCTGGTTGACCACCAGCACCAGCAGCGTGGCCAGCACCAGCAGCACCAGGCTCCAGCCGAGCATGTTGTCGGTCGGCAGCCAGCCAAGGGCGACGATCACCTGGGCGGTATTGAGGAAGGCCGCCAGCGACAACCAACCGGCATGCAGCGCCAACGGATAGGCAGCCCACGCACGCTGGCGACCCGGCGCGGTGACCGGCGAGGCGCGGTAGGCGGCCACGATCACGCAGAGCAAGGCGGCCCAGATGATCGCCAGCGCCGGGAGGAACCACTGGTTGGAGAACACGGGCATCCAGGCGGCGGTCAACGCGAAACCGGCCGCCGCCCACGGGCGCACCCCGGTGATGTCCGGCTTGCGCAGGCGCAGCTGCCAGAACCCGAACAGCACGTCCCACAGGAAGATCAGGCCCCAGATCGCGAAGGCATAACCGGCCGCGACCAGCAGGGTCGGGTACTGGTCGGACACTGCACCGTTGGCCGGGCCGAACGCGCCGGTCTGTGAGAACCACGCCACCACGGGCATGGCAAATGCGGCCAACAACACGATCCAACGCATGCATCCACTCCAGCTGAAAAGAGCGGTGACGATACGCGGTTCAGGGTTAAGGCGTTGGGAGGCCACAGATTGCAAAGCCTTACTAACATAGCCTCTGCTATATTGCGGCCGTGGATATCCAACGCCGCCCAGAAAACGCCCCCGCCTGGCCGTCCTCGGCCGGGCATACGCCCAGCCTGGGCGAGATGAACGCCAGCGTCGCGGTCCCGAGCGGCGGTCACTGGTGGTTCCGGCTGCTGGCCTTCCTCGGCCCGGGCTACATGATCTCGGTCGGCTACATGGACCCGGGCAACTGGGCCACCGATATCGCCGGCGGTGCGCAGTTCGGTTACCTGCTGCTCTCGGTGATCCTGCTCTCCAACCTGATGGCGATCGTGCTGCAGGGGCTCTCGGCGCGCCTGGGCATCGCCACCGGGCGCGATCTGGCGCAGGCCTGCCGCGACCACTACTCGAGGCCGGTCAACCTGGGCCTGTGGCTGCTGTGCGAGATCGCGATCATCGCCTGCGATCTGGCGGAAGTCATCGGCACGGCAATCGCGCTGAAGCTGTTGTTCGGGATCCCGCTGCTGGCCGGCGCGATCATCACCGCGGTGGACGTGGTGCTCGTGCTGCTGCTGATGAACCGTGGGTTCCGTGCCCTTGAGGCGTTCGTGATCGCGCTGCTGCTGGTGATCTTCGGTTGCTTTGCGATCCAGATCTTCATCGCCGCCCCGCCGCTGCAGGCGGTGCTGGCCGGGTTCATTCCGCACGCGCAGGTGGTGACCGATCCCAAGGCCCTGTACCTGGCGATCGGCATCATCGGTGCCACCGTGATGCCGCACAATCTCTACCTGCACTCCTCCATCGTGCAGACCCGCGCCTACCCGCGCACGGATGCCGGTCGCCGCAGCGCGCTGCGCTGGGCGGTGACCGACAGCACCATCGCGCTGATGCTGGCGTTGTTCATCAACGCCTCGATCCTGATCCTGGCGGCCGCGGTGTTCCATGCGCATGGCCGGACCGATGTGCAGGAGATCGAGCAGGCCTACGAACTGCTCGCGCCGATGCTGGGCGTCGGCCTGGCCTCGACGTTGTTCGCGGTCGCCCTGCTCGCTTCGGGCATCAACTCCACCGTGACCGCGACGCTGGCCGGCCAGATCGTGATGGAAGGTTTTCTGCGGCTGCGGATCGCCCCGTGGGCGCGGCGCCTGATCACCCGCGGCATCGCGATCGTGCCGGTGGTGGTGGTCACGGCCATCTATGGCGAGCAAGGCACCGCACGGTTGCTGGTGTTGAGCCAGGTGCTGCTCTCGATGCAGCTGCCGTTCGCGGTGGTGCCGCTGGTGCGGTTCGTCTCGGACAAGGCCAAGATGGGCGCGCTGGTGGCGCCGAGGTGGTTGATAGCGCTGTCGTGGCTGATCGGCGGCCTGATCATCGTGTTGAACGTGAAGCTGCTGGTGGATGTGTGGCGGGGCTGAGCCTTGGCGCTTGACCTCAACGTTGGTTGAGGTGGCACAGTGCATTTCCCTCACCCCACTGGCACGCCCAGATCGAGCCACGCAATGACCGATACCTCGCAGCACGCGTTATGGAATGGCCCGGCAGGTGAGGCCTGGGTGGACGCGCAGCGCCTTCTCGACCAGATGTTCGCGCCGCTGGCCGACCATCTGCTGGCCGCGATCCCGCCGGGCGACGATCTGCGTGTGCTGGATGTCGGCTGCGGCACCGGCGCGGTGGCGCTGGGCATGGCCGGGTGCCTGGGGCCGGAGGCACACGTCACCGGGGTCGACATCTCCGCCCCGATGATCGCCCTGGCGCGCGAGCGCGCGCAGCGCGCCGGCCTGGCCGTGGAGTTCATCGTCGCCGACGCGCAGCAGCACGCATTCGCCCCGGGGAGCCTGGACCGGATCGTGTCGCGCTTCGGGGTGATGTTCTTCGATGACCCGGTGCAGGCGTTCGGCCAACTGCAGCGCGCCGCCAGACGCGGCGGGGTGCTGCAGGCGCTGGCCTGGCGTGGGGCGGACGAAAATGCCTTCATGACCACCGCCGAGCGCGCCGCGGCGCCCTGGCTGACGTTGCCACCGCGCCAGCCCGGCGCACCGGGTCAGTTTGCGTTTGCCGATCAGGCCCGGGTCGAGCAGGTCCTGGGCGAAGGCGGCTGGGAGGATATCGAGCTGCTGCCGCTGGATGTCGTGTGCCGGATCGACCGAGCGGATCTGGCGACGTACGTCTCGCTGCTGGGACCGGTCGGGAGCGCACTGCGCAACAACGACCTGGCTGCGGACGGACGAACGAAGGTGCTCGAGGAGGTGCTGCATGCCTTCGAGCCGTTCGTCGACGGCGAGTCCGTAACCTTCACCGCGGCCTGCTGGGACGTGCGCGCCCGCGCGTGGTGAGCGCCGGCAGGAACCACGCCAGGCGCGGTCGCCCCCTACGGACCCTCTAGCGCCGGCTCATCAGCGTGCTGGTCAGCAACATCGCCACCAGTGCCATGGCCGCCGCGGTCACGAACGCATACGCGGCGCCGTCTGCGTAGGCCTGGTGCGCCAGCAGCGTCAGGCTGCCATGGGCCGCGCCGGGTACCGACAGTTCACCGACCACCACGCGCTCGATCAGTGCGGGCGAGCCTGCCTGCCCTGCCTCGGCAAGTGCCTGGCGGGCGGCGTCGCGTACGTGGCTGGACAGCACCGCGCCCAGCGTTGCGAACCCGATCAGGATGCCGGAGAAGCGCGCGGTGGTGCTGATGCCCGAGGCCATGCCGGCGCGGTCCGGCGGGATCACGCTCATGATCGCCTTCTGCGTTTCGCCATTGAGCAGGCCGCCCCCACTGCCGAGCACCGCCATCG
The DNA here is from genome assembly GCF_030128875.1 of Stenotrophomonas sp. BIO128-Bstrain. Classification (NCBI taxonomy): domain Bacteria; kingdom Pseudomonadati; phylum Pseudomonadota; class Gammaproteobacteria; order Lysobacterales; family Lysobacteraceae; genus Stenotrophomonas; species Stenotrophomonas sp. BIO128-Bstrain. The sequence goes on along the minus strand of NZ_CP124620.1, from coordinate 1,401,467 downwards.
CCAGCAGTAGGCCGAGCTGACTGTGCTGCCACAGTGCCACCGCGATGCCGAGATTGCCGATCACGGCAACGCCCAGCCCCAACGCCAGGATCCGACCGGACGCCCATCGCGTGCCGAGCCGGCGGCCCACGAACGGCAGCAGCAGCATCGCCAGCGCGAACGGCAGCATGTGCACGCCGGCCTGCAGCACGCTGTCACCGCGGGCGTTCTGCAGCAGCAAGGGCAGCAGCGAGGCCATCACCTGCACGCAGGCGGCGTAGGCGAACATCGCCAGCACCGCACCGACCAATGCCGGCGCGCGGAACAGGCGCAGGTCCAGCATGGGGTGGGCACGGCGCTGTTCGACCACGATGAAGCCGGCGCCCAGCGCGGTGCCCGCCAGCAGCCACGGCATCACCGCGGCGCTGCCCCAGCCCTCCACCGGCCCACGGATCAAGGCCCAGGTCCACGACAGCATGCTGCCGGCGAACAGCAGCACGCCCGGCACATCGATGCGGCGGCTGACCGGATCGCGTGATTCGGGCACGAAGGCCACGCTCAGGCCGGCCAGCAACAGGCACAGGGGAAGATTGATATGGAAGGCCCAACGCCACCCTGCCCAGGTGGCGATGGCACCGCCGATCAGTGGCGCGAGCACCATGGTCAAGCCCATGATCGCGCCCCAGATCGCCCAGGCACGCGCGCGGGATGCCGGGCTCTGGTGTGCATGGCCGATCAGCGACAGCGCCGGTGCCAGCATGAAGGCTGCCGCCGCACCCTGCCCGGCCCGTGCCAGGTACAAGGCCATGGCGGTGCCGGCGAGCCCGCAGGCCACCGAGGTCAGTGCAAACAGGCTCAGACCGATCAGGAACAGGCGGCGACGCCCGATCCGGTCGGCCAGGGTGCCGGCGGGCAACAGCAGTGAGGCGAAGCACAGGACGTAGGCACTGACCACCCACTCGATATCCGCGAAGGTGGCCGACAGATCGCGGGCGATGGTCGGCAACACCACGCCGACCACATTGGTATCGAGCACCGTGAGTGCACAGCCGGCCGAACCGAGCAGCAGGACGGCATCCGCGCGGTGCGCGCCTGCACGCTTCATGGCCGTGCGATGGCTCGGGGAGTGGCCTGCAACGACCTCACGTGCCGGCCTCGGCCAGCCGCACGCGCAGCTTCTCGACGATATCCTGTTCGCTCATTGCATAGCCGTAGACATCCTGCAGCTGGCCGTCAGCACCGAGCAGGAACCACGAGGCCGTGTGCTCGAAGGTCGCCCGGTCACCTTCGCCGACGCGCCGATAGCTCACCCCCAGGCTCTCGGCGATGGCACGGGTACCGGCCTCGTCGCCGGCCAGGCCGAGGAACGTCGTATCGAAGGCCGCCAGGTACTCGCGCAGGTGTTCGGGCGTATCGCGCTGCGGGTCGACGGTGACGAAGGCGACCTGCAGCTGCTCTGCCGCGGGGCCCAGCAGCCGCTTGATCTGCACTGCCTTGACCAGGCTCAGCGGACATACTTCGGGGCAGTGGGTGAAACCGAAGAACAGCAGCGTCGGCGTGCCCTGCAGGTCGCGGATCGCAAGCGTTCGGCCGTCGCTGCTCTCCAGCTTGACCGCGCCGAGTGCCGCCTGGCCCATTACCGGTGCCTGATCATCGGCGCAACCGGCCAGCAGCGCCACCGTCACGATGCCCGCGGCGACCCAGCGCCTCACTTCGCTGCTCCGTGCAGCACCAGGCCATCGCGCACGCTGAACTCCACCACCTGCGGTGCACTGCGGGCGAACTGCAGCGTCACCCGCACCGTCTGCCCGGCCGACAACGGCCGCTTCGGCTTGAGCAGCATCAGATGGTAGCCGCCGGGCTCCAGCGCGACGGTCTGCCCCCCCGGCAAAGCCAGGCCATCGGGCAGCGCCTGCATGCGCATCACTTCACCATCCATGCGCATGGCATGGATCTGCACCTCGGCGAACATCGAGGACGCGGCCGACAGCAGCCGGTCATCACCGCCGCCGTTATGCAGCAGCACGTAACCGGCGGCGACATTCGCCGCCGGCGGTGGCAAGCGGACCCAGGGATCGCTGACCGACACCGTTGCCGCGGTGTGGGCCTGCGGGGCCGCAGCCACCACCGGCATCACGGGAGAGGAGAGCAGCAGCCCGGCCAGCAGGGTTGCGCAGGATGAGCGGCTCATGGCGTGCCCGACATCTGCATCGGCATCATGTTGAGGTTGGCGTTGTGCATCACCCACAGCGAACCGGCCACCACGATGGCGATCAGGAAAGCGGTGCACAGGAAGATGCCGGTGTTCTCGCGCTGGCTGCGCCCTGCCCCGATATGCAGGAACAGCACCAGCTGGGCGACCAGCTGCACCACGCACAGCACCACGATGGCGGTCAGCCGCAGCGGCTGCGGGACCAGATCGGTCATGACCACGCCGAACGAGGCGCCGGTCAGGACCAGGCACAGCAGCAGGCCGAGGATGTAGCCCGTCAGGGTGGCATGGCCGCCACCGTGATCGGCATCAGGCGCGTTCGCGCTCATACAAACTCCCTCAAGTAGACGAAGGTGAACACACAGATCCAGATCAGATCCAGGAAGTGCCAGAACAGGCTCAGGCACGCCAGGCGGCGGCGCACGATGCCGTCCAGGCCGAACTTCAGCACCTGGTGGATCATGATCGCCAACCACAGCAGGCCGAAGGTGACGTGCAGGCCGTGGGTGGCCACCAACGTGAAGTACGCCGACAGATACGCACTCACGTCCGGGGTGGCGCCTTCGTGGATCAGCTCGGCGAACTCATACAGCTCCATGCCGATGAAGACCGCACCGAGTACACCGGTCACGGCCAGCCAGCCCACCACCTGGTTGCGCTTGCCCGCCTGCATGCCGAGCATCGCCAGGCCGAAGGTGAAGCTGCTGAGCAGCAGCACCACGGTCTCGGAGAGCACGAAACCGAGCTTGAACAGTTCCTTGCCGCTGGGGCCGTCGGCGGTTCCGTTGAGCAGTACGCCGAAGGTGGCGAACAGCACCGCGAAGATCAGGCAGTCGCCCATCAGGTACATCCAGAACCCGACGACGGTCTTGTTGCCATCGTCGTGATGCGCGTGGGCAGGGTCGTGATGACCGGCCGCGAGCTGCCCGTGCTGCGTGGCAGCGGTCAGGGTATCGCCGCTCATGCCTTGGCTCCTTCCATCTGCGCGAAGTGCGCGTCTTCGATTTGCTTCACCTCGGCGGCGTGCACGTAATAGTCCACATCACGGTCGTACGAGCGCAGCACGAAGGTCGCGATCACGCCGATCAGGCCGATGCCGGCCAGCACCCACATGTGCCAGACCAGGGCAAAGCACAGCACCAGGCTGAACACCGAAATCACCACACCCGAGGCGGTATTGCGTGGCATGTGGATGTCCTCGTAGCTGTCCTGGCGCTGCCAGGCACGGCCGTGCTGCTTGTCGTCCCAATGCTGTTCCAGCGAGGTGATCGCCGGCAGCCTGGCGAAGTTGTAGAACGGCGGCGGCGAGGACGTGGCCCACTCCAGGCTGCGCGCATTCCACGGGTCGCCGGTGAGATCCATGTTGGCCTTGCGGTCACGCACGCTGACATAGAACTGGATGAACATCGCGGCGATGCCGGCGGCGATCACCAGCGCACCGACGGCGGCCACGATCAGCCACGGCTGGTAGCCCTCCACGCCGTAGTGGTTCATGCGGCGGGTCATGCCCTTGAAGCCCAGCACGTACAGCGGCATGAAGGCCAGGTAGAAGCCGACCAGCCAGCACCAGAAGGAAATCTTGCCCCAGCGCTCGTTGAGGGTGAAGCCAAAGGCCTTGGGGAACCAGAAGCTGATGCCGGCCAGGCAGCCGAACACCACGCCACCGATGATCACGTTGTGGAAGTGTGCGATCAGGAACAGGCTGTTGTGCAGCACGAAGTCCGCGCCCGGGATCGCCAGCATCACGCCGGTCATGCCGCCCAGGGCGAAGGTGACCATGAAGCCGATCGTCCACAGCGTCGAGGAGTGGTAGCGGATCCGCCCGCGGTACATGGTGAACAGCCAGTTGAACAGCTTCACCCCGGTGGGGATCGAGATGATCGAGGTCATGATGCCGAAGAAGGCATTCACGTTGGCGCCCGAGCCCATGGTGAAGAAGTGGTGCAGCCACACGAAGAACGACAGGATGCCGATCGACGAGGTGGCGTAGACCATCGAGCGGTAGCCGAACAGCGGCTTGCCCGAGAACGTGGCGATGATCTCCGAGAACGCGCCGAAGCACGGCAGGATCAGCACGTAGACTTCCGGGTGGCCCCAGATCCAGATCAGGTTGACGTACATCATGGCGTTGCCGCCGGCGTCATTGGTGAAGAAATGCATCCCGAAATAGCGATCCATGGTCAGCAGCGCCAGGGTCGCGGTCAGCACCGGGAAGATCGCCACGATCAGGATGTTGGTGATCAGTGCGGTCCAGGTGAACACCGGCATCTTCATCAGGTCCATGCCCGGCGCACGCATCTTGAGGATGGTGACGATGAAGTTCAGGCCGGTCAGCGTGGTGCCGATGCCGGAGACCTGCAGTGACCAGATGTAGTAGTCCACGCCTACCGTGGGGCTGTACTCGATCCCGGACAGCGGCGGATACGCCACCCAGCCGGTCGCGGCGAAATCGCCGACGAACATCGACAGCATCACCAGCACCGCGCCCACCGCCGACAACCAGAAGCTGAGCGAGTTGACGAACGGGAAGGCGACGTCGCGCGCGCCGATCTGCAGCGGCACCACGATGTTCATCAGGCCCACGATGAGCGGTGTCGCCACGAAGAAGATCATGATCACGCCATGCGCGGTGAAGATCTGGTCGTAGTGTTCCGGCGGCAGGTAACCGGCGCTGTCATTGGCGGCGATGGCCTGCTGGGCCCGCATCATCAGCGCATCGGCGAAGCCGCGCACCAGCATGACCAGGGCCAGGATGATGTACATCACGCCGATTTTCTTGTGGTCCACCGAGGTGATCCACTCGGTCCAGAGGTAGCCCCACTTCTTGTAATACGTGATGGCCGCGACGATCGCCACGCCCAGCAGCAGCGAGCCGACCAGCGCCGACATGATGATCGGGTCGTGGTAGGGAATCGCTTCGAGGTTCAACTTTCCAAGCACAATCAGTTCTCCGCGGTACGGCTGGCAGACGCGGCCAGGCTCACGAGTTGGGATGTCGCGCCGGGTTCTTCACCGGGCAGGCAGATTTCGTCGTCGGGCATGCCGCCGTAGCGGCGCAGGATGCTGTCGAACAGACCGGTATCCACGCTGGCGAAGCGCTGCATCGGCGCGCCGTGGGTCGGTTTCTCCAGTTCGGCCAGACGGGCCTGGCCCAGGTGCTGGGCAGTGCCGCGCGACTGCGCCAGCCACTGCGCGAAGTCCGCCTCGGTCATCACCCGCGCATCGAACTTCATGTCCGAGAAGCCCGCGCCGCTGTAGGCCGAGGACATGCCCGCGTACGTACCCGGCGTATGCCCGATCAGGTGCAGGCGGGTCTGCATTGCCGGCATGGTGTAGACCATGCTGCCCAGCTGCGGCACGAAGAAGGCATTCATCATCGACTCGGAGGTCAGCTTGAACGCCACCGGCGTATCGACCGGCATCACCAGTTCGTTGACCGTGGCCACGTTGTGGTCCGGATAGATGAACAGCCACTTCCAGTTGAGCGAGACCACTTCCACGCGCAGCGGCGCCTTGTCCGATTCGATCGGCCGGTACGGATCCAGCGCGTGGGTGCTTTTCCAGATCAGCACGCCGAGCACGACCACGATCAGGCACGGGATCGTCCACACCACCACTTCGATGGCGGTGGAGTGCGACCAGGTGGGTGCGTAGGTGGCCTTCTTGTTCGACTCGCGGTAGTGCCACGCGAAGTACAGCGTGAGGATGATCACCGGGATCACCACCAGCAGCATCAGGCCGGTGCAGACCAGGATCAGCTGCATTTCCTGCTCGGCGATGCTGCCCATGGGATTGAACAGCTCCAGGTTCCTGCAACCTGACAGCAGCGGCAGCAGCGCTGCCAGGCCGAACCAGCGTCCGGCGCGGGCTCGACCGGCCAGCGCGGCGCGGCGAGCGGGGTGTGTAGCGGGGTTCATGCGTGACGGCCCTTCCAACGCAGTGCCGGGCCGGGCGGCCCGGATCATGAGAAGTGGCGAACACCCCCCTGCATGACCGATATGCATGGGGGGTGCCCGCCGCAGCCGCGTACGTTAGGCAACGACATGATCCATACATGATGCGACACACTGTCGCAGCCCTGCCCGGCCGCGCGCGTACCATGCGCGCATGGAGTGGAGCCCCCTCATTGCCGACGGCCACGGGCCGGTCTACCTGCGCATCGTGCAGGCCCTGGAACGTGCGGTCTGGTCGGGTGCGCTGCGCCCCGGTGAGCGCCTGCCCGCACAGCGCGCGCTCGCCGCCGAACTCGGCGTGGACCTGACCACCATCACCCGGGCCTTCACCGAGGCACGCAAACGCGGGCTGATCGATGCACGCGGCCCGCTGGGCTCGTTCGTGGCGCCGCCACAGGTGGAACTGACCCAGCTGATCGACCTGAGCATGAACCTGCCGCCCAGCCCTGGCGGGCAGCAGGTGGCCGAGGTGCTGCGGCGCGGCCTGTCATCGGTGCTGACCCGCAGCGATGTCGGCAACCTGATGACGTACCACGTCGGTGGCGGCAGCCGCGCCGATCATCAGGCCGCGCAACAATGGCTCAAGCCGATCCTCGGCAAGGTCGATGCCGGCACGGTGATCGTCACGGAAGGCGCGCAGGCCGCGCTGTCCGCCCTGCTGCTGGCCTTGACCAATGCCGGTGACACGATTCTGTGCGAGCCGTTGGTCTATCCCGGCCTGCTGCATGCCACCCGGGTGCTGCAGCGGCGGCTGCAGGTGGTCGAGTGCGACGACGCGGGCATGCGACCGGATGCGCTGGCACGCGCTGCGAAGAAGCACGGCGCGCGCGTGGTCTATCTCAACCCGACCGCACAGAACCCCACGGCCCACACTATGCCGCCCGCACGCCGCGAAGCCTTGGCCGACGTGATCCGCGCGCAGCACCTGCAGCTGATCGAAGACGATCCGTACTGGCTGCTGGTTGACGACGCCCCTGCCCCGCTTGCGCTGCTGGCACCACGGCACACCTGTTACATCTCCACCCTCTCCAAGTGCCTGAGCCCGGGATTGCACACCGGTTTCGTGCGCCTGCCCGACGGCATGGACCGGCAACCGGTGCTCGATGCCCTGCGCGCGGTCAACCTGATGGCGCCGCCGCTGATGAATGCCCTGGTGACGCAGCTGATCCTGGATGGCTCGGCCCAGGCGATGCTGACGCTGGTGCAGGAAGAAGCGGCCGAGCGCCGCTACCTGGCGCAGTCGGCGTTGTCGCCGCGCTTCCTGCAGCACTGCGCGGGCGTACACGCATGGTGCCGTCTGCCGGCCCACTGGACCGATGCCAGCCTGACCCACGCCGCGCGGCTGCAGGGCCTGGGCATCGCACCGTCGTCGGCCTTCACGCCCGAAGGCGTGGCGATCAACGATGCGGTGCGGATTTCATTGGGTGCGGCCGCCCACCGGCAGGAACTGCACCGGGCGCTGCGCCAGCTGGATCAGCTGATGCATGTGGCGGCGGCGGAACGCCCGGGCTGGACGGTCTGAGTCCCGCGCCCCGGCAACCTCAGCCGGACACGGCCTTGGCTTGCTTCCAGACGGCTTCAAACTGGCTGGCGGTGATGCTGTCATCCGAATCCAGGTCCAGCCAGGACAAGGGCTGATCGGACAGCGGGAAACGCGCGTCGGCCTGCCCGGATTTGTCGGCCCAGACCAGCACGCTGCGATAGCTTTCGACCTGGCGGACGATCACATCGCCCTGCGCCTCGAGGTAGATCGTGCCGTTGCCGATCTCGGATTCCGCAGGGTGTTTGTAGTATTTCCGGGGCGTGCTCATGGCTTGGTCTGGATCTGGCGATGAAATGGGGCCGGGGAATATACCGTGATCCCCCGGCCACCGGGGGCCTGCCGTGGCCGCTCACGACGGCGGAAACACCGCTTTGGCGTCGCGGACGAACAGGGACCGCAGCTTGTCCCAAAAGTCGCCGCCCAGCAGGAACAGGCTGACCACCAGCAGCAGGTCACCGCTCATGGCGACCAGGTGCGGGTGCTGCATGCGCAGCGAGCCGGTCTGCGGCGCGACGTACGGCCCGACCGAGCTCAGCACGATGACCGCGATGAACAGGATCAGCCCGATCCGGTAGCGCACTGGGCTGACCTGCGCCGCCGGCGCAAAGCGGCGCAGGTGCCCGCCGATCAGCGACTTGAGATAGGCGAACCCGGGCTTGCCCATGATCGCCACGGCGAGCACCAGGAACAGCTTGGGGAACCCGAGCAGCAGGACGCCGTTGAGGGTGGTTTTCAGGCCGTCGGACAAGGTGGACGCCTCAACCACGGGCATCAGGCCCAGGCCGAGTATCCATCCCACGATCCAGACCGCGACACCGAGGATCAGTCGCCGCCGCTGTCGCGGGTCGGAGGGCTGCACACCGGGAACCTGGGGCGAATCGAGGGTGGTCATGGCAATGCTCCTCGCGCTCAGCGCGGATGGGGGGGACGCGGAAGGGGATGGGGACGGCGCGGCCGCGCGGGGCAGCCAGCGCCAGAGCAGGTGCATCAGGGTCAGCGTGACCGCGCCGGACAGCGCGAACTGGGTCAGGCGGGTGAGCCAGACCATGACCGAGGTCGGGCCAGTGGCCAGCGCCGTACCGAAAATGATCAGTGCCGCGTTGCAGGCCACCAGCGCGACGGCGCTGACCGCCCCGCCAGCGCTGATCCAGCGTCCGAAGCCGATCATCACCAGCAGCAGCAACAGGCTCAGGAACAGCAGGTTCGGGGTGCTCAGCAGCGCCAGGTGCAGGCACCACCCCAGCAGCCCACCCGCCAGGTTGCCGAGCACCAGCGCGAGCGCATGCCGTGCACTGCGTTGCGTCTCGAAATTGATAACCAGCATCACCGTGGTGACGATCACCGGCAGCGCATCGACCAGCCCCAGCAGCAGATAGACCAGCAGGACCGGCAACAGCACCAGGGTCGAGACGATCGCCAGTGCGAGTGGCGAGCCCGGCAATGGACCGGCCGGTGGAGCCGCCGATGGCGCAGGCAGCGCCGGCCACAGCGCATGGACCCCCAGCATCAGCACTACCGCCAGCGCCATGCCGCGTACCAGCGCCCAAGGCAACACCGCGGCCTGCGCCGGTGCGGTCAACACCACCACCGGGATCACTGCAAGGCATATCAGCAGCAGCATCGCCGGCAGCCGCGCGCGGCCGAGCAGCAGGCCGAGGAAGGCGAGGAACATGCCGAGCAGGGTCAGCCCGAACAACACGATGGGCGTCCCACGCAACAGCGACGCCAGCAGGTACGGAGCCCAGGCCACGACCGTCATCACCATCACCAGGCCCAGCGCCATGCGTGGCGTCGGCCGCACCGGCAGACTCGCCAGCAGCACCGCGACCAGGACCGCCGCGAGGAAGCTCGGCCACCACTGCATCACCTCGCCGATGACGAACGCGGCGGTGACCGCGACGGCGAAGCGCAGCACGCCGTGCAGCCGGATCGTGGTCGCGCCGGAGGAGGCGTTCATTGCAGGTAGCTCAACTGCGCGGCCAGCCATATCCATGTCCGGGCCAGCGGATTGAGCAGCGAACGTTCGGCGGTCAGCACCACGACGCTGGCCTGCGCACCACTCCGCCCCGGCAGTCGCGCGGTCGGTTCCGTGGGCGGGTCGAGCACGATGCGCACGGGGAAACGCTGTGGTTCGCGCAGCCACCCGGTAGGCGCCGTGACCGTCGGCAGCTCACCGGTCGGCACTTCGCCCCCACGTGCAATGCCCTCGCCGATGCTGTCCACGCGCCCGACGAAGACCTGCCCCGGCCGATCGTCGAAAGCCACATAGGCCCGATTCCCGGGTGCGATGCGACCCAACTGGTTTTCGCGCATGGCCGCGGTGACCCAGCGCGGCCCGTCGCCGATGAACCCCAGCACGGGTTGGCCGCGGCCGACGAACTGGCCAGGCGCCAGCCGCAGATTGCTGATGGCGCCGGCCGCCGGCGCAACCACCGTGGCATGGCGCAGGTCCAGCGCGGCCTGGTCGACGACAGCCATCGCCTGGAGCACCTGTGGAGAGCCGCCCTCACCACTGCCCAGGCGGATCCGCGCACGCTCGGCCTCGGCCTCGGCGCGCTGGATCTCCGCGCGTGTGCGCGCGATGTCACTGCGGGCGCGGATCGCCGAGGTTTCGGACAAGGCGCGCTTGGCGGCGAGGTCCAGCACGATCCGGCCCAACTGCTGGCTGCTGGCCAGCTCCACTCGCTGGCGCTGCAGCTGCGCGGTGGCGACCCGCATGTCCGCGGCCGTCGCCTCCATTCCCTGCTGGACGACCGCCAGATTCGCCTGGGCCGCGCGCAGCGCGATTTCGAACGGCAGCGGATCCAGACGGAACAGCACCTGGCCGGCACGCACCGGGTGGTTGTCGCGCACCTCCACGCTCACCACCGGCCCACTCACTTCCGGCGCGATCTGGACCAGGAAACCGTCCACGGTGGCCTGCGAGGTATAGGGAGTGAAGCGGTCGGCGACGAGGTGATAGACGAAGACAAGCAGCAACAGCGCCAGCACCGCCTGCACGATCCGCCGAAGCGGCGGCCGCGCTGTCTGCGCTGCGCCGGTCGCGGCCTCGGAAGGATCTGCTTCTGTCGGCTGGTTCTGCATCGTGCCCTCTCCTGGTGTGTCGAAGGTGTCAGCGCGGCTGGCCGGAAACTTGCGCCCGGCTGGCCATCTGCCAGGTCCATCCCTCCCCGCCCAGGGCCTGATACAACGCGACGCTTGCCCGGTATCGGTCACCGCGTGCGCTGCTCAGCGCCAGCTCCGCGGAGAACAGCCCGCGTTCGGTATCAAGCACCTCCAGGTAATCCGCGTAGCCGTTGTCATACCGCTCTCCGGCCAGGGCAACCGCACGTCGCAATGCGCCCACCCGCCGTTCCAGCGACGCCACCAGGTCGGTCTTCGACTGGATGGCGGCCAGGGCGTCGTCGACGTCACGGAACGCGTTCTGGATCGTGCGCTGGTAGTCCAGCACCGCCTGCACGTTGCGGGCCTGCGCCTGTCTGTTTGTCGCATCGATGGCACCGCCGGCGAAGATCGGCCCCAGCAGCTGGCCAACGAAGGACCACGTCCGCGACGGACCACTGAACAGATCATCCAGCGCCGCACTGGCATGGCCGCCCTGCCCGGTCAGTGACAGGGACGGAAAATACAACGCCCGGGCCACCTGGATACGCGCATGCGCAGCCACCAGCTGCTGCTCGCTCTGCAGGATGTCCGGTCGCCGCGCGAGCAGATCGGAGGGTAGCCCTGCCGGCGGCACCGGCGGCTGCAGGGTCTGCAGGGTGCCGCCACGCGCGATCGGGCCGGGATTGCGTCCGACCAGGACCGACAACGCGTTCTCCTGCTCGGCCAGCGCCTGCTGCAGTTCCGGCACGGCCGCCACGGCGCTTTCGTACTCGGCGCTGACCTGCAGCATTTCGAACTCGGACAGTGCGCCGCCGTCCAGGCGCAGCTGGAAGAGCGCCACGCTCTCGCGGCGGCCGGCCACGGTGGCGTTGGCGATCTCCAGGCGTCGATCCAGATCGAGCAGGGTGATGTAGCCGGCCACCACCGCGACGACCACGCTCAACGCCACGCCCCGCCGCGCCTGTTCGCTGGCCATCAACTCGGCACGTGCGGCGTCCTGTTCGCTGCGCAGGCGACCCCAGAGATCGAGCTCCCAACTGGCGAACAGGCCCACCGCGTGCGTGCCGGATGGACCGATCCCCTGCGCCCGTTGACGGCCCGAGCTGACGCCGTAGTCCAGCTGCGGCAACGCGGCCGCCCGGGCAGCCGCGACCCGGGCGGCGAACTCGTCCACCCGCGCCACCGCGATGCCCAGATCGTGATTGGCGCGCAGCGCTTCGTCGACGAGCGCATCAAGCTTCGCATCGCCGAAGCCCTGCCACCAAGGGGCCAGTGCGTCGAGCGAAGGGCCGTCCGCCGGTGCCGTTGCGATCCCGGGCAGCCGATACGCGGCAGGCACCTCCACGGTGGGCCGCACATAGGCAGGCGTGGACATGCATCCGCTCGTGGCCAGCACACCGAGCAGCGCCGCGCCGCAGACACCGGGGGCAGACCGTACACGCAGCCGGACGCAGACCGTCCGTGCAGCCGATGCCGCGCGCGGAGAGATCACTGACTGCGGGCACGTCATGGCGGCACCCTGTGTCTGGAGGGGATGGCGGATCAAACGATCCTCAGGCGCGTGCACCTTGCATCCCCCGGGTGCCCCGGCCTTCCGCGCATCATGCGCCCGGACGGGAAGGTTGGATCTCAGTATTTCTACCGTTCCGCGCAAGACGGGCGTCGCCTCACCCGACACTAGACGACCGGTCTAATCAGGCGTACAGTTCCTCCCATGACCTCCGCCTCCGCCACCTCCCCCGTCCGCGACACGATCCTGGCCACCGGCCAGCGGATCATGGGCGCCAAAGGCTTCTCCGCCGTCGGCCTCAATGAAGTGCTCGCGGCGGCGGGCGTCCCCAAGGGCTCGTTCTACCACTACTTCGCTTCCAAGGAGGCGTTCGGCGAGGCGCTGCTGGAGGACTACTTCACCGCCTATCTCGCCGACATGGACCGCATCTTCCGGCAGCCCGGGCAGACCAAGGCCGAGCAGCTGGAGGCGTATTTCGCTGCATGGCAGGACAGCCAGTCGTTCGAGGATTGCCAGGGCAAGTGCCTGGCGGTGAAGCTCGGTGCGGAAGTCGCCGACCTGTCCGAGCCCATGCGGGCCGCCCTGCAGCGCGGCACCACCGGGATCACTGATCGTCTGGCGCGGGCGCTTGATGCAGGCGTCGCCGACGGATCGGTGACGATCCAGGACCCGCCCGATGCGGTGGCGCGGCGCCTGTACCAGCTGTGGCTGGGCACCAGCATCATGGTCAAGATCGCGCGCACGGCCCGCCCCTTCCAGGACGCCGTGGCGTTGACCAGCCGCCTGCTGCATACCGCCCCCTGACAAAGGGATGTCTCACACACGCCGGCATCGGCGTGTCTTTCTCGGCCCCATCACTAGACGACCAGTCTAATCAAGCGCCCACAGGAGTATCACCCATGAAAGTCCTCATCGTATTGACGTCCCACGACGAACTCGGCAATACCGGCAAGAAGACCGGCTTCTGGCTGGAAGAGCTGGCCGCGCCCTATTACACCTTCAAGGATGCAGGCGCCGAGATCGTGCTGGCCTCGCCCAAGGGCGGCCAGCCGCCGCTGGATCCCAAGAGCAACGAACCCGACTTCAAGACCGACGCCACCCGCCGTTTCGAGGCGGACGTGGATGCCAATGCACAGCTGGCCAACACCGTGCGCCTGGACAGCGTCTCGCAGGCGGACTTCGATACCGTGTTCTATCCCGGCGGCCACGGCCCGCTCTGGGACCTGGCCGAAGACCGCCATTCCGTTGCGCTGATCGAAGCCTTCATCGCTGCCGGCAAGCCGGTGGCCCTGGTCTGCCATGCGCCGGGCGTACTGCGTGACGTCAAGACTGCCGAAGGTACCCCGCTGGTCCAGGGCAGGAAGGTCACCGGTTTCACCAATACCGAAGAAGCCGGCGTCGGCCTGACCGAGGTGGTGCCCTTCCTGGTGGAAGACATGCTCAAGGCAGCGGGCGGCCACTATTCCAAGGGACCGGACTGGGGCTCGTACGTGGTCACCGATGGCTTGCTGATCACTGGCCAGAATCCGGCCTCCTCGGCGGAGACGGCCGCGGTGCTGCTGCGGTCGGTGGCTTCCGCCGCTGCCTGATCACGGGCGACGGGCGCAGGTTGCGCGATGTCCCACGCTGCCAAGGACGGCAGCAGCGGCAACAGATGTCTCATGCACACGTGTTGTCCTCCAGGATGCGGGCCTCCCCTTTACGGCGAGGCGGGGAACCCGGCTTCGGCCAAGGCCGCAACAAACGCCTCCGGCCCGTGGGCGCTCTCGACACGCACTTCGCGTGCGGGCGGATCGGTCTCGATCCGCGCGTCTGGATCGACGCCCTGAAGGGCCTTGGTGACCGAACGGGCACAGCCGCCGCAGGTCATGGTGGGGATGATGAAACGATGCATGGCGACCTCGCCGTCGTGGGTGTAAGCCCACTGTCAGGGATGACAACGTGGCAAGGTCAAGCGATTGTCGTGGAGCGTCGCCGGTTATTCATGCCCGCGTTATCCGCCGCGCGGGAGCAGATGCGTCCACGCCCGGTGCGGGGCATGGACGCGGCCCGGTCGATCAGGACCGTGGCTTGCGGGACAGACGTCCGCGCGAAGACACCGGCGTATCGGCGCCGAACAGCGGCGTCTTGCGAGGCTTCCTGGCCGCTGCGGTCTCCACCGGCGCCGCAGCCGGCTGCGCCAGGTCCGCGATGATCGGGCAGTCCGGCCGGTCATTGCCGTGGCAATGCGCGGCCAGGTGCTCCAGCGTCTGCACCATGGCCTGCAGCTCGGCGATCTTCGCCTTCAGCCCATCCACATGGGACAGCGCCACCGCCTTGACGTCAGCGCTGGCACGCTCGCGGTCCTGCCACAGCACCAGCAGTTCGCCGATCTGCTCGACGGAAAAACCGAGGTCGCGCGCACGCCGGATGAAACGCAGGCTGTGCGCGTCCTGCGGGCTATAATGCCGGTAGCCCGCCTCCGAGCGCGCGGCCGGGGGAATCAGGCCGATCTGTTCGTAGTAGCGGATCATCTTCGCCGAGACACCCGAGAACGTCGCGGCTTCACCAATATTCATCGTACGGTCCTCATCGCGCCTTCCTCCACGCCGGTACCCAGCGTATCGGCCTGCATCGGTGCATGGAAGCGCTTGAGCCGCAGCGCGTTGCCGAGCACGAACACACTGGACAACGCCATCGCCGCGGCGGCGAAGACCGGCGAAAGCAGCGTGCCGTTCAGCGGGTACAGCAGGCCCGCCGCGACCGGAATCAGCACCGCGTTGTAGGCGAAGGCCCAGAACAGGTTCTGCTTGATGTTGCGGATCGTCGCCTGGCTCAGCGCGATCGCGTTGGGCACGCCACGCAGGTCGCCGGACATCAGCACCACATCGGCGGCTTCGATCGCCACGTCCGTGCCGGTGCCGATCGCCAGCCCGACATCGGCCTCGGCCAGCGCCGGTGCGTCGTTGATGCCGTCCCCGACGAACGCCACCCTGGCGCCGCCCGCGCGGAAGCGCTTGAGCGCAGCCACCTTGCCATCCGGCAGCACTTCAGCCGCCACTTCATCGATGCCGAGCTGGCGCGCGATCGCTGCCGCCGTGGCCGCGTTGTCACCGGTGATCATCGCCACCTTCAGGCCCAGTGCGTGCAGCGCCTGGATAGCCGCGGGCGTGCTTTCCTTGATGGGGTCTGCCACCGCGATCACCGCCGCCAGGCGACCGTCGATGGCGGCATACAGCGGGCTCCTGCCCTGCTCGCCCAGCCGCTGCGCGGTGGGCTGGAAAGCGGTCACGTCCAGGCCGAGCCGGGTCATGTAGCGGTCCGCGCCCACGGCTACGGTGCGGCCACCGACCTGCGCGGACACACCGAAGCCGGGCACCGCCTCGAAGCGCTCGAGGGTCGCCAGTGCAAGCCCACGCGTTCTGGCGGCAGCCACGATGGCCTCGGCGATGGGATGCTCCGAGCGGGTTTCCACCGCAGCGACCAGCGCCAGCACTTCATCGGCCTGGAAACCGTCGGCCGGCTCCAGGTCGGTCAGTTCGGGACGGCCCCTGGTCAGCGTGCCGGTCTTGTCCAGCGCGATCACGCTCACATCGCGCAATGCCTGCAGCGCTTCGCCCTTGCGGAACAGGATCCCCAGCTCCGCCGCGCGGCCCGTGCCGACCATGATCGAGGTCGGGGTGGCCAGGCCCATCGCGCAGGGGCAGGCAATGATCAGCACCGCCACGGCGTTGACCAGTGCAAAGGTCAGCGCCGGCGTGGGGCCGAACACCAGCCAGATCAGGAAGGTGAGCGCGGCGGCGGCCATCACCGCCGGCACGAACCACATGGTGACCTTGTCGACCAGCGCCTGGATCGGCAGCTTGGAGCCCTGCGCCTGCTCGACCAGACGGATGATCTGCGCCAGCACCGTGTCCCCGCCCACCTTGGTGACGCGGAAACTGAAGGCACCGGTGGTGTTGAGCGTACCGCCCACCACCTCCGCGCCCACGGCCTTGGCCACCGGTACCGGCTCACCGGTGATCATGCTTTCGTCGACATAGGAGGCACCCTCCACCACCTCGCCATCGACCGGCACCTTCTCGCCCGGGCGGACCAGCACGATGTCGTCCAGCGTGACCTGTTCAAGCGGCACTTCGACGGTCTCCCCACCGCGCTGCACGCGCGCGGTCCGCGCCTGCAACCCGACCAGGCGCTTGATCGCCTGCGAGGTACGGCCCTTGGCCCGCGCCTCCAGCGTGCGGCCGAGCAGGATCAGGGTCACGATCACCACGGCCGCCTCGAAGTAGACATTCGCGGTTCCCGGCGGGAGTGCGCCCGGTGCGAAGGTCGCGACCACGGAATAGCCGTACGCCGCTGCCGTGCCCAGCGACACCAGCGAGTTCATATCGGGGGCGCCGCGCAGCAGTGCCGGCACGCCCTTTCGGAAGAAGCGCAGGCCCGGCCCGAACAGCACCAGCGTGGCCAGCGCGAACTGCAGGTACCAGCTGGTCTGCAACCCCACGGTGTGCACTACCCAGTGATGCATGGCCGGGACGAGGTGCGAGCCCATTTCCAGGATGAAGACCGGCAGGGTCAGCACCGCCGCCAGCAGCAGCGAACGGCGCAGCGCGCGTGCTTCGCCTTCGCGGCGTTGCTCCTCCTGGTCACCGGTTGCGGCCGTGCTCACACTGACCGGCCGCGCGGTGTAGCCGGCGCTCTCGACGGCGGCCTGAAGATCGGCCACGGACACCGTGCCGCCCAGATGCCGCACCTGCGCCCGCTCGGTGGCCAGGTTGACGCTGGCCGCGATCACGCCCGGCAGCTGCGCAAGACTGCGTTCCACGCGACCGACGCAGGACGCACAGGTCATCCCCTCGATGCTCAGCTCGGTGGTGTCTTCGCGGACGCTGTAGCCCGCGCGTTCGATGGCGCGCACCGCTGCCTGCGGGTCGGGCGCACCGATGAAGCTGAGATCGGCCCGCTCCGTGGCGAGGTTGACCGCGGCGGTCTGCACGCCGGGGACGGCGGTCAGCGCACGCTCCACCCGGCCCACGCAGGAGGCGCAGGTCATACCCTCGATGGGCAGACTCAGGCGGCTGTTCGGCGCGCCGGACCGGGAGATTAGAGAAGACATGGGCAGTCCTTGGGGTGAGGTTACCTGCCACCCTAAAGATTCCCATCATGGGAAGGTCAAGCATCGGATAACGGGGACGGAGGTGGCTATACCCTCCGTCCCCGTTGAAGCGCCTTACGGCTGAGCCGGGGTGCCGTCGGCGGTAACCCGCCAGATGGTGTTGGAGAGATCGTCGGCGACGATCAGCGCGCCGCGCGGATCGACGGTGACGCCCACCGGACGGCCACGGGTCTTGCCGTCTTCGCCGAAGAAGCCGCTCACGAAATCGATCGGTTCGCCGGCCGGGCGGCCATTGCTGAAGGGCACGAACACGACCTTGTAGCCCACCGGCGGATTGCGGTTCCAGCTGCCATGCTCGCCGACGAAGACACCCTCGGCGAACTGCGTGCCCATCACCGGGGACGAGAAGGCCACGCCCAGCGCGGCCACGTGCGAACCCAGCGCATAATCCGGTGCGATCGCCGAGGCGACCTTCTCCGGGTTCTGCGGCATCACCCGGCGGTCCACGTTCTTGCCCCAGTAGCTGTAGGGCCACCCATAGAAGCCGCCCTCCTTCACCGAGGTGAGGTAATCGGGCACCAGGTTGGGGCCGATCTCGTCACGTTCGTTGACCACCGCCCACAACGTGCCCGTGTCCGGCTGGATCGCCAACGCAGTGGGATTGCGGATGCCGGTGGCGTAATCCTTGTGCGCGCCGGTGACCGCATCGATCTGCCAGATCCGCGCGCGGTCTATCTCCACCGCCATGCCACGTTCGGTGATGTTGCTGTTGGAGCCGATGCCCACGTACAGATAACGGCCATCGGCGCTGGCGGTCATCGCCTTGGTCCAGTGATGGTTGATCGCCGCGGGCAGGTCGGTGAGCTTGACCGGTGCGCCACTCGCCTTGGTCTGCCCTTCCTGGTAGTCAAAGCGCACCACCGCGTCCTGGTTGGCAACAAAGATCGCATTGCCGATCATCGCCAGGCCGTACGGCGCGTTGAGCTTGTCGGCGAACACCGTTTTCAATTCGTAGACGCCATCGCCATCGGCGTCGCGCAGCAGGGTCAGGCGGTTGCCGCTCTTGACCGCGGTATTGCCCTTGGCCTTGATCTTGCCGGCGATGACATCCTTCGGCTTGAGGTTCGGCGCGCTGCCGCCGCGGCCTTCGGCCACGAGAATGTCGCCGTTGGGCAGCACCAGGGTCTGCCGCGGAATGGCCAGATCGGTGGCGATCGCCGAGATGCGGTAGCCCTTGGGCACGGTGGGGAGCATGTCACCCCATTGCGCCGGCTTGGCGATGGTCATGTCCGGCATCAGCCCGCGATGCGGCTTGGGCATCTCCGGGTTGCCGCCATACTGTTCCAGCTCCGGCGCCTTGCCGCTGCAGGCAGCCAGGGCGACCGCAAGCGCGGAGACCGAGAGAATGCGGAGCGTCGTCTGGCGGCTCATCGCACACCTCCCACGCGCAGGCTGGACAGTCCCACCCAGGTGGCGATCAGCGCCAGCACGGTCAGGATCACCGAGAGCACCAGGCCCGCCGGCATCACCGCCCACGCGTCGCGCGCATGGTGCAGGCAGTTGATGAAGCCCACGCCCCATATCACGGCGAGAATCACCACGTAAGCGAGGTTGCGACTGCCACGGACCAGCCCGACGATCCCGCACAGCAGCGCCAGCGTGGTCATCACCATTGCCCCGATCAGCAGCCAGGACGCGAAGTTGGCCCACTGGATCTCGTACGAACTCCAATACGCATAGTCCGCCAGCAGCGCGCCGAGGAACAACGGCAGCACGCCGCCCAGTACAGCGGCGTGGAACGGATGGATGACCCATGATCGGGTCAGGACAACGGTCGAAGCCATGATGGTCTCCTGGTGAGGGGGGCGAATCTCTCCCGATCCTGCCACCCCCGGCGTGATGGGGGTGCCGATGGCTCAGGTATCGGCCAGGTCCCAATACGGCGGCGAGCCGATCGCATCGGTCAGGAACGCCGAGACCTCGCGGACCTTGCGCGAGCGCAGCTTGTTTTCCGGTGAGAGCAGCTGCAGGTGCACGCGCTCGGACTGCGGGGAAAACTCCCACTCGCCGAGCAGCTTGACCATGCCGCCGCCCTGGAGGGTTTCCGCGTTGAACAGCCAGGTCGGGAACAGCACCACACCGCGCCCGGCGATGGCCGCGGCCAGCAGCGCTTCGGCATTGTTGCTGCGCAGCGGTCCGGTCACGTTCAAGGCCTTGAACGGTGCGTCCGGCGTAGCGCGGAAGTACCACTTCTGGATGCCCAGCTGTCCCTTGTAGACCAGGCACTGATGCTGCAGCAGATCCTCGGGGCGCTGCGGCGTGCCATGCGCGGCCAGATAGGCCGGGCTGGCGGCGAGGATGTTCCGGTGCGGGGCGATGACTTTGCCGATCAGCCCGGAGTCCACCAGCGGCCCGACCCGGATGGTGATGTCCACGCCCTCCTGCACCGGGTCGATCAGCGTGTCGGTGAGCGTGAGTTCCACGATCAGCTCGGGATACCTGGCCTGCAGCGTGTTGACGATATGCGCGATGTGCAGCCGCCCCAGCGATTCGGGCGCATTGATGCGGATGAGGCCGCGCAGTTCCGCGTCGCGGCCTTCCAGCTGTTCGACCGCTTCATCCAGCAGATCCACGGCATCGCGCACCTGCAGGTGGAACTGCTCGCCGGCCTCGGTCAGCCGCACCGCGCGCGTGCTGCGGTAGAACAGCTGCTGCCCCACATCCTGCTCAAGCGCGGCGATGAAGCGCGAGACCGACGAGGCCGGAACGCGGTAGTGCCGCGCCGTGGCTAGGAAGCTGCCGGTGGCGGCGACGGTAAGGAAATAGCGGAGCGCTTTGAGCTGCATGGGGAAGGCCTCGGCATCTGAATTGCGATTCCAGCAATAGTTATTTGCCCGATGGCCCGATTGTGACGGATATCGCACGCCCCTAGGATGACGTCAGGCGTCTGGCGTTCCCGCCATGCCCTCCCCCATCCCCTCTCCCGGACCCACCATGAGTTCTCTGTTCGACACCTTCGACCTCGCCGGCGTGCCGTTGCGCAACCGTGTGGTCATGGCCCCGCTGACACGCGCCCGTGCCCCGCATGACGCCGCCGACGAGCGCACCGCGCTGTATTACGCCCAGCGCGCCACCGCCGGCCTGATCGTCAGCGAAGGCACGCCCATTTCCCGCGAAGGCCAGGGCTATCTGTTCAACCCGGGCATTTTCACCGCCGAGCAGATCGCCGGCTGGCGCCTGACCACCGATTCGGTCCACGCCCTGGGCAGCCGCATGTTCGCGCAGCTCTGGCATGTGGGCCGCGTCTCCCACCCGACCATCCAGGCCGACGCTGCGCGCCCGGTCAGCGCCAGTTCGAAGCTGCCGGTCGGCGCGCAGGCGTTCGGCTATGACGACACCGGCACGCCCGCGCTGGTCGCCTCTCCGGCGCCACGCCAGCTTCAGACCGATGAGATCCCGCGCATCGTGGCCGACTTCGCACAGGCGGCCGCCAATGCCATCGAGGCCGGCTTCGACGGCGTGGAGATCCACGGCGCCAACGGCTACCTGCATGAGCAGTTCATCAACCCGCGGGTGAATGATCGCACCGACGCATATGGCCCGCAGACGCTCGACAACCGCCTGCGCTTCACGCTGGAGGTGATCGACGCGGTGGTCGCGCGCATCGGCGCGTCGCGCACCGCGATCCGTCTGTCGCCCTATGGCCAGCTGTTCGACATGCCGCTGTACCCGGAGATCGACGCGACCTACACCGCCCTGATCCAGGCCATCGGGCAGCGCGGCCTGGCGTATGTGCACCTGATGGACCAGTCCGGTTTCAAGGTCGGCCAGAAGTCGGTCGATGGCGCGGGCGATTCGGGCTTCAGTGGCCTGCTGCGCACGCTCAAGCCGCATCTGCCCGGGACCGCACTCATCCTCGCCGGCGGGATGACCCGCGAGCGCGCCGAGCAGTTGATCGCGGCAGGCATGATCGACCTGGCCGCGTTCGGCGCCGCCTTCATCAGCAATCCGGATCTGGTGGCGCGCCTGCAGCATGGCTGGCCGCTGGCGCCTGCCGATCGCGCCACCTTCTACGGTGGCGGCGCGACCGGCTACATCGACTACCCGGCGTACGTTCCCGCGCGCGGGCACGCGACATCGCAGGCCGCTTGATCGAACGGGGCCGGCAATGCCGGCCCTTTTCCTTATCCTTCCCAGCTCACGCCCTTGGGCGCACTGGAAAAACCCGCGGCACGCAGGGCATCCATCAAGGCGTCGCGCTTCACCACCGCGTCGTTGATCAGCTCCAGGGTGAAGGAACTGCGCCGGCCACGCCTGAGCGCACTGGCCAGTGCCTGCGAGGCCGCGCCAAGCGACGGATCATCCGCCTCGACATACACCTGCAGGTTGCGCCCCCCCTGGGCCAGATACATCAGCAGGCGCCCACCGCCGATCACCACGAACGCGCCAGCCCGCCGCATCGGACGCTGCCCCGTGCGATGCGCTGGCCACGGCAGCACCGTACCGAACGGATTGGCCGGGTCCACCGCGGACAGGCCGACCGCGATGTCGGCAGCCCCCGGCCGCAGCGCTTCGGCAATCCCGCGCAGGCGGTCCACCAGCAGGCGGTCAGCGAACTGCGCCCCGCCCAGCCCCTCCACGAAACGCCCGCGCAGCACGCGGCCGGTGTCCTCCATCCCACGATAGACCTGCTGCAACGCCGGGAAGCCGCCGGCAATCCCTTCCGCGACGGCCGCGCCACGGGTCACGATGCCGTGGCGATCCAGCAGGCCCTCGGCCAGGGCCACCGCACGCACGGTGTCACTCACCGCCTCCCGTTGCAGCAGCGACCAGCGACCGGCCAGCGTCGGCGCCGCGAAGCTGGCGGTGCCCGGCGGCGAACCTTCACTGACGGGGGGTATATCGTGCATCGGAATGCCGCGGAAACCGCGGCTGCGCCGCGACGTTCTGGCCACGCGGGGGCGCGGCGGGCGCGTGCCGGACAGCGCGCGCAGCGGCGCCCACAGGTCGGTGGTCACCTGGCCTGACCAGGCCAGGTCCCACAGGGCGCTCTGCAGCTGGTCCGGGGTGATCTCCGGGCTGGCCGTGCCGGCCTGCTCCCACTGGCTGCGCACGGCCGCGGCCAGTTGCCGTGCGAAGTACGCACCACCGTCGGCCAGCACCTGCAGGATGCCGGTCTGCAACGCGGAGAGCTCCGCGTTGGGCGGGAGTGCCGGCAGGGTCTCGGCGGCCAGTTCCTGCAGGTGCAGCGCGACCAGGCCGTCGTCCTCGCCGATGCGGCCATGGCCCGACCACAGCACCGTGCCGGTCGCGAGCAGTTCGTCCAGCAGTCCGGGCGCGTAGTCCACCACCCGCGCGGGCAATACCTGCTGCTCCCATACCGAGGCGGGCAGCGGCACGCCGGCCAGCAGTTCCACGACCCGTGCCACGCCGTCGATGCCCTCCAGCGCACTGCGGGCCGGGGTCTGCATGCCACGGGCGGCCTGGGCGGCATCGGCGATCAGGCCATGCCGTTCCAGCACCAGCAACGCGTAAGCCTCGCGGGGCACCGGCCGGGTAGCCTCGCGCGCGGCCTGCAGCGAGCGCACCCGCAACCGCCGGAACACGTCCTCGCTCACCCATTCGTGACGGGCCAATGGCACCGGTGACGGCATCGCGCCGGCACCCTCCGACTGCCACCGGACCACGCCGAACGTGCCCTTCAGCAGCTTGCCCTGCATCTCCAGCCGGGTCAGCGCGGCATCGGCCACGGCCACGCCCAGCCCGAACGCCGCTGCTGCGTCGGCGGTGGTGAACGGCGGATGGCTGCGGGCATAGCGCGCCAGCAACTCGCCCAACGGATCGGCAGCCGGCTGCAGGAATGCGTCGGGCAGGTCCGCCGCCACAGCGACACCGAGTGCGTCGCGCAGGCGTGCGGCATCTTCGATGGCGGCCCAGTGTTCGACACCGGCGATCGGAATCCGGATCGCGCGGCGCTCCTGCTCCAATGCCTGGAGCAGCGGCAGCGGCTCGGCGTCGATGAGGCGCGCGGCCAGCGCAGCCGCCGTGAGCGGGCCCAGCTCGCGCAGCAGATCGGCAACGCCCTCCTTGCCCTTGGCGCGGCGATCCGGCGCGCGCCGCTGCAGCGCCTCGCCCATCGCGTCGACCACGGTGGGATCGAGCAGTTCGCCCAGATCGACCTGGCCGAGCAGATCCCCCAGCAGGCTGCTGTCGAGCGAGAGCACCGACGCGCGGCGCTCGGCCAGCGGCACGTCGGTGCCGTACATGAACTCGGCGACATAGCCGAACAGCAGGTTCGCCGCGAACGGTGACGGCACCTCGGTGGTGACCTCGGCCATCGCCACGCGCCCATCGGCCAGCCGCTGCATCAACCCATCCAGTGCGTCCAGATCGTAGACGTCCTGCAGGCATTCGCGCGCGGTTTCGATCAGGATCGGAAATTCGGGGTAGCCCTGCGCGATCCCGAGCAGCTCGCCCGCGCGCAGGCGCTGCTGCCACAGCGGGGAGCGGCGGCCCGGCGTGCGCCGCGGCAACAACAGCGCGCGCGCCGCGCATTCGCGGAAGCGGGCGGCGAACAAGGCCGAGCCGCCCACCGCACGGGTCACCTCGCTGCGCAGCCGCTCCGGCTCGAACAGGAACAGCTCCGCCCCGGGCAGGCGGCCGGCTGCGTCGGGCAGCCGCGCGATGATGCCGTCATCACTGGCCACCACCGCGGGATCGATGCCCCAGCGCTCGCGGATGCGCGCGGCCATCGCCAGCGCCCACGGGTCATGCACGCGCCGGCCATACGGAGAATGCAGCATCAACCGCCAGTCGCCGGATTCGTCGCGGCAACGTTCCACCACCAGCGTGCGATCAGTGGGTAGCAGGCCGGTGGCCTCACGTTGTTCGCCCAGCAGGCCGACGATGTTGGCGACCGCGTTGTCGGCCAACCCATCGGCCTGCAGCCGCGCCCGCAGCGCGGGGGAAACGTCGCCCTCGCCGACCGCGCCTTCCAGCGCCCCGATGAAGGCACCGACCGCTTCGCCCAGCTCGGCGGGGCGCCCCACGCCTTCGCCCCGCCAGAACGGCAGCCGCGCCGAGCGGCCCGGTGCCGGGGTCACCACCACCTGGTCATGGGTGATCTGTTCGATGCGCCACGACGTCGCGCCGAGCGTGATCACGTCATTGACGCGCGACTCATGGACCATTTCCTCGTCCAGCTCGCCGACCCGGCGCGAGCCCGCGCGTTCCTCGCCCTCCGGCAGCATCACGCTGAACATGCCGCGGTCGGGAATGGTGCCGCCGCTGGTGACGGCCAACTGCTTCGATCCGGGCCGGGCGCTCAGCTCACCGGTGTCACGGTTCCAGACCAGCCGTGGGCGGAACCCGGCGAAATCATCGGACGGGTAGCGCCCGGCCAGCATGTCCAGCGTGGCATCGAAGGCGCTGCGCGGCAGCGACCGGTACGGCGCCGCGCGACGCACACAGGTAAACCACGCCTCCACCTGCAGCGTATCCATCGCCGCGGCGGCCACGGTCTGCTGGGCCAGCACGTCCAGCGGATTGCGCGGAGGGTCGATCGCCTCGATATCGCCGGCGAGCATGCGCTCCACCGCGACCGTCGCATCGATCAGATCGCGGCGGGTGCGTGGGTAGACCAGGCCGGTGGAGATGCCGCCCACCTGGTGGCTGGCGCGCCCGACCCGCTGCAGTGCACTGGCCACCGAAGGCGGCGCTGCGACCTGGATGACCAGATCGACCAGGCCCATGTCGATCCCCAGCTCCAGGCTGGAGGTGGCGACCACGCAGCGCAGCTCACCGGATTTGAGCGCCTGTTCGATCTCGCGGCGCTGCTCTTTGGACACCGAGCCATGGTGTGAACGTGCGATCAGCGGCTCTGCCCCGGCCGAGCGCGCGGCGGTGCCGCCAGTGAAGGAACCATGGTGCTCTGCCGCCGGAGCCTGCGTTGGCCGCTGCGCGAGGCGCTCGGCGTACAGCTCGTTGAGCCGCGCCGTCAGCTTCTCGGCCACCCCGCGCGCGTTGGCGAACACGATGGTGGAGCGCCGGGCCAGCACCTGGTCGAGAATGCTGGCCTCCACGTGCGGCCAGATCGACCCCAGCCGCCCGGAGGATGCAGCGCTGTCGGACGCGCCCGGATGTGGCGGCAGGTCGGCCATGTCCTCCACCGGCACGACGATGCGCACGTCCAGCGCCCGTTGCGACGGTGGATGGATTACGCTGACGGGGCGGTCGCCCCCGAGGAACCGCGCGACTTCTTCGACCGGCCGCACCGTGGCCGACAGCCCGATGCGCTGCGCGGGCACCGCCAGCAGGGACTCCAGCCGCTCCAGGCTCAGCGCCAGATGGGTGCCGCGCTTGCTGCCGGCCACCGCATGGATTTCATCGATGATCACGGTATGCACGTCGCGCAGCGTCTCGCGCGCCTGCGAGGTCAACATCAGGAACAACGATTCGGGCGTGGTGATCAGGATGTCGGGCGGGCGCCGGACCAGCCGCGCCCGCTCCGCGGCCGTGGTATCCCCGGTGCGGATCGCCACGGACAGGTTGACCGCCGGATCGCCGCGCCGCTCACGCTCGGCGCTGACCCCCTGCAAGGGAATCTGCAGGTTGCGCTGCACGTCGGCGCCGAGCGCCTTGATCGGCGAGAGGTACAGTACGCGGGTGCCGCGCTTCTTCGGCGGCGCTGGATCGGAGGGCGGAACGCTGGATGGCTCGCCGCTGCGGAACAACTGGTCGATCGCGTGCAGGAACGCCGCCAGCGTCTTGCCCGAACCGGTCGGCGCGATCACCAGCGTGTGCTCGCCGGCGCCGATCGCAGCCCAGGCATGCGCCTGCGCCGGCGTGGGCGCGGTGAACGCCGCGATGAACCAGGCGCGCGTGGCCGGGGTGAAGGTGGCCAGCGAACCGGTGGGGGAAGCGTTCGGGGTGGGCATGCAACAACGAGACCAGGCGAGCGCTCGTGGCGCATCCGCTCAAGAGGTTAACCGATCTCGAACACCACCTCTTTCACCGTGCCGGTAAACGGGAATGGTCCCTTGTACTGCGTCGACACGGCTTCGCCGAGATCACGACCGATGTCCATGGTCTCGGTGGCGCTGTAGCGGGCCGGCGGCACATGGGCGAATGGCAGGCTCGCCACCTCGTTGCCGTTGATCGCCAGGCGGCCGGTTCCGCCGCCGCCGTAGGCCTGGCTTTCATGGGTGTAATGGAAGGATACGGTCACTTCTCCAGCAGGAAGCCGGGTTCCGGCACGGATGAGGTCGCGCTCGCGGCCGAAGAAGTTGTTCTCGTACATCAGTTCGCCGTCCTTGACGAAGAACGCGTAGCCCGCGCTGCCGCCCGCCGCGACAATCACGCCTTCCGCGCCGCCCTGCGGAATGACCAGGGTGGCGGTGATGCTGTGGCTGCGCGCCTTCACGTCGGGGGCGGTGCCCTCGCTGATGCGCGTGGTGCCGCCGTAATATTTGAACCGCGCCCGGCCACGGGTCACGCTGGGGCGGTCGGGCACGTGCGCGCGCTCGGAGAAGCGATCATCCAGCGGGAACACGAAATTGGCGTCGGCCTCCTGGCGGAAGATCTCCAGCAGCTGCGCCAGCTTCTCCGGATGCGTGGCCGCAAGGTCATTGGCCTGGCTGAAGTCCTGGCTCAGGTCGTACAACTCCCAATGGTCGCGTTCGAAATGACCGTCGCGTCCCAGCAGCACCCACGGCACGCCATGGTGCGCCGAGGCGATCCAGCCGTCATGGTAGATCGCCCGGTTGCCTGCATTTTCGAAGTACTGGGTGAGATGGGTGGACGGCGCATCGGCATCGGCGAAGGTATGCAGGAAGCTGGCACCGTCGAGCTTCTGCTGCCGGACCCCATTGACCGCTTCGGGGAAGGCGATTCCGGCCGCTTCGTAGATGGTCGGCGCGATGTCGACCACGTGCTGGAACTGCGCGCGCAGTTCGCCACCGTTCTTGATCCTGGCCGGCCAGGTGATCGACACCCCGGTGCGGTTGCCACCGAAGTGACTGGCCACCTGTTTGGTCCACTGGAACGGGCAGTCCACCGCCCAGGCCCAGCCCACGGCGAAGTGGTTCTCGTGATGGGACTGTCCGATCTCATCGATGGCCGCCAGCATGGTCGGAACGTCATCGGGGAGCCCGTTCTGGGTCGCCATGTTGTTCAACGTCCCGAGCAGACCGCCCTCCGGGCTGCACCCGTTATCGCCCAGCACCGCGATGATCAGCGTGTTGTCGGCGTTGGGCAGCGCGTTGACCGCCTCGAGCAGGCGGCCGATGTGTTCATCCAGGTGGGTCAGGAAGCCGGCGAAGCACTCCATCTGCCGGGCGAACAGCCGCTTTTCGTCTGCACTGTAGGTGTCCCAGCCGGGTAACTCGGCCGGCCGCGGGGTGAGCTGCGCATCGGCGGGAATCGCACCGACGGCTTTCTGGTTCTCGAACAACTTGGCCCGGTAAGCGTCCCAGCCGAGATCGAACTGCCCCTTGAAGCGTTCGATGTACGGCTCGGGCACATGGTGGGGCGCATGCATCGCCCCGGGCGCCCAGTACAGGAACCACGGGCGGTCCGGGGTGATGGACTGGCGGGTGTGCAGCCACTGGATGGCCTGGGTCGTCAGGTCGTCGGTGAGGTGGTAGCCCTGCTCGGGGGTGGTCTCCGGCTCGACCGGCGTGGTGTTCCTGAACAATTGCGGGGTGAACTGGTTGGTCTCCCCGCCCATGAACCCGTAGAAGGTCTGGAAGCCCTTGCCGGTGGGCCAGCGATCGAAGGGCCCGACCGGGCTGGTTTCCCAATCAGGCGTGTTGTGCCACTTGCCGAACGCGGCCGTGCTGTAGCCGTTGTAGGCCAGCACCTGCGGAATGGCCGCATTGTCGTCGGCCCACATGCTGTTGTAGCCGGGGAAGCCCGTGGACGCCTCGGTGATCGAACCGTTGCCGGTGCGGTGGTGGTTGCGGCCGGACAACAGCGCCGCCCGGGTCGGCGAGCACAGCGCGCAATTATGGAAGTGGCTGTAGCGCAGGCCGTTGTGCGCCAGCGCATCGATGTTGGGGGTGGGGATCAGCCCGCCGAACATCGAGGTGCCCCCGTAGCCGAGATCATCGATCAGGATGACCAGCACATCCGGTGCGCCGGCCGGCGGCGCCACCGGCTGCGGAAAGTCGGCCGTGGCCTCCTTGTAGTTCTCGGTGATCGTCCCGGAGAACGCCGGCACCGGCAGGGGCAGATTGCTGACCTTTGTGTTCATGGGGCGTCCTGTGAATGAGGGGCAGTTGGAAGTCCGTCACTGAAGTCTGCGTTGCAGCCAGCCGCTCGGCGACCGCAGAACTACTGGCGGGCCCGGGTGAAAACTACTGGCCGCTGCCCCACGCCAGGCAGCTCGTCGGGCCGGACTACCGGCCGCCCCACACCGGCCGCCATTCGTCCCTTCACCCCCGGAATCCAGCCCCAGGCCAGTGCGGCTGGGCCTTGCCGGCATCACACTCATCGGCATCACGCACAGCGCCAACCGAAGGAACGACTTCCATGAAACGACGCGATTGCCTCAAAGCCGGGCTGACCCTGCCCCTGCTGCCCACGCTGCTCAAGGCCGGCCCCGCCTTCGCGGCGACCGGTGCGAGGGTGCGGCCGGGGAGCGCGGCCTGGCCGGCGGCGGCCGAGTGGGACCGGCTGTCGCGTGCGGTAGGCGGCCGGCTGTCGGTCCCCCAGTCGCCGTTCCTGGCCGACCCTGCCACCCGCGCGGCCGCCCTGGAGCAGTTGCAGAACCCCTTCTTCCTCGGTGACCAGCCCGCCCTGACCCAGACCAGTGGCTACTTCGGGGCGTGGCGCTCCGTACCGAGTGCCAAGGTGGTCTCGGCCGCCAACAGCGCCGACGTTGCCGCCGCGGTGAACTTCGCCCGTACCCACCGGCTGCGGCTGGTGGTCAAAGGCGGTGGGCACAGCTACCACGGCACGTCCTGCGCGCCGGATTCGCTGCTGGTCTGGACCCGCGCGATGAACCAGGTCGAGCTGCATGACGCCTTTGTGGCCCACAACGCGCGCCCGGGCACGGCGCCACAGCCAGCGGTGAGCGTTGGCGCCGGGGCCATGTGGATCGATGCCTACGATGCGGTCACCACCCGCGGTGGGCGCTATGTCCAGGGCGGCGGCTGCACCTCGGTGGGGGTGACCGGCCTGGTCACCGGCGGCGGCTTCGGCAGCTTCTCCAAGGCGCATGGCACGGCGGCGGCCAGCCTGCTCGAGGCCGAGATCGTCACCGCCGACGGCCAGATCCGCATCGTCAACGCCGACAACGACCCGGAACTGTTCTGGGCCCTCAAGGGCGGCTGTGCGGCGAGCTTCGGGATCGTGACCCGGATGACGCTGCGCACCCATGCCCTGCCCGACACGTTCGGCGGCGTCTCCTGCCAGATCCAGGCCAGCGACGACGCCAGCTGGCAGGCGCTGGCGGCGGAGATGCTGCGCTTCTACCGCGACACGCTGTGCAACGCGCACTGGGGCGAGCAGATCACCTTCACCGACACGCGCCGGCTCTCGGTCTCGATGGTGTTCCAGGGGCTGTCGCGCGACGCGGCCGAAGCCACCTGGTCGCCGTTCCTGGCATGGGTGCGTGCACGGCCGGCCTACACGATCACCGACCCCCTGCAGGCCCTGGCGATGCCGGCCCGCGATTTCTGGGATGCCGATTTCTTCCGACAGCATGCCCCCGGGTTCATCGCCGAGGACACCCGCGCGGGTGCCTCGCCGCGGCACATGCTGTGGAAGGGCGATCAGGGCCAGGTCGGCTGGTTCCTGCACGGCTACGCCTCGGCCTGGCTGCCGTCGGGCTTGCTGGATGATGCGCGGCGTGAGCAGGCGGCGGCCGCGATCTGCGCTGCGGCCGAGCACATGGATGTCGGCCTGCACTGCAACAAGGGCCTGTTCGGTGCCCCGGCCGCTGCGCTGGCGGCCAGCCGTGACACCGCCACCCATCCTGCGGTGCTGGATGCCTTCGCGCTGGCCATCATCGGCAATGCCGGCGGACCGATCTTCCCGGGCCTGGGCCTGAAGGTGGACGAGCCCCGTGCACGCCGGGGGGCCTTGAACGTAGCGCGCGCCTACCAGGCGCTGAGCGCGGTGGCCCCGTCCGCACCGGCGTACGTCTCCGAGAGCGACTACTTCCAGACAGACTGGCAGCAGGCATTCTGGGGACCGAACTACCCTCGCCTTCAGGCCGCCAAGCGCCGCTACGATCCGCAGGGGCTGTTCGTCATCCACCACGGGGTGGGCAGCGAGGACTGGAGCGCGGACGGCTTCGAGCGCATCCGCGGCTAGGCCAGCACGTGACCCAAGGCCTGCTGCGCGCGCCGGTTCTCCGCCGGCGTGCCGATGGTGATCCGCACCCAGGTGTCATACGGGGCGAACACCCGCGCGATGCGCACGCCCTGCTGCAGCAACCCGGCTGCGACGGCTGCATGCGGGCGCCCGGTGTCGACGAACACGAAATTGCCGGCGGCCTCGGTAGAACGCAGGCCCAGCCCGGTCAGCACCTGCTGCCAGCGCTGCCGCTCCAGCGCAACGCTGCGCCGGACCTGGGCCACGTGGACGGTATCGGCCAGCGCAGCCGCTGCCGCGGCGAGAGAGAGCTGGTTCTGCGCGTGCGCGCCCCCTACCCCGCGCTGACGCAGCGCTCCGGCCAGCCCGGTCGGGGCCAGCGCATAGCCGACCTGCAGACCCGCCAGCGCGTGGATCTTGCCCAGCGTGCGGAACACCACCACGTTCTGGCCCTGCCGCAGCAGGCGCACCGCGCTCAACGCGGCCGCATCCTCACGGTAGTCCAGGTAGGCCTCATCGACGATCACCAGCGTGCGCGCCTGCGCGGCGCTCACGAAACGATCGAAGTCCGCGCCTGGGCTGAGCGTGCCCGAGGGATTGTGCGGATTGACCACGAACAGCGCGCGGGTGTCCGGCGCGATCGTGGCCAGCAATGCGGGCAGGTCATTCTCCAGCCGCGCGTTCAACGGCACTTCCACCGCCCGCCCGCCAAAGGGCCTGGCCGCATCCACCAGCGCGCCATAGCCGGGCACCGAGTAGATGAAGCCACCGGCACCTTCGCTCAGCGCCAGGTGCTGGCCAAGTGCTTCCAGCACTTCACCGACGATGACCTGCTCCGGCGCGACCCCTTCCAGCGTGGCGATCTGCACCTGCAGGGCCTGCAACTGGGCGGCGCTCACGTAGCGCGGCGCTTCCACCAGCGCACGCTGCACGGCCGGCCCCACCTTCGGCGAGGGACCGTAGCTGCTTTCGTTGAGGTCCAGCCGCAGCACATCGATAGCGGTGTCGGCGGCGGCGGACGGTGCGGCCGCAGCGGCCGATCCGGCCACCGGCGCCAGCGCGGCTACCGCCGCCGTGGTCAGGCCGGCACGCAGCCAGTGCCGGCGCTGCGGGTCGGCAGGTAGCGTGCCTGTCATCGTGGGACGGGTCATTGGAAACGGGCCTCCAGGCGGGCGTAGTAATACGTGCCACTCCAGCCGAACGGCGACAGTTCGCTGTACGGGAACACGCCAAAGGTATCCGCACCGGAGACCTGCGGGGTGGTGGCGATGTTGCGGGTGGGATAGGTATTGAACAGATTGTTCGCGCCCACCACCAGCGTGACCGTGTCGGTGGCGCGGAACGCGATGTCCAGATCAGTGACCCAGCGCGCCTCCAGCGTCTGGATCACGTCGACATTGCCCGCCGTACCGGCTTCGGTCGGCAGCGTGCGGAAGCGGGTCGAGCCCTGCGCGAAGGCAGCGACGTTGGCCGCACTTTGGTTGGTCGCCGCCACCCCTTCGATCTCACCGTAGCGGTGCGTGCCCAGGTGCAGGCCCCAGCGGCCCACGTCCCAGCCCAGCGCGAGCGTCAGGTTGTCGCGCGGCTGGCCCTTCTCCACGCGGGTGCGCTCGGTGACATCGAACAACGGTGTGCGCACGCCGAGCGCGGTGAGCTGCGACGGGGTCGAGGCGACGTGGGTCAGCTCCGTCTTGTTGCGGTTGTAGGCGACGGTCGCGGTCAGCCGGCCATGATCGGCAAGGTCCCACAGGTAGCGTGCCGACGCATCCACGCCGGTGGTGCGGGTATCTGCGGCATTGCTGAAGTAGCGCACGCTGGTCACCCCCGGTGAACCCAGCGCCGCGAGGTAGTCGCGGATCGCGGTGGAGCCGGCTGCATCGACGAAGTTGCTGGAAAGGAAGATGCGGTCATCGATATCGATCCGGTACACATCCAGTGATGCGCTGAGCCCGCCGATGCCCCAGGTGAGGCCGGCGGTGAGATTGGTGGCCTGTTCCGGCTCCAGCGACCGCGCGCCCAGCGCGCGCGCTTCCACGGTATCCACTGGCGCGGTGCGCACCAGCACGTACTCCGCCACCCCGGTGACGGCATTGTTGAGGGTGCGGCTGCTGGTGGAACTGAAGTACTGCTGGGCCAGTGCGGGCGCATGGAAGCCGCTGCTGACCGAGGCGCGCAGCGCGACCCCGCCATCGAGCTGGTAGCGCAGTGCGAGCTTGCCGTTGGTGGTGCTGCCGAAATCGCTGTAGTCCTCCCAGCGCCCTGCCAGCGAGACCAGGAAGCGGTCGGTGACGTCAGTCTCGGCCTCGGCATAGGCCGAGATGTTGTGCCGATGGTGGTTGCCCGCATCGGCCGGCTGGATGCCGGCGAAGCCCTGCGAGCCGATGGTCGGCACGCTGCCGGCGGACGGACCATCGAGCACCCGTGCCGGCCCCCACACATACGAGTTCAGTTCGCCCGGCGAAATGCCGTAGGTATCGCGGCGGAACTCCGCGCCCAGCGCGAGTCGCAGCGGCGCATGCCAGCCCAGCTCGATACTGTTGTTGGCATCCAGGTTGGTGGTCCACTGCGAGGCCTCCAGCGCGCCGTTGTAGAACGCGGTCGGGCTGTCGGCACCCAGCGTGGCGTTGAGCGTGTTGCGGGTGCGGTAGACCAGCTTGTTGCGTCCGTAGACGCTGCTCAGGTCCCAGTGCCAGTCACCGAGCAGGCCTTTGATGCCCGCACCAAGCGACGCATTGGTGCTTTGGGTATCGACCCACGGCAGGAATCCGTCCGGGTAGATCGCACGCACGTTCTCGACCTGGCCGGCGCGGCGCAATGAGGCATTGGAGCTGCCTTCGCTCACCCCATAGCCGCCGAAGGCGTAGGCCTCCAGGCCCTCGGCCCAGGCCAGCGGCTTGCGCAGGTTGCCGAACACGGTTTTCTCGACGGTATCGGCCGAATCGGCGAAACGCCACAGCGCATCGCGATCGATGGTGGCCTCACGTGGATCGGCGACCGCACCGGCGGCCGCACCGCCGATCGGGGCCAGGCCGGTGCCGGAGCCGAAGGTGCTTGATGGTGCCACCGGTGCCCCGTTGCGGCCGATGCCGAAGTACTGCTGGCGGGTATCGGGCAGTGCGCGGTTGGCAGCCTTGCGGTCACGATAGTCCCAGGTCAGGTGCAGGCCACCGCCCTCGGCAAAGGCCACGCCGGTATCGAGCGCGACGGCCGTCGTACCACCGCCGCCATCGCGGGTGGTACCGCGGCTGACGCGACCTTCAAACCCGGCATCCTCGCGCAGCACGATGTTGATCACCCCGGCGATCGCATCGGACCCGTACTGGGCGGACGCCCCATCGCGCAGCACCTCCACCCGCTCGATCGCGCTGACCGGGATGGCATTCAGATCGGTGGAGACCGCGCCCTTGCCCACCGTACCGCCGGTGTTGACCCAGGCACTGGCATGCCGGCGCTTGCCGTTGACCAGCACCAGGGTCTGATCCGGCGACAGCCCGCGCAGCGTTGCCGAGCGGATATGGGTGTTGCCGTCCGGCGTGGTCGGGTGCGGGAAATTGAACGAGGGCAGCAGCGACTGCAGGATCTGGCTGATGTCGGTGTAGCCGCTGCTGCGGATGTCCTCGGCGCCGAGCACGTCGATCGGGACCGGGGACTCCAGCACGGTGCGTGCCTGGGTGCGGCTGCCGAGCACGGTGAGCTGGTCGAGCTGGGTGACCGCCGGGGCGTCGCCGGGTGATTGGGCGTGGACCGGCAGGGTGGAGAGCAGGCTGGCAAACACGGCGACGGACAGACGGCGACGTCGCAGCACGGTGGCGCGAGGATTCATGGCAACTTCCGCAGAGATCGGGCGAGGCCCGCAAAAGACGATGGAGCGCGGCGCAGGTGGCACGTCAACGGCGACATCGCCGTGGCAGATGGAAGGCAGGCAAGACAGGCTCCCCCGGGTGACCTGCGGCCCATGTTGCAAACTTGCTGCAGAGCGTCAATCCACCCCGCCGGGCGTACCCTCGCGCGCCCGGACGCCTCCGCCATCGCCCTCGCTCAAGTCACTGATTTCACTCGATGGCGGTGGCGGCGCAGCGACCAACGCCCTTACCCATGGGCATATCCACATAGCCGACGGTGTTTGCCGCCCGACGGCCAACGACCGCCCGATGCCGCCGCCTGCGCGGCCATGACGATCCGCAGATGCAGGCGCACACGCGCAGGCGTAGCCTTCGCGCAGCCTGCCCGCCAACGGAGATCGCCCCGTGTTTCCGATCACGCCCGCCCGCGTTGCCCCTGCCCTGCTTGCCTTCGCCATCGCTGGCGCGGTGGCCCTTCCTGTCCCGGAGGCGCGTGCACAGACGCCTGCGAACTCACGTGCCGTTGCCCCCGCCTCGTTCAACGCACTGCTCGATGCGCAGACGATGGCCGCGATCAACGCCGATCCCGAACTGCGCACGATGCTGGGCATCAGCGGCGACGCAGCGGGTGATCTGTCCGACCAGTTGACCGACGTCTCGCTGGCGCGGCGCGAGGTCAACCGCCGCGCGATGGCCGACAACCTCGCCCAGATCAAGGCCTGGCACGGCGCGCCACTGGATCCGCAGCAGCGTCTGAGCGACGGGCTCGCGCGCTGGTTCTACCAGGCCCAGATCGATCTGATGGAGGTGCCGTGGGCCGCAGCATGGTTGCCGGTTGGCGGCAGCACCTACGCGGTGGATCAACTGTTCAGCCTGCCGGTCAACCTGCCGCAGTTCATGGACAACCAGCACGCGGTGACCGATGACACCAGTGCACGCCACTACATCGCGCGCCTGCGGGCCATGGGGCCCAAGCTGAACCAGGTCCGGGCCAACATGGACATGCAGGCCCGCCAGGGTGTGGTGCCGCCTGAGGTGGCGCTGGAGGGGGCGGCCAACCAGTTCCGTACGCTGCTCGCGCCCGCACCGGAAAACAGCCTGTGGGTGCAGTCACTGCAGCGCAAAGTGGACAAGGTCCCCGCCATCGCCGCCCCGCGCCGGGCAGAGCTGATCGCCGAGGCGACCACCGCCGTGCGCGACGCCGTCAATCCGGGGTACCAGCGCCTGCTCGATGACGTGCAGGCCAAGCTGGCCACCCATCCCGGCAACAAGGGGGTGTGGGCCCTGCCCGAGGGCAAGGCGTATTACGACGCGGCACTGCGCTGGTACACCAGCACCGATCTGGATGCCGATGCGATCCACCAGATCGGCCTGCGCGAAGTCGCGCGCCTGGACAAGGCCATGGATGCACGCCTGAAGCAGCTGGGTCTGCGCGACGGCACGGTTGCCGCGCGGATCGAGACGCTACGCAAGGATCCGCGCTACCTGTATCCGGACAGCGATGCCGGCCGCCAGGCGCTGATCGGCGACATCCAGCAGCGGCTGAGCGACCTGGGCCCGATCCTGCCCACCTACTTCGGCCACCTGCCCGCGCAGAAACTGGTGGTGCAGCCAGTGCCCACGCACATGCAGGCCACCTCGCCGGGCGGTTACTACTACCCCCCGGCGATGGACGGCTCGCGGCCGGGCACGTTCTTCATCAACCTGGGCGATATCACCTCCAATACGCGCTGGAGCATTCCCACCCTCACCTATCACGAGGGCTCGCCCGGCCATCACTTCCAGATCTCGATCGGCCAGACCCTCACCGACCTGCCGATGCTGCGCCGCAGCCTCAACCCGAGTGCGTTCAGCGAGGGCTGGGCGCTGTATGCCGAACAGTTGATGGCCGAGGCCGGCGTGTATCGGGACGACCCCGCCGGTGACCTCGGTCGGCTGCAGGCCGAAATGTTCCGCTCGGTACGGCTGGTGGTGGATACCGGCCTGCACCGCAAGCAGTGGACGCCCGAACAGGCGATGGCCTACATGCAGGCCAAGACCGGGATGACGCCGGGCGATGTCCGCATCGAGGTCTATCGCTACCTGGTGCAGCCCGGCCAGGCGTCGTCCTACAAGATGGGCCAGCTGCGCCTGCTGGAACTGCGCGAGCACGCCCGCAGGCAACTGGGCGACCGCTTCGACATCCGCGCCTTCCACGACCTGATCCTGGGCAATGGGGCGATGCCGATGACGGTGGTCAGCCAGGCGGTCGAGGACTGGATCGCCGCCGGCGGGCCACCCTCCGCCCGCGCCCCCTGAGCGCACCGCGCAGGCGCCGGTGTGCGGCCGGCGACTGCGTATAAATACCTAGCGGCTTACCGTGTAACTCCGGTTGTCCGCGGCGTGGGCGGTCCGCAGAGTGTCAACAGGGCCGGCCGGTCGCGCGGCCCATCGACGACACTCTGGAGACCGTCATGCCGCGCACCCCGTCGCGCCTGCTGTTGGCCCTGGTCTTGGCCGGACCGCTGCTGTTGTCACCGCCGCCGCTTGCCGCGCAGACCGCGCCGGCGACGATCGATGCCGAGGCGATCCAGGCCCTGACCCGCATGGGCACCGCCCTGCGCGCCCTGCCGCACTTCTCACTCAGCGCCACGACCAGCACCGAGTATGTGCTCGATGATGGCCAGAAGATCGCGTTGCCTGGCACCGTCACGTATCGCGTGCTTGGACCGGACCACTTCTTCGCGGAAATCCAGAGCGACCAGCAGCACCGCCAGCTCTTCTACGACGGCAAGGCCCTGACGATCTACTCCCCGCGCCTGAAGTACTACGCCACGCTGGATGGATTGAACAAGAGCAGCCAGGCGCTGCTGGCCGAATCGGCCACCACCTATGGCATCGAACTGCCGCTGGCCGACCTGTTCCTGTGGGGCACGCCGGCGTTCCCGACCGATCAGTTCCAGTCGGCACTGCTGGTCGGCAGTGCCCGCATCGGCGGCGAGGCCACGCACCATTACGCCTTCCGGCAGCCCGGCGTGGATTGGCAGGTCTGGATCTCCGATGCCACCCATCTGCCGCGGCAACTGGCCATCACCAGCCACAGCGACCCGGCCCTGCCCACCTACCAGGCCACGTTGAACTGGGACACGCGGCGCACGGTGACCGCGAAGGAACTGGCCTTCGACCCCAAGGGGGCCACCAAGATCGTGTTCCTTCCGGTCGCGCTGGCCGCGCAGACCACGCCTGACGGGGAGAACTGAGCATGGACCGTTCCTCGACGCTTCGCGCCGCACTGGCGCCCGCCTTGATCACCCTGCTGCTGGGCAGCGCGTTGCTGCCGGCCGATGCCCAGGCACGGCCGGGCCTGCGCGGCTTTGCCCATCCTTCGATCGCCCATGCCGGCGGTTTCGGTGGCGGAGGCTTCGCGCACGGCGGTGGCGGCTTCGCGCCGCATCCGCCGGGGCCAGGCCCTTCGCCACATCCCGGTCCGGGGCCCCGCCCCGAGCCGGGTCCGCATCCTGGGCCGGGTCCCGGTCCCCACCCTGCTCCGGGGCCGGGACCCGGGCCGGGACCTCATCCGCCAGGCCCGGGCCCGGGTCCTGGCCCGCACCCGCCGGGTCCCGGGCCGTACCCGCCGCCGCCGCCGCCGTACTGGGACCACCCGTTCTGGGATGCCGCGGCATTCACCGCCGGCGTCGCGGTCACCTCGGCGGTGATCGGTTCGGTGGTGTACTCGCTGCCGGTGGACTGCAGCACCGTCATCGTCAACGGCCTGGGCTACCAGCGCTGTGACAATGCCTGGTACCAGCCGCGCTACTCCGGCACCACCGTGCAGTACGTGGTCGTGGATGCACCGCAATGATCTGCCGCCGCCCAGCGCTGTCCCGGCTGGCGCTGCTCGCCGGCATCGCCTGCGCGGCGCCACTGGCCGCGCAGGACGCGCCGGCCGGCCCGGCGTCCTCCGATGACATCGCCCGCAAGCTCGCCGACCCCGGGGCGGCCCTGATCTCGGTGCCGTTCCAGTACAACTACCAGGGCTCGGTCGGGCCGGGCGGCGACGTCCACAATCAGCAGTTGAAGATCCAGCCGGTGATTCCCTTCGTCGGTGAGAACGGCAAGTTCATCCTGCGCCCGATCCTGCCGTTGAGCTGGAATCAGTTCCCGGAAGACAAGCACGGGACCGGCGATCTGTTCGTGCAGGGGTACTACATCCCCAAGACCGCCTCCGAGGCACATGGCACCGAGGTCGGCTTCGGCTTCGCCGCGCTGCTCGATACCGCCTCGCACGACAGCCTGGGCACGGGCAAATACTCGCTCGGCCCGGCCTTCATCGTGGTGCACAAAACGCAGAAGTGGACCGTCGGTGCACTGGCCAACCATGTCTGGTCGGTGGGCGGTGACAGCGACCGCGAGGATGTCAGCAGCACCAGCGTGCAGCCCTTCCTCACCCGCAACCTGCCCCAGGGCTGGTCGCTGAGCTTCACCTCCGAGACCAACTACAACTGGAAGGCCGACAGCGGCGACGCATGGACGGTGCCGCTGGGAGCGACCGTGTCCAAGGTACTGCGGCTGGGCCACACGCCGGTGAGCATCGGAGTGGGCGGCTTCTACAACGTTGACCGCCCGCAGTACGCCAGCCGCTGGACCGCGCGGATGATGGTGACCCTGGTCTTCCCCGAATGATGCCGACGCGCGCCGCCTGGTGCGCGCACTGAAGAGGACATGATCATGCGACTGCTGCGCACCGCCACCGCCCTGGCGATCGCCGGGGCGATCCTCGCCCTGGTCGCCGCCTGCAGGCCGGCGCCATCGAGCCAGGCCACGACCGCACCGAGTGAGCCGCCCGCGGACGCCGCCGCCGATACGCGCGCGATCGCCCGCGATGCGTATGTGTACGGCGTCCCGATGCTGGGCGAGTACCAGACGATGCACACCTTCAGCATCGACACCGCCAACCCGCAGTACAAGGGGCCGTTCAACACCATCCTCAACATCGCCCGCGTGTTTACCCCGGCCGACACCGCCTTCGTGACGCCCAACTCGGACACCCCCTACTCGTTCGCCGGGCTGGACCTGCGCGCCGAGCCGGTGGTGATCACCGTGCCGAAAATGGAAGCGGAGCGCTACTTCGTGTTCCAGCTGATGGACCTGTACACCTACAACTTCGCCTACATCGGCAGCCGCACGACCGGCAATGAGGGCGGGCACTATCTGATCGCCGGCCCGGACTGGCAGGGCGCCGTTCCCGACGGCATCACCCAGGTGATCCGTTCGGAAACCCAGCTGGTCAGCCTGGTCGGGCGCACGCAGCTGTTCAACCCCGCCGACCTGGACAACGTCAAACGCATCCAGGCCGGGTACAAGGTGCAACCGTTGTCGGCGTACCTGGGCACACCTGCGCCGCCGGCGCCGGCCGCGGTGGACTGGCCCACGCCGTTGTCCGGCAGCGAGGCACGCACCTCGCCAGCCTTCTTTAGCCAACTGGCGTTCCTGCTGCAGTTCGCGCCGCCGCATCCCAGTGAAGTGGACCTGCGCGCGCGCTTTGCCCGGATCGGCATCGTGCCGGGGCAGCCCTTGGACGTGGCGGCGCTGCCGCCGCCGACGCTGCAGGCGTTGAAGGACGGGATGGCCGATGGGCAGCATGACATCGACGCGCGCCGCAGCGCGCTGGGCGGGAAGATGGACACGCTGTTCGGCACCCGCGAATTCCTCAAGAACGATTATGTCGCGCGCGCCACCGGCACCCAGATGGGCATCGGCGCCAACTCGCGCGACGAAGCGCTGTATCCCATCTACGAAAAGGATGCCGACGGCGCCCCGCTTGACGGCAGCCAGCACCGCTACGTGCTGCGCTTCGGCAAGGACGGCCTGCCGCCGGTGAACGCGTTCTGGTCGCTGACCATGTATGACCTGCCTGGCCAGCTGCTGGTGGCCAACCCGATCGACCGCTATCTGATCAATGCCGCGATGCTGCCGCAGCTCAAAAAAGACGCTGATGGTGGCGTCACGCTGTACCTGCAGCACGACTCGCCGGGGCCGGACAAACAGAGCAACTGGCTTCCGGCGCCCAACGGCCCGTTCATGGCCGCGATGCGCTACTACTGGCCCGAGCCTGCGCTGCTGCAGGGCCAGTGGACCTCGCCGCAGATCGAGCGGGTGCAGTGACCGCTGTTCCTTCCGGAGGTGCCGTGATGAAACTCTGCCTACCCGTGTTGGCGCTGGCCCTGGCCAGCGTTCTTGTTGTCGGCTGCACTTCCAGTGCACCCGCGCGCAGTGATGCGCCGCCATCAACGGAAAAACGCGAGGCGCAGAACCAGGCGCGCACCGCCACCGCCGCCGTGTTGTCGCGGCTGTACGCGGCCCAGCCCGGCGCCCGCCAGGCGGTGGAACAGGCCGCCGGGTATGCGGTGTTCCGCAGCTTCGGGGTCAAGGTGCTGATCGCCGGCGGCGGTGGTGGGCATGGCGTGGCCATCGACAACCGCAGTGGACAGGAAACCTTCATGCGCATGGTCGAGATCCAGGCAGGCCTGGGATTCGGCGCCAAGACCTTCGATCTGGTCTGGGTGTTCAGGACACCCGAGGCATACCAGGACTTCATCACCCGCGGCATCGAAATCGGCGGCCAGGCCACGTTGGCCGCAAAGGTCGACAAGGCCGGCGGCGGCCTCACCGGCGCCGTGCAGGTCTCCGACAACGTGTGGGTCTACCAGATGACCGAGAGCGGCCTGGCCGCGGAACTGACGGTCAAGGGCACCCGCTACTACCCCGATAAAGCCCTGAACTGAGCCGACAGGCCAAGGAGCTTCCATGCACGGCCATCCGCTGGTCTGGATCGTCAGTCTGTTCGTGCTGCCGCTGGTGGCCGCGCTGGTGCTGAGCCTGTTCGTCCGCCACCGCGGCCTCAGTGCCAATGCGGTGCTGGCCTGGTTCGTGATCGTGTGCTGGTGCGGCGCGCTCGGGGTGATCCTCTCGCAGGTGTGGTGAGCAGTGCCGGCCGCTGGCCGGCATCACAGTGACTGCCCGAGCTCGATGAACACCACGTTCTCGCCGCCCTCGCGGAAGCCCATGCCGAAGATCAACGGGCCGATCCACGAGTCGAAGCCGAGGAACACGCTGCCGTTCCAGACCCCGTCGCTCAAGGACATGTCGCTGCGGCGCTGCCAGGCGTTTCCGTACTCCAGCGTGCCACCCACCTGCGCCGAGCGGCCGAGCAGCTTGCCCAGCTCGTAGGTGTAGCCGGCAAAGCCGAGGGCGTAGTCCTGCCCGGTCAGCTGGTTGTGCTGGAAGCCGGCCAGCCGCCAGCGGCCGCCGAGCCGGTACAGGTTCTGCACCGGCGCCGTGCCGGAGGATGTCACGTGATAGCGCAGCCCCAGCTGCAGCGCGTGCCGGCCGAACGACCGGGCCGCCACCGCATCCAGATCCAGCTGGCCGAAACGCGCATCGGCACCCAGGCTGGGACTGGACTGGTACGTGCCGGCATTGACCAGGTAACCATCGCGCGGGAAGTAGACACTGTCGATGTCGTCCAGCGTTGCCTGCGCGATCCAGGCGCCCTCCTCGAAGTTCACGCGCGGAATGGCTGGGTCACCGACCTCCACCTCGGCGTTGCCGGTATAGCGCTCCACCCCGACCGACAGCGCAAGCACATTGGACACATTGCGCACCAGCGCCAGCGTGCCGCCGGTACGGCGCACCCGGTAGCGCGCGATCTTGTCACCTTCTTCGTCATACAGATTGAAGCTGCGGGTCTGGAAGCCGCCGCCGGCCTGGAAGGCGTAGCGGTTGTGCAGATCGAAAGGACGGTAGTACTGCCCGGTCAGCCCCGGCTCGCTGCCGATCTGCAGGGCGATGCGCGCCTCGGCACCATAGGGCGACAGCGGCGAGAACAGCAGTCCCGCGCGCAGGTTGCTTTCGTGGTTGCCCTCCAGATCGTTGCTCAGGCTCAACCCGGCCTCCAGGTAGATGGGGCCGTTCGGTTTGGGATAGGCCGATACGAACACACCCGTGCGGCCATCGCGCTCGCGCACGTCGTAGTTGATGCTGGCCAGGGTACCCATGCCGTAGGCGCGCAGGACACCGGCCTGCATGCCCTTGATGTCCAGCGGCTCGCCAATCTGGACCGGCAGGTAGCTCAGCAGCAGTGCATCGGCGTAGCCGGTGTGGTTCTCCACCTCGACGAACTCGATCCGGTCCGTGCCGACGGGACGTTCGCGCTGCACACGCTGCGCGGCCAGCTGCCCATATACCTGCGGGCTCTGCGCGAAGGCGCGCAGCGCCGGGGCGGCCTGTTCGGCAGCGAGCTGGCCGATCCGCAGCGCTTCGGGCGCCTTGTCGAAATCGCCGGTGGCAACCTTGCCGGTCAGGTCCGGCGAGATCAGCAGGTCCTGCGTGCCCAGGCTGTCCAGCTGGGTCTGGGCGCTGCGGGTGGTCAGGAAGCCGCTCAACTGGCTGATCACATCCACCAGGCTGGCATCGCGATCCAGCGGCTTGAGCGGCGTGCCCACGTCGACCGCGATCACCCGGTCGGCACCCATCGCGCGCACCACGTCGATCGGCACCTGGTTGGACAGTCCGCCATCGAGCAGCACGTGCCCGTCGATCACCACCGGGCGGAAGATGCCAGGCAGGGACATGCTCGCGCGCATCGCCATCGGCAGGTTGCCCTCGGACAGCACCACCGGCTGCCCGGTGTTGATATCGGTGGCGACTGCGCGGAACGGGATGGGAAGATCGTCGAAGCGGCCGCTGACCCGGCTGCCGCCGGTGGCACGCTCGAACAGCGCGATCAGCTTCTCGCCCTCGGACACGCCGCCGGCCAGCGCCACCGCCTTGCCTTCGCCGCCCAGTCCGATGCCGATCGGGGCCAGCTGTGCGTAGTCGTCTGCCTTGCGCCGCAGGGACCGCTCGCGGCGCGGCAGGGTATCGGTGAACAGGCTCAACCACTCGGTGCTCAGCACCACCTGCTCGATCTGCTCGGGCGTGGAGCCGGAGGCATACAACGCGCCGACCAGGGCGCCAGCGCTGGTGCCGGCGATGCAGTCCACCGGAATGTGCAGCGCTTCGAGCTGTTTGAGGATGCGTACATGCGCAATGCCGCGCGCGCCACCGCCGCCCAGCGCCAACCCGATGCGCGGACGGGTATCGCCGGGACCGCGTACGCCGCAGTGGCTGCCCTCGCCGGCCACCACGGCCGGCGCGACCGGCTCGGCGGCCTGCAGTGGTGCAGGTGCAGCGGCCGCACACGCCCCTGCAA
The DNA here is from genome assembly GCF_030128875.1 of Stenotrophomonas sp. BIO128-Bstrain. Lineage (NCBI taxonomy): Bacteria > Pseudomonadati > Pseudomonadota > Gammaproteobacteria > Lysobacterales > Lysobacteraceae > Stenotrophomonas > Stenotrophomonas sp. BIO128-Bstrain. Next base: position 1,357,679 of record NZ_CP124620.1, on the reverse strand, counting down.
GCAGCAGCGAGGCCGCACACGGCAATCGGTGGCGGTGGCCTATCAACGCCATGCGCTGCCGACCTGGATGTAGAACGTGTCGTCCTCCGGGCCCCACGCATAGTCCACGCCAACGTGCATCCCCAACTGGCGGGCGATCAGATAGCGCACGCCCGCGCCTTTGGAGACCTGGCTGGCGCCGTCGCTGAAATTGTTGTGCCGCCCCCAGGTGCGTCCCGCGCCGACGAACCCGATCAGTGCCCAGCGCTGGGTCATGTTCCAGCGCAGCTCGCTCTCCAGCACCGCCGCGCGCGTGTCCTGGTAACGGGCCGAGCCGATGCCGCGCAGGTCGATGTAGGGCAGCCGGTAAAACGGGATTTCACCGTTGGCCCAGCGCGCATCGGCGCGGCCGCCGAGCACGAAGTACCGGCCCATCGGCCAATAGCCGTAGGCGTGCCCGCGATAACTCTGGAAGGTGGCATCACTGCCGATGCCCGGCAGGTAGAAGTTGCCCTCGACCATGCCCAGCCAGCCCCTGGAGGGCGTGAACGAATTGTCGCGGGTGTCGTATTCCAGCGACAGGCCGAGGCCGGAGCTGCGCTTGGACAGCTCGTGCGGTTGGAACCGGTCACTGTCGGAGGCGACATCGAAGCCGATGTCCAGGTCCATGTAGACCCAGGCCAGGCCCAGGTACAGGTCGCGGTCGCCAAGGCGACGGAACCCCTGCTGGAACGACATGAGGCCATCCATGTTGTATTCGATCTTCTGCGCGGGCAGCAGCGTGCCCGGGGTGTAGAAGCCGAGGTTGAACGAGGTCTTGGCCACGCCGCCCCGGTAACGCCAGCGGTCATCGTCGAAATGCAGCGACGCGCCCACGCCGTAGGCTTCACTGCCGTTGGACGTGCGCATCGCCCCGCCGCCATAGATGTCCGGCGTCACCATCTTCGGTGCACCGCCCTCCCCTGGCGAGCCGGAAGCCGCAGGGCGATGGAAGAACGCCAGCGCCACACCGCCCCCGTTGCCGACCGCCGGGTCGGTCACGATGATCGGTACCGGCAGGAAGCCGCGGTGCTCGAGCAGCCAGCGCGACATGTCGAAATGGCCATCTTCGGCGTCACGGAACAACGAAGCCTTCGCGGTCGACGCCGGCGCGGGCACGCGGGTCTGGACCGGCGCCGCAACTGGCTGGGGCGCTGCCTGGGTGCCCTGCTGGGCAACGGCGCTCCAGGGCGCAAGGACGCCCAACAGCACTACCAGGCGTACGGCATGGCCGATCGACACGGGGCACCTCGAGGGATGGGAAGCAGGACGGCCCGTCAGTTCAAGTGCGTGGGCCCGTGCCGGTGGGAGGGGGACAGCCCGGCACGGGCCCGCGCGGTTGAACGCGTTTGCAACTTCGGCGCAGCACTCAGCGTGCGGCGGTCGCACCCGGCGGGAACGCAGCGAACAGTTTGTCCAGCCCTGCTTCCACCGCCGCATTGACCTTGTCCGGCGACGTCGGCACCGTGCCGCTGGCCGTACCACGCCACACGGCCTGTTTGGTGCGGGCATCGAACATGTCCACCACCAGGGTGCCCACGTCATACGTATGCACCGTGGTCGTGGCGTTGCCCATGGCCATGCCGCCGCCCCAGCCACCGCCGCGCCAGCCCCACCCGCCCATGCCGGTGCCGCTGTAGAAGGTGTCCAGGGTCTGCTTCTGGCTGTTGGCGATGTGCGCGGCCAGCGCGATGTCGCCGTTGGGGGCTTCGCGCAGTCCCTTGGCCTGCAGCCGGGCGTTGATGCCGTCGATGATGCGTTGCTGCACCAGCGGCGAGCTTGCCTCGGGCTTCATCGCCCAGGTGTAGGTCTTGTAGGAGCTGAAGCTGGCCGACGGATCGTAGTCGGTCTTGACGGTCGGGGTGGAGGCGCAGGCGACCAGGGAGGTGGCCAGGACGGCGATGGCAAAAGCTTTCATGACGCGAGTCTCCAGGGGCAGGATGGAAAGACGCGCTGCGGGTGCAGCCGTCCTGTGGGCTGGCAGAACGACGAGGCGCGTTCAGCGCGGCGGGTTGATCACCACGTACTGCACGGTGGTGCCGGCATAGCGCGGCTCGTACCAGACATTGCCGCACTGCTGGTAGGCCATGCCGTTGATCACGGTGGTCACGCAGCTGGGCGGCACCGAGGTGACGATCGAGCCGATCACCGCCGAGGTCACCGCCACACCGGCGGTCACCGCTGCAGCGGTCGCGAACGGATGGTCGTCCCAGTGGTTCCAGTGATCGTCGTGGTAATCCACGTTGACGTTGACGTTGCGATCGACATTCCGGTTGACGTTGCGATTGACGTTGCGGTTTGCATCGATGTTGCGATTGATGTTGCCGCCACCGCCGCGATTGATGTTGCCGCCCTGCGGGCGCTGCACGGGCCGATTGATGCTGGTGTGGGCACTGGCGCGTGCGCCACCGCCATGTCCACCACCACCATGGAAGCCGCCGCCGCGCTGGGCACTGGCTGGCGCGGATACCGTCAGCAGGAGTACCAGGAGCAGGCCGGCGGCCAGGGAGGACGCCACGAAGAAACGATTGATCACGGTCCGCATGTCAGTTCTCCTGCCCGGCAGCGTCGATCACCACCGCGACCGGGACCAGCTTGATCCGCGCCGCATCGGCCGGCGGCGTGAACTGGAATGCAGTAGCCGCGACCGGCGTGCGGGTATCCCAGCGCAGCTGGGCGCGGTACTGCGGCAGCGCCGGATCATCCAGCGAGGTGATCACCAGCTTCCTGGGCAACGAAGTCGCCTTGCTGACCCACAGCTGCCAGTCCACCGCGTCCTGCTTGAACGCGTACTGCTCGATGGCCTCGCCATCGAGGGTGCCGCCGCCGATATGCAGCGCGCCGCGGATGGCGGTTTTCGGGGCTTTGTCGGTGCCCCAAAGGAACATGTCGGCCAGCGGCATGTCGATGCCGTAGCGGCTGGCGGCGACTTCGACGAGCTCGCCGAGCGTGGCGCTCACCCCATCCACCTGGGCGTAGTACTTCAGGCGTGGGGAGTACAGCGACAGCGACTTGCCGTCGTAGAACAACTGGCGAAGCTGGCGATCGCTGCGCAGTTCCAGGAACAGCTGGTTCGGCGTCCTGACCTTGTAGGTAACCACGCCGTCCAGCTCGACCTTCTGGCCGTCATCCAGGACGATCTCCGTACTGGCCTGGGAGGTCAGCGAGAACTGTTTGAGAGCGCGCAGCGCCGCGCCCATGCGATCCAGCGCGGCCAGCGCCTCTGGATCGCGTTCAGGGCGGTCGGCCGGCGCAGTCGCCGGGGGGGCAGCCGCGGCGACGCGGGTGGCCGCGGCTGCCGCAGGCGCCAGCGTGGCCAGCAGCAGGCACGCCGACCAGGCAACGGGGGGAATGGCAGAGGGCATGACCGTTACTCCACAGGACGGAAGACAGGCGGCCGCGCTGGCGCGGCCGGGATCAGAAGCCACCGCTGATCGAGAGGCTCCAGGGATCGCCCTCGAACCGGTTCTTGACGCTGAATTCGCCGACATAGCGGAACGAAACATCCAGATGCTCGCCGCCGGACCACTTCCTGCCGTAGGTCAGCACCGGGCCGAGGCCGAACGAGCGCCCCTTGAATCCATCCAGGCGGTCTGCGGTGTCGCCCTTGTCATCCTGCAGCTGCTGGATCCAGCCGCCGGCCGCGCCGAAGCCCCAGCCGCTGGCGGTGCGCTTGACCAGCAGCAGGTCCGCACGGGCGACCACGCCGTTCTTGTAGTCGGTGTCGTCGTTGCGGGTGTACCAGTCGGTGGCGCCGAGCACGCTGAATTCCAGCGTGCCCTTCTGGAACAGATGCGTGTAGCCCACGCTGGGCGAGAACGTCCAGATGTTCATGCCCGGGTTGGCCAACCGGTTGGGATCGTACTTGGCGGTGGGTGCATACACATACACGCCGAAGGACAGATGCTCCACCTCACTGATGTGGTACCCGGCGATCACCGGGGCGAAGTACACATCGAACAGGTTGGACGCGTGATCCTTGGCCTGGAAGCGGTTGCCCAGCGGCCCCGCGAGGTTGGCGGTGACGTCGGCGTCGATGTAGGGCACGGTCAGCATCGAGGCGAAGTTCCAGCGCCCGGCCTTGGTCGGCCAGACATACACGCCGGTGGCGGCAGTCAGGCTGACGTCGGCTTCCAGGCCCAAGGAGATCTGGCCGGCGATCGGTGCCGGGCGGTTGCCGCTGATCTTGCCGTTGTACTGGATGTAGCTCAGCGACCACTGCATGCCCGGCTCGGGCGGGATGACGCCGGCGTAGGAGGTGATCTGCATGCCGGTGATCGAGCGACCCAGCGCGCCTTCAGTGGCTGCGACGGGAGCGCTGCCCAGCGCCAGCAGTCCGCCCAGGCACAGGGCCAGCGGGCCGCGCGGCCGGCGCCGGGGCGTGGTGGGTGCAGGGGTGTTCATGGCATCGGCCTCCGGGGCGGAAGGGGAATCGCAGTGCGCGGGATCAGGACGGGTCCGGCGTGGGCCGCGGTGCGTGCTGCCGCTCGCGCACCTCCTCGATGTCGCGCTCCAGGAAATAGTTCAGGAAGGTCCGTATCACCGCGATCGCGGCCAGTTGACCGATCGCGTCCCAGTCGGTGTAGATCGAGGATTCGATGATGTCCGCCGCCAGCTGCATGGTCAGCCCGGCCACCAGCCAGCGGCCATACGCCAGCCACACCGCGCGCCGCTCCACATTGGTCGGGTGTCCGCGCAGTGCCAGCCGCAGCGCCTGCACGAACACCACCGCCGTGGCCAGCGCGATCAGCACCAGCGCCATCGCATCGATGATGACCACGACCGGCTCGGTGACGGCGATCAGCCATGCCTTCAGAGGCGTCATGCGGGATGCTCCGGTATCGCACCTGGCGGTGGCAGAGGCGGCTCATCCGCGCTCCACGCAACGGAAGCCAAGGTGGCAGGTGGAGGTGTCGATCGGCTGCGCCATCCGGGCCGCCGGCCGGTAGCGCCGGCAGTAGTTGGGCGCACACAGGTGCGAGCCGCCCTTCATGACCCGGCGCGGGATCGCACTGCGGTCGCGCGGGTCGTGGCTGCCTTCGCGCGCGCCGCCACGGGGGTTGTCGATCGCGCAGCACGGCCTGCTCTGCAGCTGGTCGTGCTGCTGGTACCAGTCGCCGGTCCATTCCCAGACATTGCCGATCATGTCGTACAGGCCGTAGCCGTTGGGCGGAAAGCTGCCCACCGGTGAGGTCCAGCGGTACCCGTCTTCGTCCAGGCTGTGCCACGGGAATTCACCCTGCCAGGTATTGGCCTGATGGCGGCCCCCCGGAACCAGGCTGTCGCCCCAGGCGAACTCGCCGCTCTCCTGCCCGCCGCGCGCGGCGAACTCCCATTCGGCTTCGGTGGGCAGGTCCTTGTCCGCCCAGCGCGCATACACCAGTGCATCGGCGACATTCACGTGCACCACCGGGTGATCTTCCAGGCCCTGCAGCGACGAGCCCGGGCCACGGGGATGCCGCCAGTCCGCGCCGGCCACGTAATGCCACCAGTTGTGCGTATTGGACAGATCGACCGCGTGCGCGGGCTGCACGAACACCACCGAAGACGGCACCAGCAGTGCCGGGTCCGCACCGGGGTAATCGGCCGGGTCCGCCGGGCGCTCGGCAGCCGTCACGTAGCCCGTTTCGCGGATGAACCGTGCGAACTCCCGGTTGGTCACCGGGTAACGGTCGATCCGGAACGGTGCCACCCGCGCCTTGTGCGCCGGCCGTTCCTCGGGATAGTGATCGTTGGATCCCATCACGAAGACGCCGCCGGCGATATCGATCATGGTGTCGGCGACGACGCTCATCATTGATTGCCCGCGCAGGCTTCGCTGAGCTTGGCCAGCGCATCATCGATGGTGAAGGTGTTCGGCTTCTGGACCCGCGGGAAATGCTTGAAGGTGGCCGCGAACCTGTCGGCGATCGCATAGGCCCCGAACAGGATGTAGTCGTGGTGCAGGAACCAGTCGTAGTACGTATTCGAGGTGATGTCAGCGAACTCGTACGGGTCGGTCCTGAGGTTGTAGACCTTGGGCAGGCGCAACCGGATCAGCGGCTCGGACCAGACCTGCAGCGTGCCCTTGCAGCGCTGCTCCATGAACGAGACTTTCCAGTTGTCGTAGCGGATCGCCATCACATCACCGTCGTCGCTGAAATAGACGAACAGCTTGCGCGGGCTCTCCTTCTCCTTCCCGGTCAGGTAGCCGGTCAGGTTGACCCCGTCGATGTGGTTCTTGTAGGTCCGCCCGATCGCCTTGTAGCCCTTCTTGAGTTTCTCGCTGACATCCGGGTCGCCGGCCATCGCCAGGAAGGTCGGCAGCCAGTCGTGATGCTGCACGATCCCGTTGGCAATGGTGCCCGCGGGAATGTGGCCAGGCCAGCGCACCACCATCGGAATGCGGAACGCGCCTTCCCAGTTGGTGTCCTTCTCGCTGCGGAACGGCGTGGTGCCACCGTCCGGCCAGGAGTTGCGGTGCGGGCCGTTGTCGGTGGAGTACATCACGAAGGTGTCCTCGGCGATGCCCAGCTCGTCGAGATAGTCCAGCAGTTCACCGACGTTCCTGTCGTGGTCGATCATGGTGTCGTGGTACGGCGACTGCCAGCGCCCGGCCTGGCCGAGGCTTTCCTTCTTGGTGTGGGTGAACAGGTGCATGTGGGTGAAGTTCACCCAGACGAAGAACGGCGTGTCGGCGTCATGCTGGCGCTTGATGAAGTCCTTGGCGGTGGCCGCGAAATCCTCGTCGCAGGTTTCCATCCGCTCCGGCGTCAGCGGCCCGGTGTCTTCGATCTTCTGCTTGCCGATCCTGCCCCAGCGTTCCTGTTCGGTGGCATCGTCCTTGTCTGTCGCCCAGCTGTGGATGACCCCGCGCGGGCCCATGGTTTTCCGGAAGTTCGGGAAGTCCTCCTCCGGGAAGTAGTCGTACATGTCCGGCTCTTCCTCGGCATTGAGGTGGTACAGGTTGCCGTAGAACTCATCGAAGCCGTGGTTGGTCGGCAGCATGTGGTTCAGATCGCCGAGGTGGTTCTTGCCGAACTGCCCGGTGGCATAGCCCTGGTTCTTGAGCAGCGCGGCAATGGTCACCAGCTTCTCGTTCATGCCGGTCGGTGCGCCGGGAATGCCGACCTTGGACAGACCGGTGCGGTACACGCTCTGGCCGGTGATGAACGACGAGCGGCCGGCAGTGCAGGACTGCTCGCCGTAGGAATCGGTGAACAGCGTGCCTTCGTTGGCGATGCGGTCGATATTGGGCGTCCGGTAGCCCATCAGGCCCTGGCTGTAGCAGCTCAGGTTGCTGATGCCGATGTCGTCGCCCCAGATCACCAGGATGTTCGGCCGCTTGCCGTTCTTGCCGGCCTTCGTGGTTGCGGACGCTTTGGGGGATGCTGCCGCTTTTGCTGTTGCCATGACACTCTCCAGGGGGATGCGTGTTGGGTTCCGGCGTCGTGCCGGCATGCGGGAACGGCCGTCAGGCGAATGGCGAGACGTTGAAGGTCATGCTGACGATCGCCAGCAGGCCGAGCAGCCACAGCAGCCCGGCGGTGATCAGGGTGAGGGAGACGGGATAGTGGCTTTCGCCATGGACCAGGCCTTCGCCGATCATGATCCGGCGTTCTGCGCGCAGGCCCTGCATGTAACGCACGTGATAGACGATGCCCAGGGTCAGCAGCACCAGCCCGAGCCCCACCAGGGCGATGCCGAAGTTGCGCGGCGCATGCGGACGCAGCGCGGTGCCGGTCTCGAGCATGTGCCCGAAGAACTGATAGATGGTGAAGCCGAAGCCGATCAACGACAGCGCCGTGCGGATGATCGACATCAGCGTACGGTCCGCGCTCATGCGGGTCCGCTGGAACGACATCCCGGTCCGCCGCGAAGACAGCTCGATGGACGCCTCGTCGCTGCCGCCCAGCAGTTCCTTGGCGCGCGCGATGCTCAGGGCACGGTCGCTGAGTCGTTTGGTCGGGTCGGTGTCGTTCATGGAGGGCTCGTGGCGTGGAAGGATCGGGAGTCAGTGACGGCGGCGCAGCCAGTGCGATGCGATGCGGGCGATCGGTCCACGCAGGACCAGGTACGGCAGGAAGCCGAGCACCACCGCGATCACGAACGCTTCCAGCGGGTACTTGAAACCGCCGAACATGCGGAACTGGTAGATCACGTCCATGCCGACGCCCAGCAGCAGGATCCGCGTCGTGGCGGTGACGCCCTGCCGCCAGGCGACCTTGCGCTCGCCGGCCGAGCTGTGGGTCAGAAGCCACGCGTAAGGGGTCCTGCCCGCCTTGGCGTCCTTGATGCCGTCGATCAGGGCGGTGATCAGCGCCATCGTCGGCTGCAGGAAGAAGCGGAAGGTCATGGGACCGTCGGCGCGATCGATCATGTCCGTCCAGAAGCGCGTAAGGAAATCGATCACCAGGAGCATGGCGGGATCCTTGGGTCAGGGCTCCAGCTTGGGCGGACGGCGCAGGCCGCACAATCGAGTTAGTACTGCATGCACCACAGTATTTTTACTGCGCCCGCGGCCCACGGTGGCGGCGGTATGCTCGTTGCCAGCGCGCTGCGACGCTGTGCGCCCCCCTCCTCCACTGCCCGGTCAGCCATCCGATGCGCAAGGACCAGGACCCCTATTCGCTGATGCGCGGTGGGCTGGTGCACCGGCTGCTGCATGCCAGCGGCGCGCTGCACGGCACCTCGCGGCTGTCGCTGTGGATCGCGCTGGGCATCGTCGTGGTCACGTTCGGGCCGATGCTGCTGCTGGCCGCCCGTGCCGGTACGCTGTGGCCCGCGCCGCCGTCGATGTCGCTGCTGGGCGACTACGCCACGCTGGCCCGCCTGCTGCTTGCCGTGCCATTGCTGGTGCTCGCCGCGCCCCGATCGGATGCACTGCTGCGCAATGCCCTGCGCCAGCTGACCCACGCCAGCCTGGTCCACCCGCGTCACCCACAATCGCTCGACGGGCTCTTGGCCAGGGTGCGGCGCTGGCGCGACAGTTGGCTGCCCGAAGCGCTGTGCGTGGCGATCGCCTGGGCGCCGCTGCTGTTCGGCAGCGATACGGTTAGCCTGCTTCCCGGCATCGCCGACTGGCGGCTGGACCAGGGCAGCCTGACCGCCGCCGGGCGCTGGTACGAATGGGTCGGTGTGCCGCTGTTCCGCCTGGTGGCACTGCTGTGGCTGTGGCGCTTCGTGCTGTGGACCTGCCTGCTGTGGCGGCTGCCACGCGCCGGCCTGGTGTTGCATGCCGAGCATCCGGACGGCGCGGGCGGGCTGGGGTTCCTGGGCATGGCACAGGAGCGCTTCGCCATTCTTGCGCTGGCCGGCGGCGTGCTGCTGGCCGGCGCCTGCTTCAACCACATGCAGTATCTGGGCGGGAGCCTGTATGGCCTGCGTCATCTGCTGGCCGGGTATGTGATCGGCGCGACCCTCCTCCTGGCCGCGCCGCTGCTGCTGTTGATGCCGATGATGCTGCGCGCCAAACGCCACGCGCTGTATCGCTTCGATGCGCTGGGCAACCGGGCCGCGGCGGTCTTCGATCAGCGCTGGCAGCGCACGGTGCAGGACGCCACCGCCGCCGACACCCTGCTCGACCATGGCGATGCCTCGGCCTTCGCCGATTTCAGCGGTGTCTACAAAGGGCTGAGCAGCATGTCGGTGCTGCCGTTGACGCGCTGGAACCTGCTCTGGATCGCGCTGCATGCCATCGTGCCGCTGCTGCCGCTGGTGCTGCTGGCCATGTCCGTGGACGAGCTGGCACAGAAGCTGATCGGCATCCTGGTGTGATTCCCGGCCGAACTCAGCGGCCGTCCCTGCGCAGGCCGCGCAGGGAGCGCGAGACGAACCGATCGCCCTTCAGCGCAGCGCCCACCGCCGACAGCAGGTCGTCACCTGCGTCGGATTTGAGCACATAGCTGCAGGGTCCCAGCGCCATCGCGCGGGTCACCATCTGCGGATCGGCATGCACGGTAATGAAGACCACGCCCAGTACCGGGCGCTGCAGGCGCAGACGACGGACCGCCTCCAGCCCATCCATCTCGGGCATGGCGATATCGGTCACCACGACATCAGGCAGCATGCTCTGCGCGGCCTGGACCAGCGAAGCCCCGTCCTGCACCAGGCCGATCACCTGGTATTGCTGGGACAGCAGCCCACGAAGCTGGCGCCCCATGGCACACCCGTCTTCGGCCAGCAACACACGAACCGGATTCATCGCACTCGCCCGTTGGACGCCTGTGCCATGGTGCGGGGGGTGTTGCGCGGGCGACAAGGGGAAAACAACCGTGGCCGGGCAAGTAAAACTACTTGCCCGACCACGCCCGCGTGTTCCTAGTGACGGATGAGGCCTTCCTGCTCGGCCTTGCGCACCAGCTCGAGCGTGCCATGGACGCCCAGCTCCTGCATGATCGCGTACTTGTGCGACTCGATCGTGCGCACCGAGACGCCCAGCTCATAGGCGATCTGCTTGGAACGCAGGCCCCGCGCGACGTACTCCAGGATCCGCAGCTGTTTTTCGGTCAGCACATACTGGCACCGCCCGGCGCACAGGACCGCGCTGGCCGCCAGCGTGGGGGTCACGTAGGTCTGCCCGTCCATGACCCCATTGATGGCCCGCACCAGCTCATCGCCGGCCGAGCTTTTCAGGATGTACCCCTGTGCGCCGGCACGAATCGCCTCGGCCGCCATGCTCGATTCATCGTGCATGGTCAGGAACACGAACGGCGTCCTGCAGCCCTCGCTTCGCACCTGGCGCATTACGTCGATGCCACTGAGCCCGGGCATGCTGATGTCCGACACAACGACATCGGGTGCTTCGCGGTGCAGCGAGTCCAGCAGCTCTTCGCCGGAGGACACCAGTTCGATCGACGCGAAGCACTCCATGAGCAGGCGTTCTATGCCCTGCGCGACCAGCATGTGGTCGTCGGCAACCACGACCTTCCGGAACGGAACCTCCATCAACTGCGCACACGAAATGCCCATTGCATTTTCTCCGTTGACTTCAATCTTCCCCTGATTGAACTGCCGGTGAGGCCGCCTCACTGCTGACTCCATGGCCGGATCGCGTTGATCACGCGATCAGCTTCCCCTGCAGCGCGTTGAAAATGCGAGACGCCTTGTGATGGCATCGTGACGCGAACAAGTCTGAATCCGTCATGTTCGGCCATGCAGTGCGGCGTTTGCGCCGGCACCGCGATTCAGCCGCGCAGCGTGTCCTTGGGACATTCCCCGAAGACATGCCGGTACAGGATCGAGAACCGGCCGAGGTGGGAAAACCCGAAGCGCAATGCGATGTCGGTCACCGTGCCGCGCTCGTCAGCGTGCAGCAGCGCCGTCCGCGCGCGATTCAGGCGTGCCAGCTGATGCCAGTGGCAGGGACCGTGCCCATATGCGTCACGAAACAACCGCTCGATCTGGCGTTCCCCTACCCCCAGCGCCAATGCCAGGGCACGGCTGTCGAAGGGGCGCTCCAGGTGGGCCTTGAGGTAGTCCTCCGCGCGCCGTACCAGCGCATCGCGATGGCGGGCCGATCCCCAACCATCCAGCCGCCGGGCCGGGCCCGCATCGCCGGCACTGACCGCCTCCACGAACGCCCCCAGCAACAGCGATGCCTGCGCGGCCATCTGCGCCGGCGTGATCACGCCTTCCCAGGCGGCCGCTGCTTCCAGTGCCTTGAACACCGCATGGCGCACTCCCTCAGCCGCTGGCGGCGGTGCGGGCCGCGTATGCCAGCCCGTGCGGGGCAACCGCAGTTCCCGCCCGACCCGCAGCACCGCCTCACGCTGCAGGACCTCGCGCGGGATCAGCAGCACTGCCCATTGCCAGCCGCCAGGACTGGGGCGGACGTTAAGCTCGCTGTCTTCGGCAAACACCATGACCTGCCCGACCTCGACCAATCGCCCGTTGGCCCACATCGGTCGCTCGCAGGAGATCGCCAGGGCCAGCGCGATCATGCCCTGCGCGAAGCTGCCGCTGGCGAAAATCGGCAGCGTGTACGCGCCGCTGTCCAGGCTGAATTCCGGAAACACCAGCCGCTGCAGGCACGCGCGGAAATGCCCCGCCGCCAGCAGACGCTGCTCGAAGCGGGTATCGCGCACCACGCCAAGCAGCGCATCGGCGTCGAAGCCGTCGACCACGAAGCGGGTGTAAGGGGCCATCGGTTCGTCCATGCCAGCTCCCTCGGAACACGTCGGAATTCGGATAGCGCGCGAGTGGACAACCTGCTTACATCGGCGCGATTGTGGGGTGGAAGCGACACATCGACAAGCGGTGATCGCTCAGGGGGCCCACAAGCGTGAAATGCATCACATCGAGGCCGGCGCACGTGTGCCACCGCCGCGCGGCGGTGCCAGCGAGGCCAACGAACCGAAGCCTGCTCACGCCTACCCGAGGTACCCGTGCCAGCGATTTCGAGCGTGAAACAACCCGTGTACGTGTACCACGACTCCGGCATCCCACCGGACGATCCTACCCGCACCTCGCCCTCCACGCCCCCGTCACGCGATCTTCGCGCATCGCTCACCCAGGTGCTGCCGCTGGCACTGGGTTGCCTGCTGGGGCAGCTGTTGCCGACGCTGGCTCAGATGCCGGGTTTCCGGTTGCATGTCCTCTGGATTCCCTGCCCGCTGCTGCTGGGCTGGTTGCTGTTCACCCCTCGCGCGGCGTGGCGGACCTGTGTGTTGTCGGCCTTCGCCGGTACCGTGCTGGCGTTTGTTCTGGTGCCGTTCGTGGTCTTGCCACGGCTGCTTGCCAGCGCGGCCGAATTCGCCTCGGTGGTTGCCGTGGCGTGGCTGCTGCTGCGCTGGCGGGGCGCGCGGGCACCGCTGGAAGGCTATCGGGAGATCGGCCTGTTCGTGTTGCTGGGCTGTGTGCTGCTGCCGATCGCCTGTGCATGGTGGCAGGCGCTGCTGTTCGCCGGCGGGCCGCAGGGCATGGCGCCGGGTGCGCTGCTCACCCTGGTGTTGTGCAGCAGTGTCAGCTATCTGTTGATCGTGCCCCCCATCGTCAATCTGGCGCGCATCGTGCAGCGCCCGGAGCGCCGGCATGGGTGGCAGTGGCAGCCGGTGATCATCGCCATCACCCTGCTCGGCGGGCTCGGCATTGTCTGGGGCGTGAACTGGTCCGATGGCGTGATCACGCCGCTGCTGGTACTGGCACCCATCCCGCTGCTGGTCTGGGCGTTGATCGTGTTTGGCGTTGCCGGTGCCAGCATCGGCATGCTGATCGTGGCGCTGCTCGGCATGCAGCTGAGCATGGAAGGCGTGGGTCCGTTCGCGTACTGGACACCGGACCGCGACCTCATCACCGCACAGGTGTGGACGCTGTGCACCGGGTGCGCACTGTTGTTCCTGGGCGCGTTGTCCGAACAGAAGCTCTCCAACCACCTCAACCTGCAGCAGGCCTATCGACGCCTGGGCGAGCTGACCGGACGGATGCTGGTGGTGCAGGAGGAAGAGCGCACCCGCATCGCGCGCGACCTGCACGACGACGTCAACCAGTCGCTGGCCGCGATTTCGATCTGCCTGAGCGCGCTGCGCAATCAGATTCCAGAGGCAGAACGCCACGCCGTGGTCGAACTGCAGGAGCAGCTGCTGATCGTCTCCAACGACATCCGATCGATCTCCCATGAGCTGCACCCGAGCATCCTGCGTTTCACCGGCCTGGCCAGCGCACTGGATGCGTTCTGCATCAAGCGCAACGCGCGCGGCGCCCTGCGGGTGCGATGCCGCATCGAGAATCCTCCGCGTCTCAGCGATGACCACGAACTGAGCCTGTTCCGGATCGTGCAGGAGGCGGTCAACAACGTGGACAAGCATGCGCACGCGGCCAACGCGCATGTACTTGTCGGCATCCGCGGCGGCCAGATGGTGTTGCAGGTGGACGACGATGGCGTCGGCATGGCGGGCCAGACGGTGCCATCCCCCTCCCCCGGCCTGGGCATGATCAGCATGGAAGAGCGGGCGCGCCTGCTGGGTGGCAGCCTGAAGGTCGGCCCGAGCCCACTCGGCGGTACCCGCATCGAGGTCCGCTTCCCGATGGGTGACGCCGCGCAGGACATCGCGGCGGCACACGCCGGGCGCCCGTAGAACTACTGGCCGTGCGCGCGTAGAAAGGCGGTTGTGCCTTGCACGGCCGCCGTACACAGTGGCGCGACAGCCCCTGCGGAGAACGACATGCACAGGAAGGCCATACTCCACCCGCGCCGTCAGGTCGTGTCCTTGTTGGTCCTGGCGTCGCTGCTGACCGCCTGCAGCTCGGCGCCGCCGCTGTCCACTGCGCCTTCACCGCCCCCTGCACCCGCCAGCGTCGTCGCGCCCGCGCCCGCGCCGGTGCCGGAACTGCGCCCCGGCGTGCCAGCGGGCTATCTGGGCCGGTCGCTGCCCGACAGCCTTGCCCTGCTGCCACCGCCCCCGGCCAAGGGCTCGGCCGCCTTCGCGCAGGACCAGGCGATCCACCGCGCCGCGCAACAACTGCGTTCGAGCCCGCGCTATGCCTTGGCAACCACCGATTCGGACCTGCGCTTTCCGCAGGTCGCCAATACCTTCTCCTGCGCACTCGGGGTACCGGTCAGCCAGCGGGCGACGCCGACGCTGTACCTGCTGCTGCAGCGGACCCTGGTGGACGCCGGGCTGGCGACCTATGCGGCCAAGGATCACTACAAGCGGGTGCGGCCGTTCGTCTTCCACAAGGAAGGCACCTGCGCACCGGCCGACGAGGCTGCGCTGCGCGGCGACGGCTCCTACCCGTCCGGACATACCGCGATCAGCTGGACCTGGGCACTGCTGCTGACCGAGCTCAGCCCGGACCAGGCCGATGCGCTGCTCGCGCGCGGCCGTGCCTTTGGCGAGAACCGGCTGATCTGCAATGCGCACTGGCAGAGCGACGTGCTGGAAGGCCGTGCCATCGCCGCCGGTGCACTGGCCAAGCTGCACGCCAACGCCGACTTCAGCCGCGACATGGCACTGGCCCGCACGGAGATCCAGTCGCTTCGTGGCCACGGTGTGCAGCCCACGGGCTGTGAGGCCGAGAAGGCCGCGCTGGCCATCCGGATACCCGGGGTGCTGTAGGCCCCGACGAGGGCCACGCAGACGCGGCGACCGCAAGCTTTGCCAGCGTCGCCTGGCCAGCCGCATCGCATGGGCTGCACACGCCCGTCACGCCACGCTCATGCCTGCAAAAAAGATGTCGTGGACTGCATCCGCCCCGCCACTCCCGCCGTACCTGATGGTGCGTCACACCGGCGCATCCATTTGGGAGTTTGGTCATGAAGATCCAGTTCGCAGGCCTCGTACTGATCGGTTGTCTCGCTGCCACGTCTCCGCTCGTCTTCGCGCAGGCACCGGCCGCGCCCATGGCGGCACACAGCAATCCGATGGTGGGCGGCGCGGCGATGTATGCCAACAAGGACATCATCGACAACGCCGTCAATTCCAAGGACCACACCACCCTGGTGGCAGCGGTCAAAGCGGCAGGCCTGGTGGATACGCTGAAAGGCGCTGGCCCGTTCACCGTGTTCGCCCCGACCAACGCGGCATTCTCGGCGCTGCCCAAGGGCACCGTGGAGGGGCTGCTCAAGCCCGAGAAGAAGGCAGACCTGACCCGGATCCTGACGTACCACGTGGTCCCGGGCGCGGTCACCAGCACCGACCTGATGGCCAGGATCAAACAGGGCGGCGGCAAGGCCAGCCTGACCACGGTTGAAGGCGAGGCACTGACGGCCCGCGTGGTCGGCAAGGGCATCACCGTGACCGACAGCAAGGGCCAGGTGGCCCATGTCACCATTGCTGACGTCAAGCAGAGCAATGGCGTGATCCACGTGATCGACAAGGTGCTGATGCCGTAACCGGACAAGGCGGCCGCAGTTCGCCTGCGGCCGCCCCGGGTGGCTGGAAGAGATGACCTGGCGCGGCGTCTTCAGAACGATGACGGGGGAGACATCACGCTGCGCGGACGGCGCGCCAGGTCAAGACGGTCCCTCACCGGCGCATGCGTGCGCCGGCGGGGTATGCGATGCAGCGCGATGCGACCCCGGCTGCTCAGCGTGGTAACGCTTTGCCGGACAGCTCGACGCGCCGGTTGGGCGCCAGGCACACGATCAGCGCCTTGCGCTGCGCCTGCGCGCACTGAACGAGTGGATCGGCCTTGCCCCGCCCTTCGGCGATGATCGCGCCCGCCGGCACCCCGCCGGCAATCAGGGCATCGCGCACCGCCTCGGCGCGCCGCTGGGACAACACCAGGTTGTAGCGATCACTGCCGATCCGGTCCGTGTAGCCGATCACCTGGATGGTCTGCACCCGGCTGGCATCGCGGACCTGCTGCAGGAGGGTATCGACGTTGCGGCGCCCTTCGGGTGTGAGCATGGCGCTGTCGAAGGCGAACATCGCATCGGCGGCCAGCCGCAGCGGTTCGCTCGGCATCGGCGCAGGCGCAGGTGCCGGCGGTGCCGGCGGACGCGGCGGATCAAGCACGGCCGCACAGGCTTGGGGCTTCCAGTGCGCCGCCTGGGCGATGCCCTTGCCGTCGAAGTCGACCTTGAACTGGCAGGTGAAGTAGTCGCCCCCCGGTGTACTGCGGAAGTTGAACAGGTAGTTCCATTCGTGCACGCCCCACATGCCTTCGCCGAAGTGCGGGGTGCCGAGCAGTGCGTAGAGCTGACGTTTGCTCATGCCACGGGCGAACAGGCGCAGGTTGTCGACGTCCACGAACAGACCCTCCTTCAGCGTGGCTTTGCGGGGATCGGGAAAGTTCGTCGCCTCGGCGTCGGCGACGCTGTCCGGTGGCGTGGCGCGTTGCCCGCCGTGGCTGGCGCAGGCACCCAACAGCAGCGCTGCCAGGCTCAGGCCCAGCGAGCGCAGCAGCGGCACCTGGGTAATGGATGTGGGCTGCATGGACATGGTGTTCCCCCTGTATGCGTTGTGTGCGGGCCGATGGCCCGGTGCCGGTCGATGACCGGCACCGGACGCGGTCACCACTGGATGCCGGCACCTACCGCGACACCACCATCGCCGCGGCTGTTGGTCGAACCGCTGAACTTGTAGATCCAGCGGCCGCCCTCGGAGACCCCCGAGATGCCCACGGCCACGCCGGATTCACCGTTGAAGCTGCCTGCGGCCAGCGAGGCCATGCTGCGGCCGGCCTCATACGGCTGCGGCAGCGCCGCCACCGCCATCGCCGAGGCCACACCGGCCGAGGCACGGTTGTCGGTCTTCTGCAGATTGCGGTCGAACGAGTCCATGCGCTCGTCGGTATAGGCCTTGGACCAGTCCAGGGTCTGGGCCATGCCGCTGCGCAGCTGGTCCACGTTGACCGCGTCGGTCCCGGCGGTACCGGCGGCGACATTGCGCACCGTGGTCGGTCCGGTGGCGGTGCTGCCCAGGGTCACGCTGTTGAGGTTGGTGGTGCCGTTGACGTTGGAGTCGTAACGGATCGTGCCCTGCTGCGAGGCCTGCAGCTGGCGGACATTGACCGCGTCGGTGGCGTCGCTGCCGTCGGCGACGTTGGCGATCTGGCGCTCCGCCCCGCTGCTGCCCACCGAGACCGTGTTGGCACGGTTGGCCACCGAGCCGGCACCCAGGGCGACACTGTTGCTGCCCTGCGCACTGGCCCCGTTGCCCAGCGCGGTGGCGTTGTCGCCCGCGGCAGCGGCGCCGGCACCACCGGCCACGGCGTTGTCGCCGGAGGCCGAGGGCGCAGCCAGGTTCTGCGTATTGTTGACCTGGAACATGCCGGAGGTGCCGTTGTTGATGTTGTTGATCTGCGTATCCGTGTAGGCCTTGGACTCGTTGATCGCGTAGTTCACGCCGTTCTGCAGCTGGCCGACATTGACCGCGTCGTAGCGCTCGGAACCATCGGCCACATGGGTGACCTTGCGCTCGGCCCCGGTACTGCCGACGGCCACTTCGCCCACCGAACTGCTCGCCCCGGTCTGGCCGTAGGCACCGGTGTACCCCGTCTGTGCCCCCACGCTGGCGACCGAGCCGGCGCCGAGCGCAACGCTGTTGTCCGCACTGGCGCTGGCGCCGTCACCGATGGCCGCACTGCCGCTTCCAGCGGCGCTGGCCAGCGGCCCGATCGCGATGCTGTCGGCACCGCCCGCAGTGGCCGGGCCCTTGGTCGAGTTCACCTGCACGTACTGGCTGTTGCCACCCGGCTGGATCTGGTCGATGCGGGTATTGAGGTTGGTCAGCGAGGCATCCACCGCCGAGAAGGCCACGGTGACGTCGCTGTAATCGTTGGCGATGACACTGCCGTCGGTGGCGATGGAGGAGATGCGGAAGGTCGGCGCCGTCCAGATCCCGGTGTTGCCGTCGAAGTTGGTGGTGCCGCCGAAGTACCCCACCAGCGCATTGTTGGTCTGGAACAGCTGGTTGCCATTGACCGCATCCAGGCTGCCGGCCAGCACGCGACCCTCGGCCAGGTTGGTCAGTGCGACCGCCGCGCCACTGCCATCGCCGGCCAGGGTGATCGTGTTGGTGGCATTGCCGCTGGCATCGGCGTCGTACTTCACCGCCAGGCGGTCCACGGTGTCGGTCTGGTCGGCGACGTTGGCCAGCGAGGTGCTGACCGCATCGAAGGCACTGCCGACGTTGTCATAGCTGCCGGCGGTGACCTGGCCATCGCTGGCGACGTTGTTGATCGTGTAGGTCGGCGCGCTGACCATGCCGGTGGCGTCCAGCGCCGCCCCACCGCCGAGGTGGGTGGCCACGGCCTGGTTGGCGGCGAACAGCTGGGCCCCGTTGATCGCCTCGCTGCTGCCGGCCGTGACGCTGCCAGCGGCGAGGTTGCTCAGCGTGGTCGCACCGCCGCCGTTGCCCAGCGTGGCGCTGGCGTAGTTCACGCTGCCATCCGGGTTGAGGTCGTAGCGCAGCGCGCCCTGTTCGGAGGCTTCCAGCTGGCCAAGATTGACGGCATCGGTGGCCTGGGTACCGGCCGCCACGTTCACCACCTGGCGCTCCGCGCCGGCTGCACCGACGGAGACCGTGTCCGCGCGGTCGGCCACCGCACCGGCACCCACGGCGATGCTGTTGGCCGCCGTGGCCGAGGCCCCCATACCGACGGCGATGCTGTCCAGACCGGCGGCGGCCGCCTCTGCACCGGTGGAATTGATCTTCAGGTAGCGGCTGCCGACCCCGTTGCGGATGTCGGTGATCTGCGTGTTGAGATTGACCAGCGAGCCATCGACGGCGGAGAAGGCGTCGCTGGCGTTGTCGTACACGCCCTGAGCCACTGCGCCGTCGCTGGAGATCGTGGAGATCTGGAAGCTCGGTGCGGTCCACGCACCGGTGGCGGGATCGAAGGCAGTGACGCCGCCGAAGTAGTCCACGATCGCACTGTTGGTGTCGAACAGCTGGGCGCCATTGACCGCCTCGGTGCTGGTCGCGTTCACCGCGCCATCGGCGAGGTTGGCAATGGTGCTGGTGCCGGTGCCGGCGCCCAGTGTCACGCGGCGGTAGTTGGCACCGCCTGCACCATCATCGTCGTAGGTCACCGCCAGCGTGCCGACCGCATCGATCTGCGAGATCGCGCCCTGCAGCTGGGCGACGTTGACCGCATCGGTGGCGGCACTGCCGGCGGCCACGTTGCTGATCTGGCGCTCGCCACCGGCGAAGCCAACCGAGACTTCACCAGCCGATACCTGCGGCGCGCTCAGCCCGTAGGCACTGTAGCTGGCCTGCGCACCGCGGTTGGCCGCGGAGCGGTAGCCCAGCGCAACGCTGTTGGCCTGGGTGGAGGTGGCCTCCGCACCGAGGATGGTCTGGCCGTTGGCCGTGCCCTTCGCGCTGTCGCCGACGACCACCGAGTGGCCCATGCGCGCGGCGTAGTCGGCGGTCGGTACGCCGGTGGGGTCGGTCGGATCGTTGAGCCCGGCGCCCGGGAACGCGATGTTGGCGTCCTGCCGCGGCAGCTCATGACGTGCGTTGGCGCCGATCACCACTTCCTTGGAGCCATTGGCAAACGCCCCATCGCCAACCAGCACCTGGTAATCCTGCGCGGCGTTGACCGCCCAGCAGTCCACGCTGGCCACCAGCAGGTTGAGGCACTTGTTCGACCATGCCGGCGACCCGTCCGGCAACACCAGGCCGAGCAGGCCATTGGGATCGCCGTTGTTGATGTTGTAGATGTAGCTGTCGGAGGTGACGCCGCCGATCAGGGTCAGGTGCGAGCTGCCACCGGTGCTGGCGTTGCCCAGCCCATCGAGCAGCGTGCCGACCGGGCTCAGGTTGACCACCGGCAGGCCCAGCACGTTGGTGACCGAGTAGGTCTGCATCACGTTGGCGCTGCTCACCGCCAGGTTGCCATTGCGCACGTAGCCGTCGCCACCCAGCAGACCCTGCGCGGTGGGCCCGACCAGCTGCGAGAGCGAGCCGACCAGGCCACCGGTACCGATGATCAGGCCAGCGTTCGGATCGGCCGGGGCCGGTCCTTTCGGACTGCCCGGCGGCAGCGACGTCGGTGCCGGGAACACGGTGCCCAATATCGGCGTGGTGACCGCGCCAACCGCGCCGAGCACGGGCGTCGTGATCGCACCCACTGTCGTGCCGACGCCATCAAGGAGGCCGCCGACCGCACCACCGACACCGTTCAACAACCCTCCCAGTGCGTTGCCCAGCCCGTTCGGCGCCAGCGCCATCGAACTGGTCTGCACGGCGCTGACGCCGGCATCGACCAGCTTGGGATTGCGATCGGCCGCATCGACCACGTGGCCCAGTGCATCCACGCGCACACCACCGGCGACATTGCTGGCCAGCGACGCCTGGACCGCATCCGGGGCATCGGGCGTGACCGTGGCCTCGGCGATCAATGCCGCCTTGGCCTGCACCTCGGCGGCCGCAAGGCGCGCCTGGGCAGCCGCATCGACCTTGGTTTCCAGCGCCGCCTTGAGCGGGGCCGGCGCAGCGGCAACGGCCACGTTCGCTGTCGCGTTCGCATCGGCCCTCACGGCCAACCTGCCATCGGCGGTGGCAGCCAGTCGCGCATCCGCCTTGACCGGCGCCTGCACCGCTGCTGCCGACGGTGCCTGCGTGGCCACGGCGTCGACGGCGGCGTGTGCGTTCAGTGCTGCTCCGTTGCCGGTGCCGCCTGCAAGACCCAGGTCGGCCAACGCCGCCACCTGTGCGGTTGGTGCAGCGACGCGCCGGGGCAGCTCCGCACTCAACTGTGCGGCGGTCTGCACCTGCAGTGCCGGCCGACCGTGGGCCGCCTGTGCACCCAGGTTGAGGTTGACGTTGGTATCCACGCTCAACAGTGGCGTGGTGCCACGATCACGTGCGGCCGCCGCCAGCGCCACTTCTGCATCGAGCTTCACCGGCAACGGCGCGGTGTACTTGGCAGCCAGTGCCTGCAGGTCGTTGAGTGTCTGGTTCTCGCCTGCCCATGCACTGCCCGTGCACAGCGCCAGCGACAGACCCAGCGAGAGCACCGACATCGGCACCTTCAGGTGCACCACCACCGGCCCGGCGGCCAGGCTGCCGCGCGCAGTGGCGATTTCGGACACGACCACCAGGGCATTCAGCCGGTGGCTCCACACCAATCGAAAGATACGGTTCATCAGGTATTCCCCCGTGTACGGACGCGTTGAACATCACCGGTGCCTGACGGCACGTGGATGTCATTACAGTCGAGGGGTCAAACCGCGAGCACTTCATTCCGGCAGCGCAAGCGTGCGTTCCGGCAAGAAGACGGGGAAAACCGGCAGCGGCATGGACAATTTCGGCAGCTTGCCGAATATGTGCAGGGCAGACGGACGGATCGCGTCTCCAGTCAGGCCGGGCTGCCCATCTGCGCCGGTGCGCGCATCAGCGTATCGCGGGGGAGCTCGCCGAATACCCGGCGATAATTATCGGCAAACCGCGACAGGTCCCATAGCCCGCAACTCAATGCGATCGCCTTGACCGACTTGCGGCTGGCATCGGCCATCGACAGGCCGCGGCAGGCCGCGCACAGGCGCAGCATCGAGAGATAACGGTTGGGCGAGGTACCGAAAAGGTCTTCGAAGGCATACCGCAACGCGCGCTCGCTGACCCCGGCCGCGTCACAGATTTCATTCATATAGATATAACGACGCAGATTGAGCCGCATGAAATTCTCGGCGCGCTGGGCGATCAGATAATGCGTGCGTCGGCCCCGGCTGCAGGTGGGATGGTCATCGCTGCCGGCGCCCAGCAGCGCCTGGATATGGTCGTGCAGCAAGGTGTCCACGGCGTCGGCCGGCAGCGCCCCGCCCTGTCCAAGAAGTGTTTGCTGGACCTCACCGTAGCGTTGCACCAGTCGCGCTGCGTTGCTGCCCGCGCCGGCCTGGAACAGGGAAAGGGCCTGGCCCGAGGGCAAGGTGCTGCGCAGGCTCAGCTCGGTCAGCTTGCGCTGCACGCGCTGCATCGGCGCGAGCAGCAACGTCAGGTGGGTGCCGGCACTGAGCGTGAACTCGCTGATGCCCTCCGGCAGCACGGTCAACGCCATCCCGGCGGCCAGCGGCATGCCATGGCACCAGCTGACGTTCTCATCGGTGGCGTGGATCAAGCCGAGCAGGCACCAGTCCTGGGGCAGCATGAAACGACCGCGGAAATGAAACCCGCTCACCGCGGTGCAGAACAATGCCTCGTCGTGCACCTGCGATTCGATCGCAGCACGCGGGCCGTTGCCATCGAGCAGCACCATCTCCAGATCGCACACGCGCAGCACACCGCTGAGCGAGGCCAGGTCGAATGCCCGCAGCCCGCTGTCGATCTGGTCTTCCACCACACCATCTACCATGACAGTGATGCCCCCTTTGGCCTGGTTACCCGGTGCCTGCGCCGCATGGCCACCGGGTGCACACTCCTGCGTTTGCTGCTGCGCATTCTGTTACGGCCAACCCGCCGTGGCGATGCCCGCCAGCCCGCCCAACCCATCGTTCGTGACTGCAGCTAAATCGTTCACTGATCGCAGCTAAATCATTCAGCCGATGCGGCAGCGATTGTCGGCGAAGCTTTCGATGCGCATTTTTGGCAAGTATGCCCGAACTGGACGCCAGGTAAACAGAATCATAATCGCCGTCACAAATGTGTCCGGATCCGTTGAAACCCAACGTTGAAGCGCGCTCGCATGCTGTCAAACAATTGACATCACATCGCCCTCACATAATCTCTACCCGCACTTCACTTTGCCGCCATTACATCAGGCTCATGCACGGCGGTCATGCGGTGCGAAGTTTCTAAAGTTGAAACCGCGCCTGCCGATTTTGTGTATTGGATCCCACGTGATTCGTCGAGCATCGTATTCAGGACGCGCGGCGATACCGTCGCGGCGATTGAAAGACAAGGGGAACGCCATGGACAGCAATCTTCGTACGCACTGCCCTCATTGCCGATGCCGCGCTTCGGCGGCAATGACCGCACTGTCCAGCGCGATCCGCCTCCAATGACGTTGCCGGGCTTGGCCCGGTCGATAGCGCAGGCCTGCAAGGGCCGCACCGCGCAGGACGCGCGGTCGGGATGGAGGTCCTGGCGGAGCCAGGCAACACCATCGGTACCAGGGGCTGTATCCGCCCGTTCGGGCTCTGATTGGGAAATGGAGAAACCGTCATGAATGCATCCGTTCGCAAGTTCCTCGTTGAAGAAGATGGCGTGACCGCGCTCGAGTACGGCCTGCTGGCTGCCGTGATCGCGGGCATCCTGGTGGCGGTGGGTAAGGACCAGATCACCGGATTCTTCGAGAATCTGTTCACCAAGCTGGGTGAAGTGGTCGACGACGCAACCGCAGCGGCGGCCTGATCGACTGTCGTTGACTGCCTGCGCTGTCGCCCGGCTCTCCCCGCGGCGACGGCATGGCACGCAAGTGTGTCGTACGACCGATTCGGGGGACATAACGCATATGGAACTCCTTCCCCTGGTGGCATTGCTGCTGGGCGTACAGGTCGCCATCCATGACCTGTACGCCCGACGGGTGTCCAATCGCGGGTTGCTGTTGGCCACGGGCGTGGCGCTGGTCGCGCTCGCGTGGCAGTGGTGGATGGCCGGCCGCGGATTTCCGGGCACGCACCTGCTCGGCTTCGTATTGGGATTGCTGTCGCTGCTGCCGTTCTATGCCATCGGCTGGATGGGTGCCGGTGATGTGAAGTATTTCGCCGTGCTCGGCCTGCTGCTTGGCGCGGCGCCATTGCTTCCGATCTGGATCATCGCCAGCCTGCTCGCCGGTGCACATGCCACATGCGTGATCGTCGCGCGGCGCATCGCGCCTGCGTTGTCCCATTCCGGTCCGCGTCCCGAGACGGACAATGCGGTCTCGCGTCGCCTGCAGCCGGTGATCGCGCAGTGTCGGCAGGCGCGCCAGGGCCGGGTCGGCATTCCCTATGCGGCCTACCTGGCCTTCGCCAGTATGTGGTGGGTCCTGCAACAGCCATCCGGAGGTGCCGCATGAGCATCACCGCCGGCCACCGCGGCCGCCCGAGGCGCCAACGCGGCATCGCGACCCTCGAATTCGCGCTCATGCTGCTGTTCGGCCTGTTGCCGCTGCTGCTGGTCACCTATTCGGGCGTGATGATCATGGCCGCGCAGCAGACGCTGTCGGCAGCGTCTGCGGAAGGCGCACGTGCTGCGTTCCGCCATGCCACCCCGACCGAACGCCGTACCGCCGCCTGCGTGGCCGCGCGACGCTCCATGCAGTGGCTGCTGACGTACGCCAGGCAGACGCCCGATTGCGCCGCGGCTGGCGCGCCCCCGATCACCGTCTCCACGCCCGCGCCCTGCGCCGACCTGCCGGCCGCACAATGCATCCGCGTGGAGGTGAGCTACGACTACCGCGCCCACCCCTTCCTGCCCGGCACGGGGCGCGTGTACGGCTGGGTAATGCCAAGGGCGCTGCGCAGCACCGCGGTCGCCCAACTCGACCTCGGCGGCAACTGATGACCCTCCGGAGAACCGCATGCTCAAGTTGACCCGCATCGCCGCGATCCTGTTGATCGGCCTGGCGGTGATCCTGGCCATTGTCGCCTTCAGCGTGAGCCGCCGCGCCAGCGAGGCGCCGCCGGGCACGCCGGCGACCGCCACTGCTCCCGCACAACCTGCCACCTGGCCGGTGGTCGAGGCGGCCGGCGCCTTGCCGGCCGGGCGACCGATCACGGCCGAGGACCTGCGCATCGCCGGCCATCCGCAACGCCCGGTGGGCGCCTACACCTCGATCAACGCCCTGGTCGGCGCGGTACCGACCCAGGACATCCCGGCCGGCACCCAGATCCAGACCGCGCAGATCGCACAGGGCTTTTCGCTGCGCCTGAATCCCGGCGAGCGCGCACTCGCGGTGCCGGTGGACGAACTGGTGGCTGCAGGCAATCGCATCCAGCCGGGCGATTTCGTCGATGTGTTCCTCAACCTGCGCGCGTCGGGCGGGTTGCGCGACGACGGTGACGCGCAGACACGGCTGCTGTTGTCGCGGCTGCGCGTGCTCAGTTATGGCGCCGATGATCTGCAGAGCGTGGCCAGCGTACCCGCCGATGGCAGCGCGCCTGCGCCCGCCGACAGCCGCGCACAGGACATCACTGGCGCAAACGCGTCGGCCGGCGCATCACGCAATGATGGAACCACGCCACCGGCACGCAGCGCGGTGCTGGCGGTGCCGGTCGCCGAGGCGAACCGGCTGCTGCTCGGCGCCCAACAGGGGAAGCTGTTCCTGGCGTTGCGCAACCCGGCCGACATCGCGCTGCCGGACCAGGCCTTGTTCCCCACGCCCGGCCGCGTGCTCAGCCCGCGCCGCGAGCTGTCCGCCGAGGAGCGCCTCGCCCTGCAGCGCCCGGAAAACGATGCCTACGCCGGCATCGACACCGACGCCCTGGCCGGACGCGGGCGCAGTTCCACCGCGGCACTGCCCGTTCCCGGCAGCGCACCGCGGCGCGCGGCACCGCGCCCGGACCGCGGGATTGAAATCATCCGTGGCGACATTTCCTCCCACAGCGGGTCGCGTTAAGCCCATGCCGAGACAGCCCATGACCGAACGCCCCACCCTCACGCGCCGCCTTTGCCACGCCCTGTCACGCTGCCTGCTGGCCGGCGTGCTGATCGGCAGCCCGTTGCTGGCCAGTGCCGACGCAGAGCTGGTACTGCAGACGCGTGAGCAGCGACCGTGGTCGTTGCCGGCCAACCTGGAACGGGTCGCCATCGCCGACCCCAGCGTAGCCGACGTGGTGATGCTGCGTGGCCGCGAGGCACTGCTGGTCGGCAAGGCACCCGGCAACACAACGCTGCTGCTGTGGCGCAACGGCAATCGCGAGCCGGAACGGCTGCAGGTGGAGGTGCGCAGTGCCGTGCAGGGTGCGTTGACCGCCCAGGGCGGTGGCACCGGGCTGGTCGTGCAGGACGGCCAGGGCCTGCTGCAGGGCCTGAGCCCTTCGTTGCTGGACCACCAGAACAGTATCAAGGCCGCGGCGATGGCCGTGGGCAAAGAGGGCCAGCTGGCCGATATCTCCACCATCGCCACGGGTGGCGTGGTCCAGGTCGAGGTGAAGATCGTCGAGTTCAACAAGTCGGTGCTCCGCCAGATCGGCATGAGCTTCGGCAACAAGAACTTCAACCGCAACAACGGCTTCTATTACGGCATCACGCGCCCCGGCGCGACCCTGCCCGGCGTGCTGCCGGCGGGCGAATCGGCGGGGCCCGACGACGTCATCATCACCAACCCGCTGTCGTCGGCCTTCGGGCTGGTGTTCAAATCCCTCACCCATGGCTGGGACGCCAACATCGACCTGCTGCAGAGCAACGGCATGGCCCGCGTCCTGGCCGAACCGACCCTGGTTGCGTTGTCCGGACAGAGCGCCAGCTTCCTGGCCGGCGGTGAGCTGCCGATCCTGGAACCACAGGGGCTGGGCACCACGACGGTCACCTTCAAGCCGTTCGGCATCGGCCTGACCGTCACCCCCACCGTGCTCGGCCCGAACCGCATCGCACTCAAGGTGGCGCCGGAAGCGAGCGACCTGAACTACGCCGCCGGCATCACCTACAACGATGTGCAGGTGCCGTCGATCACCACCCGCCGCGCCGACACCACGGTCGAGCTGGGTGACGGGGAAACCTTCGTGATCGGCGGGCTGGTCAGCAACAACGTCAGCTCCAACGTGGACAAGGTGCCCCTGCTCGGCGATCTGCCGATCATCGGGTCGTTCTTCCGCACCCTCAATTACAAGAAGGAAGAAAAGGAGCTGGTCATCATCGTCACCCCGCGGCTGGTGCAGCCGTTGGCCCAGGGCACCGAGGTGCCGCTGCCGGGCCAGCGCGAGGCATCGCCGAACCTGCCGGTCTGGGGCGCCTGGCTGTTGAGCCCGGCATCGTCGGACCAACTGCCCGGATTCTCGCGCTGAGCCCAATGCCAGGAACCTTCCCGCCATGTCCGCCACCCTGCAGCTGGTCCAACCACGGGATGCTTCAATGAAGCTCGTGCTGTTTGCGCCGGACCGCGAACTGGCCACCCTGCTGTCGGCCTTGTTGCCGTCGCTGGGCACGGTGCAGTGGCTGGACAGCGCAGCGCCGGCCTCGGCGCTGGAACCGCTGCGCGACACCGGCTGCGTGGTGCTGCTGGACTACCGGCACGAGAACGCCGCCTTCTCCGCGGCCCTGACCCGGCAGCTGCAGGCCCAGGCCCCGGAGCTGCCGCTGGTGGCGATCGGCTCCACCCACGTCGATCACATGGACGGCGTGGTCGCCGCGTTGCGCGCCGGCCTGCGCGATCTGCTCGACCTGGACAGCGCACCACAGGACATGGAAGCAGTGCTCCGTCGCGCTGCCGCGCTCGCCGCGCAGGGCCGCAGCAGCGTTGCGGTGGCGCCGCCGGCGCGCGCACGCATGGTGCTGCTGCTGGGCGTCCGCCCCGGCGTGGGCAGCAGTACCCTGGCCGCGCATCTGGGCGTCCTCGCCGGCCAGGCCGCGCTGTCCAACCCGTCAGCGGCCGGCGATGCGGCACCGGCCGATGCCGGTACGCTGCTGCTGGACCTGGGCCAACCCACCGGCGACCTGTCGCTCTACCTCAACGTCGACCCCAGCTTCCATTTCGACGATGCGCTGCGCAATGCCGCACGCATCGATGCCACGCTGGCGCGCACCGCGATGGCCCACCATCCAGCCGGCGTCACCCTGCTCGGCCAGCCACCCGGCATGGAAGGCACCGCATTGCCCGACCCTGGCATGTTGATGCAGCGCCTGCGCAGCGTCTTCCACACCGTCCTGTGCGACCTGGGCGGCGTGCCGCTGCGCCAATTGCCGGTGTCCCTGCTCAACAGTGCCGACGAACTCTGGCTGATCGCCGATCAGTCCATCGGCACCCTGGTCTCGCTGGACCAGATGCTTCGCCACCTGGCCCAGGTGGGCGCCCGCGATGCCCGGCTGCAGCTGATCATCAACCGCCATGACGATGCCAGCGGCCTGAGCCCGGCGCAGATCGCGGCACGCTTCGAACTGCCCCTGTTGGCAGTGCTGCCCGATCGGCCCACACTGCGTTCCAGTGCCAGCCATGGCCGCCTGCTGCTGCAGGACGCGCCGCGTGATCCGTATGTGCGTGCCCTTGCCCCGCTGTTGTCGCACCTGGATCCGACGGCCCCCGCGCCGGCCAGGGGCTGGCGGGAACACCTCGCCCTTCGCCTGAGTGGTTCCCCATGGAAGACAAAGTGACTCCGTTTCCGTCCACCACCGCCCGCGCCGAACCCGCTGCCGACGCCGAGCACGGCGTGCAGCCGTTCGAGCAGACCGAGCAGTACCAGAAGGTGCTGATCGCCGCGCACGAGCACCTGCTCAACAGCATCGAGGACGAGCGCATCGATATCGACGCGTGGGCACCGGACACCGTGTCGCGCTACGTGCACGCGCAGACCGCCGGCTTCGTGCACGAGTGGCGGATTCCGATCAACGAGGCCGAGAAGGACATCGTCGCCAATGCACTGGTGAAAGAGCTGACCGGCTTCGGTCCACTTGACGATCTGCTGCATGACCCGGAGATCGAGGACATCCTGATCAACGGCTACAAGGACATCCACGTCTCCCAGGGCGGCATGCTCAAGCGGGCGCCGCAGCGCTTCAGCGATGACAGCCATCTGCTGCGCATCCTGCGCCGGATCCTGGCCCCGCTCGGCCGCCGCCTGGATGAATCCAACCCGATGGTGGATGCGCGGCTGCCCAACGGCGGCCGCCTCAACGCCATCATCTCGCCGTTGGCCGTGGATGGGCCGATGGTCTCGATCCGGAAGTTCCGCAAGGATCCGTTCACCCCGGACGAGCTGCTGCGCATGGGCACGTTCGATCGGCCGATGCAGGCGCTGCTGCATGCGATGGTGCTGGGCCGCTGCAACATCCTGGTCTCCGGGGGCACCAGCTCGGGCAAGACTTCGCTGCTCAATGCCCTGGCCAACTACATTCCCGCCAACGAGCGCGTGATCACCGTCGAAGACACCGCCGAGCTCTCGCTCAACCACCCGCATGTCGTGCGTCTGGAAAGCCGTATCGGCGGTGCGGACGGCAACGGCGCGATCAGCATCCGCGACCTGGTCCGCAACAGCCTGCGCATGCGCCCGGACCGCATCGTGGTTGGCGAAGTACGTGGCGCCGAAGTGCTGGAAATGCTGCAGGCGATGAACACCGGCCATGACGGCTCGATGGCCACCATCCACGCCAACTCGCCGCGCGATTGCCTGTACCGCATCGAGATGCTGGCAGGTTTTGCCGGGTTCCAGGGCAGCGAAGACAGCCTGCGCCGGCAGATTGCGAGCGCCATCGACTTCATCGTGCAGATCTCGCGGCTGGGCAGCGGCCGTCGCGTGCTGGTCTCGATCACGGAAATCACCGGCGTCACCGACAACATGATCGCCACCCAGGAGATGTTCCGCCACGAGGTGCAGATCGATGGCGACGGCAAGGAGTACGACCGCTGGGTCGGGCTCGGCTTCCAGCCCCATTCGCACAAGCTCGAGCCGTTCCGGCGGCAGCTGCGCGAAGCACTGGGCGGAGGCTTCTGAGGATGGCCTTCGTCCTGCTCCTGTGCAGTGCGGCGCTGATACTGGTGGCGCTGGCCGTAGAGCTGTGGGGCGGCGCGGCCGCGCGCGAGCAGCGCCGGCTGTCACTGCAGCACGCCGAACAGCGGCTGGCGCGACCGGACACCGCCCCGCGCCTGGCCGGCATCAGCGACGCCCCGCCCCCGACGATGCCGGTCACCAGCACCCCGGCCGGCCGGCCCTGGGACGCGCTGATGCGGCGCGCCGCGCTTCCCACCGGCTGGCGGGTGCCACTGCTGATCGTCGCCGCTGCGGCACTGCTGGCCTGGATCGCCAGTGCGCGGCTTGGCACGGTGTGGGCCGCGCCGATCGTACTGGTGCTCAGTGCGCTGGCGGCCTGGTTCTGGGTATCACGGCGGATCACCCGGCTGCAGGCCAAGCTGCTGCGCCAGCTGCCGGACTTCCTCGACAATCTGGTGCGCCTGGCCGGCCTCGGCAACAGCCTGCAGATGGCCTTCCAGACCTCGGCCGCGCAGATGCCGATGCCGCTGCGCGGCCTGCTCGACGCCACCGTGTCCTACACCCGCAGCGGCCTGGACCTGGACCGCGCCCTGGCACAGGCCGCCCAGCCCTATCGGCTGGAAGCCCTGAACGTGCTGTCGGTGGTACTAGGCGTGAGTGTCCGCATCGGCGGCCGCGCCGACCAGATCCTGCAGCGCATGGCCGACTTCATGCGCGACCTGGACCAGGCGCAGCAGGAGCTGATGGCCACCACCTCCGAGACCCGCATGTCGGCCTGGGTGCTCGGCCTGCTGCCGCCGATCAGCGCGGTGCTGATGGCGATCACCAGCCCGGACTTCTTCCAGCCGATCATCCAGGAGCCGCTCGGCCACAAGCTGCTGCTGTGGGCGCTGGGGCTGGAACTGATCGGTGGCTTCCTGCTGTACCGGCTGGCCAAGTCGATATGAGCGCCCGCCCTTCTTCCACCGGGAGTCTGCATGAGCACTAACGGCTGGTGGATCGCCACGTTGTTGGTCCTCGCCGCCGGCGTGGGCCTGCTCGGGCTGCGCGGCTGGGTGCTGAGCGGCCGCGAGCAACGCCACCAGGACGCCCTGCAGGCCGCCCTGCGGCCGCGCGATGCCGCCGGCGCCCCTGCCCCGGCACAGCAGCCGCCGGTCAGCCTGCGCCAGCGCTGGCTCGCTGCGGTCGCCGCGCTCGGCCAGCGTTTCAACGGCGGCCGCATCGAAGCCGCCCTGCTGGCACCGGAAGACCGGTTGCTGCTCGACCAGGCCGGCTGGAACACCAACGCCGGCACCGCGATCTTCCTTGCCCTTCGGCTGCTGATCGCCGTGGCCACGCTGGTCCTGGTGCTGGCCTTCAACCACAGCACCGGCTTCAGCCGCGCGATGGTGATCTTCGGCGCGCTGGCCTTCGGCATCCTGTTGCCGAAGTTCGCCCTGCGTGCGTGGGCGATGCGCCTGCGCAAGCAGGTCTCGGCGGAATTGCCGCTGCTGATCGACCTGCTGCGCCTGCTGCAGGGCGTCGGCTTCAGCATGGACCAGAGCCTGCAGACCCTCGGCGACAAACTGCGCAACGCGATCCCGGTCCTCGGCCGCGAGATCCACCAGGCCAACATCGCCTACATGCACGGGCGCAGCCGCGAGCAGTCGCTGCGCCGGCTGGGCGAGTCGTTCGACGACGAAGACCTGCGCAGCCTGGTGCAGCTGATCCTGCAGGTCCACGCACATGGCGGAGCGGTGCAGGAGCCGCTGCGCCAGTTCAGCATCCGCCTGCGCGAACAGCGCCGTTCCACCCTCAAGGAGAAGGTCGGCAAGCTCTCGGTAAAGATGACCGTGGTGATGATGTTGACGTTGTTGCCGGCGCTGATGCTGGTGCTGGCCGGCCCGGCCATCATCGCCCTCGCCTCCGCCCTGACCAAACTGGATTGAACGCCATGCACCACGCCGTGCTTTCCCGCCTTTGCCTGCTGCTCGCCGCGACTGCCCTCTGCGCGGCCTGTTCGAACGTGCGCAACGGTTACCGACAGGATCCGATGGCACTGGCCTCGCCCGAGGTGGCCCCGCAGGACGACAAACAGCTCTACCTCGAGCTGATCTCCAAGATGCAGCAGCAGGGCGCTTACTACGCCTCGCTGGCGCACGTGGAGGCGTATCGCCAACGCTATGGCGACAGTCCCCAACTGCGCCTGTTGAATGCCGATGCACTGCGCGAAACCGGCCAGCGCGAGGCGGCACTGGCCATGTACGGCAGCCTGACCAGCGGCCCGCAGGCGGCTGCGGCGTGGCACGGACTCGGCCTGATCGCCGCCCGCGACGGCGACGCGGCACGCGCCGAGCAGGCATTGGCGAAGGCCGTGCAGTTGCAGCCGTTGAACACCGGCTACCTCGGCGATCTGGGCTTCGCCCGGTTGCGCGCCGGCGACTGGACCCGCGCGCAGGAACCGCTGGCCAAGGCCGCCGAACTATCGCCCGGCAGTGCCAAGGCCAACGCCAACCTGGCGGTCTGGGCGCTGCTGCGCGGCCAGAACGACATGGCCGACACCATCATGCGCAACGCGCGCCTGACCGACAGCGCGCAGGCCGAAGTCCGCCGGCTGGCGGACCAGCTGCGCCAGCAGGCGGCCCCGGCGCCGTCGGTGCAGCGTGCACCCGCCAGCATCGCCACGGCGGCCGCCGCGCCCGGCAGCGGCGCCACGCCTGCACCACGCGCCGCTGCCGGGCGCCCGGCGCAGCGCAGGGTCGCCATCGATACCGATCACCGCACGCGTGCCGATGCGCGCCTGGCGCCGTCGATGCTCGAACGCTTCAGCACGCCCACTCCTGCCAGCGAGACCACGCCATGAACCAGTTGCGTCGCCTGCCCGTTACGTTCCTGCACGTTGGCCTGCCGTGGCTGCTGATGGTGGTAGCGCTGCCCGTGATGGCGCAGCAGGCACCGCTCACCGGGCAGATGCTTGGCGGACAGCAGGCCCCGCCGGTCGCCACTACGACGCTGCCGGCGCCAGAGACCCCGGCACCGGTACCGACCTACGTCGATCGCGCGCCGGCTTACACCGACGCCGCGCCCGGGCGCTACATGCCTCCCGCACCCGCGCCGCGCAGCGAGATAGGCCAGACCACCCGCGATCTGCTGCGGATGCAGGCCCAGGGAACCCACGCGGGGGCGCGCCTGCCGATCCTGGGTGACCAGGCCGCGGCCAGCTATGCGCGCTACCTCAAGAGCTTCGAGCACGAGATTCCCGAGTTCCTCAAGACCAGTGTGAAAAAGGACGTAGGCGGTTCCAACGACGGAGGTTGATGCCATGCACCAGTCCAGCGTTCGTGCGCCCCGGCCGTTCCGGCGGCGGCTGCGCGGCGGGATGTCGGTCACCATGATGCTGGTCCTGCTCGGTCTGGTCGGGATGCTCGGCCTGGTCGAAGTGGGCTATCTGTACTGGGCCAAGCGCGATGCGCAGAAGGTGGTCGACCTGGCCGCCGTCGCCGGCGCGCAGCGCCTGGACCTGTGCCGCGCGGACCTCAAGGACAACGGGGCTGCCCGCAGCAATGCAGAGCGGGACAACGGCTTTTCCGGCGCCCTGGTGATCCACTGCGGCAACTGGAATCCTGCACGCGGCGCGGGGGATCATTTCAGCGTGACGCCCGACGCGGCCAACCCGCTCAATGCGGTCAAAGTGGTCGCCACCCGTTCGGTGGTGCCGTTCTTCGGCCAGAACACGCGCCTGCCCACGATCCGTGCGCAGGCGGTGGCCACGCGTGCGCCGCCGATCGCGGTGTTCTCGGTGGGCTCGCAGTTGCTGCGGGTCAATGGCAATACGCCGCTGGGCAACGTGCTCAACCTGGTGGGCGTCAACCTGGACCGCACCACCCTGCTTGGCTATGACGGCCTGGCCCAGGCGAAGGTCACCCCGGGCGGCCTGCTGCAGGCGCTGGGCATTCCGGTCCAGGCCAACATCGGCATCGCCGAGTTCAACGCCCTGCTGGCCGCCAACCGGGTCTCGCTTGGCCAGCTGCTCGATGCGACGGCCACGGTGCTGACCAACAGCGGTGTCGCCCATGTGGATCTGACGGCACTGCGCAATGCGCTCGCGGCAAAGGTCGATCTGAACCAGCTCAACGTGCAGCTCGGCAGCACCGACACCACCGGCGGGCTGTTCGCACGCATCGTCGCGCCCGAAGGCCCCGCTTCGCCAGCGCTGCAGGCCGACATCAGCGCGTTGG
The DNA here is from genome assembly GCF_030128875.1 of Stenotrophomonas sp. BIO128-Bstrain. Classification (NCBI taxonomy): domain Bacteria; kingdom Pseudomonadati; phylum Pseudomonadota; class Gammaproteobacteria; order Lysobacterales; family Lysobacteraceae; genus Stenotrophomonas; species Stenotrophomonas sp. BIO128-Bstrain. The sequence goes on along the minus strand of NZ_CP124620.1, from coordinate 1,323,515 downwards.
ACCTGATCACCACCAGCATCAGCATCGCCAGCGGCGGCAACGGCGTGGCGGTCAACAACCTCAACATCTTGGGCCTGGTGCAGACCCGCGCGGCGATCATCGAGCCGCCCTCGATCGCGATCGGCGGCGTCGGCACCCGTGCCTACAACGCGCAGGTGCGGCTGAAGATCAACATCGACACCGGCGGGCTGGCGCTGCTCGGGCCCGTGCTCAGCGGGCTGGGGATCCGCCTCAACCTGCCGATCTATGCCGATGTGACCAACGCGATGGGCACACTGGACGCGCTCAACTGCGGCGCGACCCCGCCAACCGCCACGGTGCGGGTGCAGTCCTCGCTGCTGCGCGCCTGCGTCGGCCGCGTGGCTGCCGCCAACGAATTTTCGCAGCGCAATGTGTGCGATGCCGGGCTGCAGAACGAGCAGTTGCTGACCCTGCTGGGCGCACCGCTGGTCACCGACAAGATTTCCCTCAATGCGCTGACCCGCGATGAGAGCGTCACCCTGGCGGCCGGAGAGACCGCCTCCACTTACTTCAACCAGGCCCAGGTCGGCACAGCCGTCTCCGGCCTGGTGAGCGAACTGCTGCGCGTGCTGAGCAACGTGGTCACCCCGGGCAAGCAGGGCAGCACCGATGCCGCCACCGCCAATCGTTTGGCGGATCAGTATCTGAAAGCCGCCAATCCGGGCAACGTTTTCTACGACGCCGAGAAGACCATTGCCCTGCTGCGACTCGGTGACCCGGCACGCGGCATCGGCGCCCTCGGCGACTGGGACGTCGTGGGCGGCGTACCGCACGCGTGTGGCGCGCTGAATCTTGGCACCTGTTTTGAAACCGGCTCGGTCTGGGACGGCTACAACGCCACCGTTACCGGAAAGGGAATGGGCGGGCTCAGTGGCCTGCTCGGCTCCCTGCTCGGTGGGCTGGTGATCAACCGCTGCAACAGCCTGTTCAGTACCCTGCTCAACTACAACAACTGCGTCAAATCCAACCTGGCCGCTTACCTGCAGACCCGGCCGGGCGGCCTGGAGGACCTCGCCGGCGGAACCGGAGTCACCGACCCGGGCACCGACCAGGTCCGCTGCAGCGGCCTGCTGTGCCTGGCGCTGACCCCGGTGCTGGAAACCCTCAAGCCGCTGCTCAACGGCGTCGGCACCCTGCTCTCGCAGACGCTGGCCCAGGTGCTCGGGCTTGAGCTGGGGCGGACCGACGTGCACATGCAGTCCATCCAGTGCACCCCGGCACAGTTGGTTTATTGACGCTGCGGCAAAGTGCAGGCCCCGCGATTGTGCGTGCTAGACTCCGGCGGGGACTTTACTTCACTGATAATCCACTCGTGGATGGCCTGAATATGCGAGAGAGAAAAGGGGTTGGTTCCATCGTCGCGCACGCGCTGACCGGTGGGATTGTGTTGCTGCTGTCGTTGAGCGTCATTCCGCAGGCCCTGGCCGCGCGCGCACCGCGTGCCGAGCCGGCCGTGGAGACCGCCGTTCGCCCGGCGCCGGTGGTCCGCAATACCGTGGACGAACTGCGCCAGCTGGTCGACTCCAAGCAGCTCACCGAGCTGCGCACTACCTATAACGGCAGTTACGGTGCCAGCCTGCTGTTCAATACCAGCACGCTGAATTACTACGTGGCGCTGTTCCACGAGAAGGACTTCTGGCGCGTGATCAAGACCGATTCGGTCGACAACGCCGAGAAGGTCTACCGCACCTTCGTCGAACAGACCGAACAGCTGGCCCAGGTGTATATCGATACCACCCGCCTGCAGGCCGGCAAGCGCTATACCGAAAACCTGGTCGCCTACAACGAAGAGCGGCTGCGCAGCCTGCAGCAGGAAGCCGATCTCCAGCGCCAGCAGTCGCTGCAGGTCAGCGCCTCGCTGGAACAGGCCAAGCAGCAGGCGGTCAGCCTGAGCACCGACCTGCGCAGCAGCCACAGCGAACTGGACGCGCTCAACCAGCGCATCCAGATGCTGCAGGCCCAGCAGCTGAACCCGGCGCTGTCGCTGCCGTCAGCCGAGTCGGCCACGCCGGCACCGGCGCCGCAGGGCAACCCCGGCAACCCGTAACGGCATCGCGCGCCCTGCCCCGGCAGGGCACGTCACGGACGGCGCCGATGGCGCCGTCTTTCATTCCGGTGCAGTACCCTTGGTGGCACAGACGTCCTGCGCATCAGCAAGGAGTGCCCCATGCCCGTTCCGCGCCCCCTCATCGCCCTGACCCGCGTGCGCGCCGCCTTGGCGTCATCCCGCGCCCGGCTGGCCGCGGCCCTGGTCGCGGTGTTCGCCCTGCCGGGCGCCGCCACTGCCGCTCCGGCCTCGCCCACCTCGCCGCCGCTGTCGGCCGAAGCGTCCGATCCCAGGCTGCTCGGCTGGATGCAGGGCGCGCCGCCGCCGGAAGACAAGCGCATCCGTTACACGGATGACGACTATTTCAGTTTCCCCAAGCTGCGCTGGACGGCCTGCCATTTCCGCCAGTTGATGCCCACCGTGGGCGTCAGCCGGGGCCCCGGCGCGGCCCGTGACCTGCCACGCCGACTGGATGCCGCGATCGACGCGCTGTCGTTCACGCCCACCGGCACCCACCGTCAGATGACCTGGGCACAGTCACTGTCGGCCAACTACACCGACGGCATCGTGGTGCTGCACGACGGGGTGGTGGTCTACGAGCGTTACAGCGGCTGCCTGGACGAGCATGGCCAGCACGGTGCGATGTCCGTCAGCAAATCGATGACCGGCCTGCTCGGCGAGATGCTGGTCGCCGAGGGGGTGATCGATGAAACCCAGCGCGTCAGCGCGATTGTTCCCGAGCTGAAGGACAGCGCGTTCGGCGATGCCACGGTCAGGCAGGTGCTGGAGATGACCACGGCACTGCGCTACAGCGAAGACTACGCCGACCCAAACGCCGAGGTCTGGGCATTTTCCGCCGCGGGCAGCACCCTGCCCCCGGCCCCCGGCTACACCGGGCCGCGCAGCTATTACGATTACCTGAAGACCGTGCAGAAGCAGGGCCGCCACGGCGAGGCCTTCGGCTACAAGACGATCAACACGGACGCGCTGGGCTGGATCATCGCCCGGCGCACGGGGCAGTCGGTTGCACAGCTGCTGCAGTCGCGCATCTGGCAGCGCCTGGGCGCCGAGCAGGACGCGTACTACACCGTTGATTCCACCGGCACGCCGTTTGCGGGCGGCGGCTTCAATGCCGGCCTGCGGGATCTGGCCCGCGTCGGCCAGCTGCTGCTCGACGACGGCAAGGTCGACGGCCAGCCCATCGTGCCCGCCGCCGCGATCGGCCGTATCCGGGCCGGCGGCAGCAAACAGGCCTTTGCCAAGGCCGGTTACGCGCAACTGCCTGGCTGGAGCTATCGCGGCATGTGGTGGATCTCCCACAACGACCATGGCGCCTACATGGCGCGCGGCGTGCATGGCCAGGCGCTCTACATCGACCCCACCGCACGGGTGGTGATCGCGCGGTTCGGCTCGCATCCGGTCGCTGCCAACAGCGCCAACGACCCGACCACCCTGCCCGCCTTCGATGCGGTCGCGCGGTATCTGATGGCGCAGCCCTGAGCGTGCGTGCCGGCTGACTACCGGCACGCATCGTGCACCAGGTCATCCATTCGCCGGCTGAGCGCCAGGCTCGGCCGGCCGCCCGCTTTCCGGTACGTCGTCTCGCGCTGGCGTCGCGCGGCGGCGCAACGGGCGGGATCGGCATGCACGGAGATGACCGCCCCCCGGATCGCGGGCGTCGGGCGGACACTGCGTCGCGGCAGACGCTTCTATCGCACGGCTGCAGCCTCAGCACGCCGCTTGGCCTGTAGTTCCTGCCGCACGGACTCGATATGGATCTCATTGGCCCAGGTATCGGCGGGCGGCGGCATCTCGCGGATGCGCTCGGTGCGTCCCTCGCACGGGGTGGACTGATAATGACGCGCGCCGTCGACCAGGCAGGTATGCACCTGTCGCGGCGGCAGATCCACCGCTGTGGCGCTCATCATCAGGGTCAGCCACCACGCAGGCATCGCATCGCTCCGTCCAGATGCGCCCAGCATGTTTCAGCGGCGGATCACCGAGCCGTGACCGGCTGCACAGTGAGCGGGCGATGCGCATGCCCCTGACACGCCATCACTGCCATGCCCTACCCAGGTGCTATGGCCTGGCGCCCACGTGCAGTTCCAGCACTTCGTCACCCAGGGCGTCGATCTCGCCGGTCGGCCGCCAGCCCAGGTAGCGATAGAAGCCATGCGAGCGCACCGCAGGATCCGCCGCACACCCCAGGATCAGCCGCGAATGGCCGGCCTCGACTAGATCGGCGATGGACATATCCAGCAGCCGCCGACCGATGCCCTGCCCTTCATGGGACGGCAGCATTGCCAGCACCACGATCTCGCCGCCGTCGCGATCGCCGAAGCAGTAGCCGACCATGTGCTCGCCTTCCAGCGCGATATGCCCCGGCAGTACATCGTCACGGATACCGGCCGCCCAGCTGTCTTCGGTGATGCCGAGTCCGGCAAGCTCGGCCGCGGAAAACGCATTTTCGCGGGTGCGCCCACGCAGATCGATGCAGGCAGCGGCATCGCCCGGCACGGCGCGACGGTAATGAATCGGGTGGGTCATGCGTGCTTCCTGCAACCGCCGGAACACTCGGCGGCGCGCAGTATATCGTCGCATGCGCTGTAGACCCAAACGCAGCGGGCCCGGCATTGCCGGGCCCGCGAGGGAATTACAGGAAGCGGTAATCGAACTCCAGCCACAGCTGGCGGCCGTAGGGGTCGTAGTTGCCGACCGGATAGAACGGCCAGCCGCCGCCGTTCTTGTCCGCCGGCGGGCGGCTGTCGCGCAGGTTGTTGACGATCAGGCCGAGCGTGGCGTTGTCGTTGAGCTTGCGATACAGGCTGGCGTTGTAGGTCATGTACGGCGCGATGCGACCACTGCCGTCGGTCTTCGGCAACGAGCCGTAACGCATGCCGTACAGGGTGGCGGTCCAGTCGTTGATCGCCCAGGTCACGCTGCCGTTGACCTTGCTGCGCCACTGGTAGGAATCCAGCGAGTTGCGCTGGTCCTGCACCTCATCGCCGGCGAACTGGCGGTAGCTGTGATCGATCACCAGCGAGTACGCCACGCGGGCGGAGAAACGACCATAGCGGCCCGCGTCCCAGCGCAGGGTCGACTTCAGGTCGATGCCGCGCACCGTTTCGGAGGCGGCGTTGATCGGGTTGATCAGCACGCGCACGACCTGGTTCGGCTGCACTGCCGCGTCGGCCGGATTGCGGATCACGCGACGCAGCGCGTCCTGGCATTGTGCCGAGCCGATGTCGCGCGCGTCCCCACCCACGGTCTGGCCGAGGCGGCAATCGGCTTCGTCCTTGAGGATGCGGGTGGCATCCAGGTTGGTGACCTCATCGTCGATGCGGATGTCGTAGTAATCCGCCGTGAAGTCCAGATTGGCCGACGGCGACCACACGAAGCCCAGTCCATACGATTTGGCGGTTTCCGGCTGCAGCTGCGGATTGGCACCACTGGTGTAATCGATCGCCAGGCCGCTGAAATCGCAGTCGTCATACGCCTGGCCGGCACTGCGGCAGCGCCAGTAATCGGTCATGCCGGGGTTGTAGCCGCGCGTTTCGGTGGCGAACACGTAGTTCATGTCCGGCGCACGGAAGCTGGTTGCTGCACTCGCGCGCAGCAGCAGCGTATCGAACGGACGGAACTCCAGACCGGTGCTCCAGGTGGCCTTGCCCAGATGATCGCCGGCAGCACGATACTGGTCGTATCGACCGGCCACGGTCGCGGTCAGGCGCTCCAGCAAAGGCAGCTGCAGCTCCACCCCGGCGGCATAGCGGTCACGCTCGCCACCGGCCGGAATGCCGGCATTGAGGTTCCAGAACACGCCCTGTCCCAAGGCCGGGTCGGGGCGGTTGCGGTAGCCCTGGCTGCCGGCTTCGACCACGGCGGCCAGCGCTGCACGGCCGCCGGGCAGATCGAACAGCTGGCCATTGACGCTGACGCTGGCGGTCTGCAGCCACGCAGCGTTGCGGCTCTCGTAGCGGTCCGACAGCCCCTCGTACTCGCCCGGGGTCAGCGGCTGGTACAGGCGCGACGGATCCGGCGCATACACTTCAACGCCATCGCGGGTGCCCAGTTGTGGGCCCAGCAGGTACGCATTGATGCCGACCAGCAGGCCCGGGCGCTGCGTCCTGTTCTCGTAGCGCGAGCGGCTGTAGGCCGCTTCGTAATCCCAGTCCGAGCCGCCGATGCTGCCACGGGCGCCGACGTTGAACGACCACGACTGCTCCAGGAAGCGGTTGGCATTGCGCTGCACGCCGCCGATCTCTTCGGGCGCGAAACGCCGGTACCAGCTTTCCAGCTGACCGCTGTTCTGGTTATAGAAGTAATTGCGCGAAGAGGTCCAGCTCGGTGCGCGGGTGTTGTTGTAGATGCGCGCAGTGCCGATCGCCGCATCGGCGAACAGTTCCTGACGGTCATTCAAGCGCCAGGTCACCGCGCTGTACGCATCGATGTTGCGCTTCTCGGTCTGCACGGTCCAGAACGTGGGTGCGGCTTCATTGCTGCCGCAGTACCAGCCCTGGCGGGGATTCTGCGCGCGGAAGACGCTGCCGCCGTACAACGTGCTGGCGGCATCGCAGCCATCGGCACCGGGATCGATGTAGTTGTTGGTGGAGGCGTTGCGGCGATACGCCACGGCCGTCGCGAGCGGCGCCACGCCGCGCGGATCGTCGGTGAGCGAATCCATGAAGTCGCGCTGCGAACCGTAGATCGCTTTGCGGTTGGCGATCTCCAGGCCGAAGATCGCGTCCCAGTTCTCACCCGAACCGCCACCGACCGCCTGCAGGCGCTGGTTGTCGCCGCCACCCTGTTCGGTGGTGCCGGCGCGGACATTGATCCCGACGCCGTCATAGGTTTTCTTCAGGATGATGTTGACCACGCCGGCGATCGCATCGGAGCCGTACACCGCCGAGGCGCCCCCGGCCAGCACTTCGATCCGGTCGATCAGCGCGCTGGGGATGTTGGCCAGGTTGACTACGTTGACCGAGCCTTCGTAGGCCAGCGGGTAGTCCGACTGCCGGCGGCCGTTGACCAGCACCAGGGTACGGTTGGGGCCGAGGCCGCGCAGGTTGATGGTGTTGGCAGCCGGGGTGAAGGTGTTGCCGAAATCCTCGCCCTGCACGTTGCCGGTATTCTCGGTCAGCGCGCTGAGCGCCTCGAACGCGCTGCGGTAGCCCTGCGCCTCGATCTGCTCCTGGGTGATCACGGTAACCGGGGATGGACCTTCCACGCTGGCGCGGGGGATGCGCGAGCCGGTGACGGTGACGGCCTCCAGCTGGGTGGGTGCATCGGCCGCGTGGACCAGCGATACCGCACCAAGCAAAGGCAACAACGACACAACCAGGGCCCGCCGACGCAGCGGGCGATACAGCACAGACATGCAGATTTCCGGTAAAGACGTACGTGCCGGCGGGGTCAGGCCCGTGCCGGAGCGTAGTGAGGGAGGGGCCGTGATTCTGCTGAACAGGCGGAAAAGGAGGAAATGACCGCCCGCGATATGCTTATCGATATTTCGCCTAAGCAACGAAAAACGGCGGCCCTGCGGCCGCCGTTTCCGTGACACGCCGTGCGCCCGGACTCAGGCGTCGGCAGGCAGCGCGCTCTGGCGGTTCACCAGCGCGCTGAAACGTGCCAGCGAGCTCAGGTGGTGGTGCACCAGCGCCAGCCAGCCACTGCGATGCCAGGCCACGACGGTGGCGTCCGGCAACGCGGCGAACTTTTCCACATCCACGACCTGGAAACCGTTGACCGACATCTGCCGGCCGTCAGCGAGGGTGACGTCGATGTTGCGGTCGATCAGCAGTTCGTTTTCGATCAGGGCAGCAGTGAAGCGGCGGGTCTGGTCATGCTCGCGGGTGTAATCGCCGCAGAAGCGCATGGCGTTGTCGACGATCTCGGTGGCCTTGCCATCCTGGAACAGCGGCACGCCGTCCTCGCTGTGGCCCTGGTTGACCTGCCTGGCGGCCGAATCCAGCGCGAGCACGTACTCGTCCTGATCACCGGCCTGCATGAACACGAACGGATAACGGCGCACGTAGGCCGGCACGTAGCTCTGCTCGTCCCACACGCCATCGGTGACGAACAGGTTGCGCTGTGCCAGGCCGACGGCGACCAGCGGCATCGCGTCCTTGCCGGTGAAAATGATCGGGTAATGCTGGGCCAGCGAACCGAATTCGCCGATCACGGCGGGGATCGCGTTGGTTTCCCCGGCAAAATGCGCGGTGTCCGGCACCAGGCGCCAGGCGGCGTGCAGATCCGAGCGCAGCGGAACGGGCGCCTGGTAGAACAGCGGACCGGTGGCCTGGGACGGCGCAGCGGCGGGCGGAGTCGTGGTTTCAGCAGTCATGGATTAAGTCGGATACGTCGCGCCAGTCAGCCCGGGCGCGAAAGCGGGAACCGCATTGAACGGCCACTATAACGTGCCACGTCCGTGGTTTTTGTTTCAATCGCGCTGGATTCCCTGCGCCGCGCGATCGTCCGGTGATTCCACGGTAGCCCGGCACTGCCTCTGATCGGCGATACAGGTGTCGTCCGGGGAAGCGAGATTCACGCCGCCAGGAGCAGGCCGGATCCAACACGGTGCGCAGGTGCGACGTTTTTACCCGGGCATGCGCAAGCCGATGCTGCGCGCCCTGCCCTGCACCGCCTCACAGCACACCGTCCAGCGGGCCGGCGGCACCGGTCAATACGGCGCAGGCGTGATCCTGCAGTTCCTCACCGCTGGCCTTGTTGCCCGCCGCAAGGTCCAACCGGGTGGCCAGCAACACGAAACCGGGCGCACCGGAGGGGCCCGTCTGCCCGGCGACCACCAGCGACCAGTTCCCGATATCGGCCGGATCGGCCAGATGGGCGGCCAGCAGACGCACCGGGTTCGCGGTGAGCTCGGCCCCGGGCAACTGGCGGGCGAGATAGGCATGCCCGCGCAACGGCTCCGGCAGCGGCTGCCAGCTGGCGCCGATGACCGGCTGCAGCCGGCGCAGCTGGGCCAGGACATCCGCGCGCAGGCAATCCACGTGGATGTGCAGTTGGTGCTGGGAGCGTCCATGGGGCGAATTCAGGGCCAGGCTGGCCACATCGCGCGGCAGTGCCATTCCGAGTGCCTGCTCGGTGTGGCTGCGCGCGTTCCACGCGGCGGCGAAGTAGTTGGGGGCACCGGCACGCAGCAGCGCCGGGCTTTCAATGCCCGAGATGCGGTCCAACGGCAGCACCAGGAACTGGTAGTGGCCGTGCGAATCCTTGAGCAGCACATCGCGCCGCTGCGCCTGGGGAGAAACGGCCAAACAGCTGCCGCGAGGGGCGGCCTCGCCGGCGCAGTCGCGCTGGATGATGCCCCACAGGGCGTCTGGATTGGCAGGCGGTCTGGCCGGCGGCCGGGGCGGCGTGGCGCAGGCTGCCAACAGCAGCACCGCACAGGGCAAGGACAATCGGGCGATCACGGACAAGCTCGGACAGGAATGCGGGCCCAGCCGGCCGTGCCGATGGGCGGGCGCGATTGTACCGCGCCGTTTCTGTCGCTTCCGTGTCAGTAGGTGCTGTACGGCACCTCGACCACCACCGGTGCGGCCGGTGCCGGCGGCTGCAGGGTGTAGCGATCCAGCGCGCCATTGTCATCGGCGAAGCGCTGTGACTGCACCTGCAGGCGGTACGTGGTGGTACCGAACTTGACGCTGCCGCCGCTGGCATCCAGCGCGGCACCGGCCGGCAGCAGCAGGCCGCCGAGGTCACTGTAACCGCCGCCTTCCTGCGAGAAGACATGGTCGACCAGGTCGCCCTCGCGCTTCATCGCAAACACATGCGGGTCGCCGTGGCGGCGGTTGTAGTCCTCGTTGCCGAGCAGATCGGCGATCCACACCCCGGGCAGCCGGTAGCTGGTTTCCAGGGCAATCGCATCGAGACGGTCACTGTCTACCACCAGGCAGCAGACCGCCTGCTTGTTTTCGCGGTCCAGGATCGCAAAGCGCTCGCCCTTGGCAACCTCGCGCGGCAGGATCGCAAACGGCTGGTTTCTCAGAACCGGTTCGGCGCCACTGGCCGAATGCAGGTTGCGCCAGCCACCGAATACCGGTGCGTCCGGCTCGGCCGCCACGGCGTTGCCGGCCATCGTCATTCCCAGTGTCACGATCAATGCGGCCGTGATCTTCCTGCTGTGCATGCGCTACTTCCGTTGGTTGACCTGTCGCGGCGACATCGCCGGACCTCACAAGACCGCGACACTATGCGCCAGCAGTGGGGCCGCGGGCAATCGGCGCCGCTCAGCCGATCACGATGTAGTCACTGACCAGCGTGATCCCGCGGTGCTCACCGCGCTCAAGCTGCACGTGGCGTCCACCGACCTGGTCGATGGCGATGCAGTCATCCACCTCCAGCAGGGCATCGGTATGCGGCTTGAACCAGCTGGCATCACGCAGGGCCTTGGCCTTGCGCTTGGCCGCCTCGGCATCCGTGGCGACCAGCAGCCGGTAATCATGCGCCTCGCCCAGCGCGCCGGCGGCATACCCGCCGAGATTGAGGAAGTAAAGGCGCGGCGCGCCCACGGCCGGGGCCGCGTCGCCGAAGCGCACCCGGTACGCCTCCACCCCATCCACCGCGAGCCAGCCATCGAGATGCAGCCCTTTCCGCTCACCGAACCAGTCCTGGCGCAGCTGCGGGTAGGCCTCTTCAATGGTATCGACGTTGGCGAAGGCCACGTCGTGGACCTCGATCCGGGCGCGGGCATGTCGCCCACCCAGCATGAACACGTGCAGCACCTGCGACTCCCGGCATGGCCGATCTGAGAGGCCGCCAGTGTAGCGCCGGTGGCCGTTGCGCCCTGCCCCATCAGCCGCGTGGGCTGCGTCCAACGGTCGCGGGGTGCCCACCACGCGCCGGTGCACACCGCAGTGGTATGGTCGGCGCCTGACCCCGCAGGAGCGACCCGATGGCATCCCTTTTCCGTTACCCCCTCGCCGCGATCACGCTCGCCGGCACCCTCTCGCTGGCCGCGTGCGTGAGCACGCCGGGCCCGGAGATCAAGGGTCCAGGCCTGTGCAAGGCCGATGCCCTGGGCTGGGCCATCGGCCAGCCGGCCGACGAGGCGAACATGCGCAAGCTGCTGGTGCAGAGCGGCGCCGGCCTGATCAACCCGATCGGCCCGGCCACGATCACCACCCGTGACCTGCGCCAGGATCGGCTGCGGGTGTTCATCGACAAGGACAACGTGATTACCGCCGTCCGCTGCGAATGAAGCCCCGCGGGTAGAGCCACCCCATGGGTGGCTGCCCTGAAACCTGCGATACGCCGGCACAGCCACCCATGGGGTGGCTCTACCGTGGCCTCACGCCGGTAACGCCGCTCAACGCTGAGCGGCTGCCTATTGGAAGATTGCCGGTAGTGCATATCCGCCATCGGCGCGGTTTGTGAGGCACTCCCCATCCCAGTCCGCCTGCTTCAGCCACTCAATGGCGTGGAGGAGAAAAGGGGAAATGTCGGGCGCGAGCAGGATCTTGGTGTCTTCATCCCTGCCAAAAACGATCATCTGCCCAACGCTACCGCTATGGTCTGGATCAAAATCCAGACCCATGTGATTCCCGCCGGCGTCACGGCTCAATGCAATCCAGTGCGGGTTGGTATACATGGGCTTGACGGCCCCCGGCGGTCGGGACGCCATGTTCCACGCAAATTCCTTGTTGAGCTCGTCCTCCTCAATACTCCGCCATCCATCCCAGGTAGATCGAATGCCTTGAGTGGACAACATCTGCATGCCGAACAGGACGCCAAACGCTGTTTGTCCATCATGGATTCTCAGCATGGCCTTGAGCAGCTCCGGAAGAGCCACTCCCAAATGGTGTTCGAGATCGATAAGCGCCTTCTCGCTGGCACCCGGTTGGAGTCCCATCTCGGCAAGGCAATCCTTCCGCGCGAGGATCGCCTTGATTTCGTTCCATGTTTCAGCCGCCTGATGCATGCGCACTGCCTTTCTCACGTTGGATCATTCCGCAGCCAACGCTAGATCCTTGTGGCTCCGCAGGAAATACAACAAATACGAATATGGCGCGACATTTTCGCGTCAGTGCATTCCACAGTCGCTCCAATGCCGGGTTCTGGGCGTCTGCCCGATGCCCGGGTTGAACGTATTGCTCGGATCCAGTTGCTGGTAGAACGCCGCCAGGGCCGGCTTGGCCGGGTACAGATGGCCCACGTTGTGTTCGGCCGGATACTCCGCGCCACGCGCGTCCAACAGCGCCCACATCGCGTGCTCGATGGCCAGCGGATCCTCGCCCTTGCGCACGATGTAGTCCTGATGGAACACATGGCACAGGAAATGCCCGTAATACAGCTTGCCGGCCAAGCGTGCGTCGAGTTCGGCCGGCAGGTGTTCCACCCACGCGCGGTCATCGCGCCGTAGTGCCACGTCCAGGGCCACGATGTCCTCGACCTCGCGCCGGTGCACCTCGCGATAACGCACGGCCGCGCCGGCCACCGCAAAGCGGTGCAGGAACGCCTTGCGCCCCTCCTCGGCCGTGCACTGGAAGAAGTCGCCCTCGCTGTCAGCGAAGTGAGTGCGCAGGAAGGTTTCGGCGGCGGCGGCATCCACCGCTGACACCTTGAGCAGCAGGTGGTGCTCGTAGCGGTCACGGAACTGGCCCATGCGCGCGGGCAGATGGCCCGGCAGGCAGCGCATCGCCCCCTGGATCACGCGGTCGGTGACCCCGCGCAGGCCAAGGCTTTCGAACCATCCATCGACGCGGCTTTTCAGCGCGAACGCCGCCGGCACCCTGGCCGTGCCGAAGCGATCGATGAGCAGGAAGGTGTCCTTGCCGTACCGTTCGCCGATGTCGTACGCCTCGCGGTGCAGGTACTCGCCCGAGATCGGCAGGCGCTCGAACGCGGTCAGCAGATGGCGGCGGATCGCGGTCAGATCCTCCATCGCATTGCTGCCGATGTAGAACACCTCGCCGGGCTCGCGCGCAAACGTATCCAGCCGCACCGCGAACACCGCCAGCTTGCCGGCCGAGCCGGAGGCTTCGTAGTGGCGCGAGGGATCGGCGTTGTAGCGGGCCGGCGTGGCTGCATCGACCTGGCGCACCTGCTCGGCATAGCGCGGGTCGGAGGCGGCGCGGTCGTTGCCATTGTCCACGTCGGCGGGCGCGTAGTCGCCGCCCTGCAGCCGCTCCAGGATCTGCTCGGCGGTATCGCCCAGCGCGATGCCGAGATGATTGACCAGCTGCAGCTTGCCGTTGGCATCGACCTGGGCGAACAACGCCAGTTCGGTATAGGCCGGGCCGCGTCGCACCAGCGAGCCGCCGGAGTTGTTGCAGACCCCGCCCAGCACCGAGGCACCGATGCACGACGAGCCGATCACCGAGTGCGGTTCGCGGCCCAGCGGCGCCAGCTCCTTTTCCAGCCGGTCCAGCGTCGCCCCGGGCAGGCAGACCACCTGGCGGCCCTCGTTGATCAGCTGCACACCGGTCAGGCGCAGCGTGTTGAGGATGACCACCGGTCGGTCATAGTCAGCACCATCCGGCGTGGAACCGCCGGTGAGGCCGGTGTTGGCCGCCTGCATGATCACGATCGCGTTGGCCGCCACGATGGCCTGCAGGGCGCGCCACTGTTCCAGCAGCGTGCCCGGGCGGACCACCGCCAGCACCGGGCCATCGCCGAAACGGTAGCCCTTGCGGAAGCGCCGGGTCGGCTTGTCGCCGCACAGCACGTGTGCGTCCCCGACGATCGCGCGCAGCTGCGCCAGCAGCGCTGCCGTGCCCTGGGATGCCGCGTTCATGGTGCGGCCGCGAGGCGACGCGTGGCGTCCACCAGCGAATCGCGGCTGATGTCGGCGATGGTCCTGGCGCCGGTGAGCGTCATCGCCACGCGCATTTCCTTGGCCATCAGGTCCAGCAGATTGGCCACGCCGGCCTCGCCCTGCGCGGCGAGCGCATAGACGAAGGCACGGCCGAGCAGCACGCTGTCGGCGCCGAGCGCGATCATGCGCACCACGTCCAGGCCGTTGCGGATGCCCGAATCGGCCAGGATCTTCAGCTCACCCTTGACTGCATCGGCGATCGCCGGCAACGCCCGCGCGGTGGACAGCACACCGTCCAGCTGGCGACCGCCGTGGTTGGAGACCACGATGCCGTCGGCCCCGAAGCGAACGGCGTCACGTGCATCGTCCGGATCAAGAATGCCCTTGATCACCATTGGTCCGCTCCAGAACTCGCGGATCCACTCCAGGTCTTTCCAGGAAATGGACGGATCGAAGTTGTTGCCCAGCCAGCCGATGTAATCGGCCAGGCCGGTCGGGCTGCCCCGATAGGTGGAGATGTTGCCCAGATCGTGCGGGCGGCCGAACAGGCCCACGTCCCATGCCCAGCGCGGGTGCGTCACCGCCTGCAGCATGCGCCGCGCCGGCGCGTTCGGGCCACTCATGCCCGAGTGCGCATCGCGGTAGCGCGCGCCCGGCGTGGGCATGTCCACCGTGAACACCAGCGTGGTCACGCCAGCCGCCTTGGCCCGCTCCAGCGCATTGCGCATGAAGCCGCGATCCTTGAGGACATACAGCTGGAACCACATCGGCCTATCGATGGCCGGGGCCACTTCCTCGATCGGGCAGACCGACACGGTGGACAGCGTGAACGGAATCCCCCGGCTCGCCGCCGCCCGCGCCGCCTGCACTTCACCGCGGCGCGCATACATGCCGGTCAGCCCGACCGGCGCCAGCGCCACCGGCATCGCCAGGCGCTCACCGAACAGCTCCGTTTCCAGGCTCAGATCGGACATGTTGCGCAGGATGCGCTGGCGCAGCGCGATCTCCGACAGGTCCGCGACGTTCCGCTTCAGGGTGTGCTCGGCATACGCGCCGCCATCGATGTAGTGGAACAGGAACGGCGGCAGGCGGCGTTGTGCCGCTGCGCGGTAGTCGGTGGAGGCGGAAATGATCATGGGTCAACCGTGGGAAGAAGGAAGCCGTGACGCACGTGCGCGCCGGGCCTCGTTGTCATCGAGCGTGCGCAGGGAGGTGTGCACGAATTCCAGGTGCGCGTGTGCGGCGGCACGCGCGCGTTCGGGGTCGCCGGCGAGCACGCCATCCATCATCTCGCGGTGCTGGACGGACAGCGGCTCGAAGGTGCGGGCGGAGGTATAGAGCTTCTCGCGGCTCTGCGAGATGTTGGTCTGCAGCAGCTCGAACAGGCCACGCATCACCTGCAGCAGCACCAGGTTGTGCGAGGCCTCGGCGATGGCCAGGTGGAAGGCCGCGTCGGCCTGTGCCTCGCCGGCCGGATCGTCCTTGCCATGCGCAGCCATCATGGTGTCGAAGGCCTGGCGGATCTTCGCGCGGTCTTCGTCGGTGGCGCGCAAGGCGGCGTGCCACGCAGTCGCCCCTTCCAGCGCGTGGCGGATTTCCAGCACGTCGAAGCGGTATTCCGGGTCGCCCTGGAACAGCGGCAGGTACGGCATCAACGGCTCATCGATGGCCTGCCGGGCACGGGCCGCCGGTTCGCTCACGTAGGTGCCGCCGCCGACCCGCGCGTTCAGCAGGCCCTGGCTGGCCAGCTGCGCGATCGCCTCGCGCAGCGCCGTGCGCGAGACCCCCAGCTGCACCGCCAGCGGTCGTTCGGCCGGCAGACGGTCACCCGGCTGCAGGTTCTGCTCACGTATCAGGCTGCGCAGCTGCGCGGCCACCTTGTCGGACAGGCGTTCGTTCTTCATGCCGCCATTGTCGCCCGCGTGGCGGGCGATGGGGTCGATGCCGGTGGCCGGACTGCCGCGCATGGGCTCAGGGAATCATCCAGGTCAGCCAGTACGCCTGCACCGTGGTGATGATGCCGACCATCACGGTGAAGATCAGGCTGTGCTTGACCGTGAAGCGGAACAGGTCCGATTCCTTGCCGGCCAGCCCGACCGCCGCGCAGGCAATCGCGATCGACTGCGGCGAGATCATCTTGCCGGTCACCCCGCCGGTGGTGTTGGCCGCGACCAGCAGCACCTGGGACACGCCGATCTGCTGGGCCGTGGTGGCCTGCAGGGCGGAGAACAGCGCATTGGAGGACGTATCCGAGCCGGTCAGGAACACGCCCAGCCAGCCGAGGAACGGCGAGAAGAAGGTGAAGGCCTTGCCGGTATGCGCCAGGGCCAGCGCCAGCGTGGCCGACAGGCCCGAGTAGTTGGCGATGAAGGCAAACGCCAGCACCATGCCGATGGAGTAGATCGGCACCTTGAGCTCCCGGGCGGTTTCGCCGAACGTGCGCAGCGCCGCGGCCGGGCGCATCTTCAGCAGCACGATCGCGATCACCGCGCCCAGCATGATCGCCGTGCCGGTGGCCGAGACCGCATCGAACGTGTAGACCGCCTCGTAGCCGGTCGGGACCGGCACGATCGGCGGCATTTTCAGCACCAGCTGATCCAGCGCCGGTACCGGAATCTTCAGCACCCAGTGCTCCAGCGCACCCCCGGTGGCGAACAGCGCCTTGAACGGCTTGATGCTCCAGATCGTGACCATCGCGGTCAGGATCAGGAACGGCGACCATGCCTTGACGATCTGGCCGGTGGAATAGCGCGGTGCCTCCAGTGCCTGGGCGGCAGCTTCTGCGCTGGTCTCGGTATCGAAGCGGAAGATGCGCACCGGCGTCCACTTGCGCAGGAACAGGGTCAGGCAGACCAGCGACGTCAGCGAGGCGGTGATGTCCGGCAGCTCCGGGCCGATGAAGTTGGAGGTCAGGTACTGGGCGATCGCGAACGAACCACCGGCCACCAGCACCGCTGGCCAGGTTTCCTTGATGCCGCGCCAGCCGTCCATGATCGCCATTATCCAGAACAGCACGATGACGGTCAGGAACGGCAGCTGGCGCCCGGCCATCTGCCCGATCTCGAATGCATCCAGCCCGGTCACCTGCCCGGCCACGATGAGCGGAATGCCCATCGCGCCGAAGGCCACCGGCGCGGTATTGACGATCAGGCACAGGCCGGCGGCATACAGCGGCTTGAAGCCCAGCCCGACCAGCAGCGCAGCGGTGATCGCCACCGGCGCTCCGAAGCCGGCCGCCCCTTCCAGGAACGCGCCAAACGCAAAGCCGACCATCAGCATCTGCAGGCGCTGGTCTTCGGTGACCGACAGGATCGACGCCCGGATGATGTCGAACTGTCCGGTCTTGACCGAGACCTTGTACAGGAACACCGCGCCCAGAATGATCCAGGCGATCGGCCACAAGCCGTAGACGAAGCCATAACCGGCTGCTGCCAGCGCCTGCGACAGGGGCATCCGATAGAACAGCAGGGCCACCGCCAACGCGATCACCACGGTGATCGTGCCGGCCAGCCAGCCCTTCATGCGCAACACGGCCAGGGCGACAAAGAAGAAGGCGATCGGCAGCAGCGCGATCAGGCTGGACAGCCAGAGGTTGCCAGCGGGGTCATACAGTTGTTGCCAGGCCTGCATCGGCGGATCTCATCAAGACGGACAGGGGTCCGCGCGGTCAGCACCGCGCGAGCCGAGAACGTCCAACAGCGATTATTGGTAGCACCAATAACCAAAACGCCTGTTGGAACTGCCCGCATTGAAACGCCAAACGCGAGACGAGCCTATTAGACCATAGGTCTACGTCCGAATATTGGTCCTACCACTCAGCAGCCGCAATCGTTCGAACGACCCTTGAGTTCCACCGAGTTGCCGTCCGGGTCGCGCAGACGCAGCGAGAGGCCATCGCCCTCGGCACCGTAATTGCGCTCGGCCGGCCCACTGAGCTCTACCTGCAGTCCCTGCAGATGCACGCGCACCTGCTCGGCATCGAACGGTTCCACGCGCAGGCAGACATGCTCGACATTGCGCCCTTCCCGCCCGGGCGCCGCACCGCCCTTGATTCCCAGCGGACCGTCCACGCTGATCAGATCGATCAGCGACTCACCGGCATGCAGATGCACCATGCCCAGCGACGGCCGTTCGCGGGCGACCGTGCAGCCCAGAACGTCACAGTAGAAGCGCACCGCGCGGGGCAGATCCTGCACGCGCAGCACCACGTGGTCGATGCGCTGGATCTCGAAGGGACGTTCGCTGCTCATGACGACTCCAGTTTTCTGGCGATACGGCTGAATACCACCAGCACGATCAGGCACAACACACTCACGCCGACAGCGATCACATACTCGCCGATGCCAACCGCGATACCGATCGCGGCGGACATGATCAGTGAACTGGCGGTGGTAAGGCCGCTGACCTGGTCATCGCGCGAGCCCCGCAGGATCGTGCCGGCGGCAACGAAGCCGACACAGGCCACCACCGCCTCGATCAGACGCACCGGATCGACCTGCAGCAGGTCACGGTAGCGTTCCTCCTGGAAGTGTTCGGCAATGCTGTCGCCCAAGCCGACAATCAGTGCGGCTGCACCGGCGATCAGCATGTGCGTGCGCAGCCCGGCGGCGTGCTTGCCCATCTCGCGTTCGATGCCGAGCGTGGCGCCCAGCAGCATGGCCACGGCAATCCGCAGCAGGATCGATAGATCTTGTTCCAGTCCCATCTGCGTCTCTCATCCGGCAATGGACGGAGCGTCGCAGACAGGGGCGTCTGGGGACCGTGAAACCAGTGGCAGGCCCGGGTGAGCCTGCCACCACGTGTCTTACTGGGCCAGGTATCCGCCATCGATGGCGTAGTAAGTGCCGGTTGCAAAACCCGCATCCGCGCTGGCCAGCCAGGCCACCAGCGCGGCGACTTCTTCCGGCTTGCCGAGGCGTCCCAGCGCATGCTTGCTTTCCAGCGCCTGCTTCACCTTCGGGTCCATCTTGTCCAGCAACGGGGTGGCGATGAAGCCCGGGCCCACCGCATTGATGCGGATCTTGTCCGCCGCGTGTTCCCACGCCGCCGTCTGGGTCAGGCCGACCACGCCATGCTTGGCCGCGACATAGGCCGCCGAGTTGTTGAAACCGACCTGGCCCAGGATGGAGGCCATGTTGATGATGCTGCCGCCCTTGCCCGTGCTGCGCATCGCCTGGATCTGCGCCCGCTGGCACACGAATACGCTGTTGAGATTGACGTCGATGACGTTCCTCCAGCCATCCACGGGGTAATCGCCACTGGCCGCCGACGGCCCGCCGATACCCGCGTTGTTCACTGCGATGTCCAGCCCACCGAGTTCCTGCACGGTCTGCTTCACGGCTGCTTCCACCGCGTGCTCGTCGGTGACGTTCAAGGCGATGCCGATCGATTTCACGCCTTTGCTGCGCAGCGCCTCGGCGGTCTTCTCGACGGCGTCGGCCGTGAGATCCCACACCGCCACCGCCGCGCCGGAATCGGCCAGCAGTTCGGCCACGGCCAGTCCGATGCCGGAGACGCCGCCGGTGACGATGGCGACCTTTCCCTTGAGCTGATAATCAATCATCGCGTTGTTCCTCGGGTTGGAATAAGGCTGCGGGCACTGCCTGCCCATGCCTCGACCATACGCCGCGAAAACGTTACAGAACGTGCACAGCGTGCTCCGCAACAATCCTTCCCATCGCTGCAACGCACCTGCCCCTATGCTCGGGGTCGTACGCCCACATCCTTTCTTTCATCCGCCGCTGGCGGTCGCCCTCCCCCAAGGTAAGCCCATGACAGATTCCACTGACGGCCAATTGTTCTCCCCCACCCGTCTGGGGGCCATCGACGTCGCCAACCGCGTCGCGATGGCACCGCTGACCCGCAACCGCGCCATCAAGGACCGCATTCCCAATCCTCTGGCCATCCAGTACTACGAACAGCGCGCCAGCGCCGGGCTGATCATCGCCGAGGCCACCCAGATCAGTCCGTTGGGCCAGGGCTATCTGGATACGCCCGGCATCTACAGCCAGGACCAGATCGATGCCTGGAAAAAGGTCACCGACGCCGTGCACGCGCGCGGTGGGAAGATCGTGCTGCAGCTGTGGCACGTCGGCCGCATCTCGCACACCAGCCTGCTGCCCGAGGGCGAGGTGCCCGTCGCGCCGAGTGCCCTGCGCGCCGATGCGAAGACGTTCACCGCCAAGGGCTTTGAAGATGTCTCCGAGCCGCGCGCCCTGCGCCTGGACGAGATTCCCGGCCTGATCCAGGACTATCGCCAGGCCGCACGCAACGCCATCACGGCCGGCTTCGACGGTGTGGAAGTGCATGCTGCCAACGGCTATCTGATCGACCAGTTCCTGCGTGATGGCAGCAACCAGCGCACCGACGAATACGGTGGCAGCATCGAAAACCGCACCCGCCTGCTGGATGAAGTGGTCAGCGCGATCGTTTCGGAAATCGGTGCAGAACGAACCGGCGTACGTCTCTCGCCGGTGACGCCAGCCAACGACGCTGCCGACTCCAACCCGCAGCCGTTGTTCGAACGCGCCGTGGAGCGTCTGGATGCCATCGGCCCGCTCGCGTTCATTCACGTGATCGAAGGCGCGACCGGCGGCCCGCGCGACAACATCGCCTTCGACTACGCCGCGCTGCGCGCCAAGTTCAAGGGCGCATGGATCGCCAACAACGGATACGACCAGGCGCGTGCCGAAGCGGCGGTCGCCTCCGGCTATGCCGACATGGTCGCCTTCGGTCGTCCCTTCATCGCCAATCCCGATCTGGTCGAGCGCTTCCGTCTGGGCGTGGCGCTGTCCGAGCTGGACAACGACACGCTGTACGGCGGTGGCGCGCACGGCTACACCGACTACCCGACCATCGACGGTTGAGTGTTGATCCTGTTGGGCCGGATGCACGTTCCGGCCCACCAGGGCGAGATGCGCTGCATCCTGGAAGTGCCGGCCGGTGGCCGGCACTTCCTTCAAGGGTTCAGTACACCGGCAACGAAATGAAGCTGGCCTGCTGCGGCGAATGCCAGACCTGCTGCGTTGCCTTCTGGTAATCGCCCGGCTTGGCGAGGTAGATGTTCGGCACGAACGTCTGCGGGTTGCGGTCGTACAGCGGGAACAGACTCGACTGCACCTGCACCATCACCCGGTGGCCCGGCTGGAACACATGGTTCGCGGTCGGCAGACCGAATTTGTAATCCAGCACCTGGTTGCTCGCGATCGCCTTCGGGTCGCTGAAGCTTTCGCGATACCGGCCACGGAAGATCGCCATCGAGACCGACAGCTCGTAGCCGCCCATCTCCGGCGTCGACGGGGTCTGGTCCGGATACACATCGATCAGTTTCACCACCCAGTCGCTGTCGCTGCCACTCGTCGCTGCCTGCAGATTGACCTGCGGCGCGCCGCCGATCCGCAGCGGCTCGGTCAACGGCTCGCTGACGAAGGTCAGCACGTCCGGGCGACCATCCACGAAACGCTGGTCCTTCACCAGCCAACTCGTCCACATATCGCGGTCAGCAAACCGCACCGGGCGCGGTACGAACGGCACCGGCTTGGCCGGATCGGATACATACGCCTCGAACGTGGCCTCCCCCGCCTGTGGTGCTTCAAAGGACAGCCTGCCGCCCGCGCGCAGGTACAGCGGCCGGGACTGCGCCGCGCTGCGCGGCCACTGCTGCAGCCTGTCCCAGTGGTTCTCCCCGGTGTTGTAGATCAACACCGGCGGTGTCTGCGCCTTGGGCGCGCCATCGACCAGGTACTGATCGAAGAACGGCTTGAGTACATCGCGGCGGAACTGCAGCGCGGTGTCGCCCTCGAACTTCAATGCGCCCAGGCTGCTGCCGTCATAGTTGACCTGGCTGTGCCGCCACGGCCCCATCACCAGATAGTTCAGCGTGTTGCCGGTGTCACGCGGCTCCATCGCCGCATAGCTGTGCACCGCGCCCCACATGTCTTCCTGGTCCCACAGGCCCTGCAGCCACATCGTGGGGACCTTCAGTTCGGTTCTGGCCATGCGCGCGTCCAGCGCCTGTTCCTGCCAGAACGCATCGTAGCTGGGGTGTTCGATCAGCTTGTGCCACCACGGCAACTGATCCAGCCCGTTGGCCCTGGCGTAGTCACCGGCCGAGCCGGCACGCAGGAAGGTGGTGTAATCGTCATAGCCCACGCTGGGAATCGCCGGGCCCTTGCCGCGCTTGGCCAGCTGCCCGGTGAAGTAGCCGAAATTGACCTGCCGGAACGCGCCGTAGTTGAGCCAGTCGTCGCCCATCCAACCATCGATCATCGGGCTCTGCGGCGCGGCCACCTTCAACGCCGGGTGCGGGTTGGTCAGTGCCATCACCACGGTGAAGCCCTCGTAGGACGAGCCCAGCATGCCGACCTTGCCGTTGCTTTCGGGCACGTGCTTGACCAGCCAATCGATGGTGTCCCAGGCATCGGTGGCGTGGTCGACCTTGGTGTTGTTGAGCGGCCCGCGCAGCGGCCGGGTCATCACGTAATCGCCCTCGGAGCCGTACTTGCCGCGGATGTCCTGGAACACGCGGATGTAGCCGCCATCCACGAACACCTCATCGCCCTGCGGCAGGATGTCACGCATGTTCGGCGAATCCATGCGCTTGGCACGATTGGCCGCATCGTAGGGCGTGCGGGTCAGCAGGATCGGCGCATTCCTGGCGCCCTTGGGTACCACGATCACCGTGTAGAGCTTCGTGCCGTCACGCATCGGCACCATCACCACGCGCTTGTCGTAGTTGTCCTGCGCCGTGGGGGTCGCGAAGCCCTTGGCCGGAATGTCTGGGGTCATCGGCGAGGTCTGCGCCGACACACTGGCGGCGACCATCAGACTCAACAGCGCAACTGGCAATACACGCACACGCATGGGCTCTCTCCCGGCAGTGAAGGCAACGTCCGGAGCCTAGCGCTGCCCGGCCCGCACCGGTAGATGCCGATCGGCCTGGCGCAGGGCCTTCATCCCCATTCAGCCGCCAACCACCGTTTCGTGCAAAGCCTGCCAGCGCAGCATGCCGTCGGTGCCGCCAACAAGAATGGCCAAGGACTCGCGCCGATTGCCGGTGCCCTGTGCGTCGCTCTGGTCTTCCCGATAGCGCACCGCGCATGCGCCCGTGCCCAGCGGCAGGTACGTCATTGCATCGATGGTGATGTGCAATCCCGGCCGGCTGCCATGCGCGGCAGCGAAGAAGCCGGCCAGCGTGGGTTTGTCCAGGCGCACGCCGCGGACGCCGACCATGCTGAAGCCCTCGCTGAAGCGGGCCAGCAGTGTGTCCAGCGCCGCCACCGGCGAGCGGCCGGTGAACCAGTCTTCGATCAGCACATGCAGGTCGTGGATCTCATTGAAGGCAAGGGTGTCATTCATGGGGAGGTTCTCAAGGAAAGGGCGGACGCCGGCAGGCGCCACAAGGGAAGGAGCGGCAGCAGGCTCATGCCCGCCGCCAGCACCAGGGTGAGTGCAAAGGCGTGATCCGGCGTCACCGAAGAGAGCACCGCCAGCACACAGGCCAGCACCGCGGCCGCCAGGCAGAAGCTGAGTTGGCGGTTGAGATTCCACAGCGCGCTGCCCGGCAGCAGCTCCGCATCGGCCAGCCTCTGGAAGGCGAGCGTCTGCGCGCTGCTGCTGCACAGGCTGCCCCCCAGGCCCATCAGCGCGAAGGCCAGCACGGGAAGCCAGGGCTGCTGGGCCTGCACGGCGATCAGCAGCACGATACCGACGGCCTGGCATCCCATCCCGGCACTCAGCAGTGGGCGCGCCCCGATGCGCGGCAGCCAGTGCCGCGCAGTGGCGATCGCGCAGGCCGAGGCGAGCGCCCACGGGAGCATGAAGCCACCGATGGTCGCTGCACCGTAACCCTGCCGATGCAGCAGCAACGTCGCCACCAGCTGGGTGCCGATGAAGGTCCCGGGCACCAGCAGGTAGACCGTCATCGCCAGCCGCAGCGAGGCATGCCGCAGCAACGACCACTGCAGGACCGGATGATCCGTCCGGCGCGCACTGCGGGCATACTGCGCCAGCACCAGGGTGGCGACCACCAACAGGCCCGCGCCCAGCATCCGTTGCCCCGGCGCTGCGAGCAGTCCCAGCGCGACCAGCAACGCGCTCAGGCCCACGGAGCCCAGCAGCAGCCCACGCCGGTCTAGTGCCGGCACGGCCACCGGTGCACCCGGGCGCACCCACGCGGCCGCCAGCGCGAAGGCCAGCGCGGCCAGCGGCACACTGACCAACAGCACGCCCCGCCACGAGCCCCACTCCACCAGCAGTCCGCCCAGCGTCGGTGACAGCGCCGGCACCAGCAGTGCGACCGCCATGATGCGGGCGGTCAGTCGCGCACGATCGGCCGGCGGGCATTCGCGGTAGGCCATCGCCTGCCCCACCGGAATCAACAGCCCACCGCCCAGCCCCTGCAGCAGGCGCCACGCGATCAGCCACTCGATGCTCGGCGCGGTGCCTGCCAGCACGGCGCCCACGGTAAACAGGGCCAGCGAGAGGCACAGCACCCGGCGTTCGCCCAGGCGCGCCGCCAACCAGCTGCCCAGCGGAATGACCAGGGTCAGGCCCAGCATGTAGCCATTGCCGATCCACGCCAGCTGCGGCACGGAGGCCTGCAGGTCCGCGGCGATGGCCGGATAGGCCACGGTGCCGATGAACATGTTCACCAGATCCAGCGAGAATCCCAGCAGGTACAGCGTTTCCACTCTGGCCCGGTATGTCATGGCGCGCTCCGATTTCGAGGCGGCAGCATGCGCGTCGGCAGCGGCTGGATATACGGGCAGGCGGATGCAAGACTGTCAAACCATTTTTGACAGTTAAAACGCCGCCATGGTCAGCCTGGACCGCTTCGAGACCTTCAAGGCCATTGTCGATGCCGGCAGTCTGACCGCTGCCGCACAGCGCCTCGGCCAGAGCCGCGCCGTGGTGAGCTTCAACCTCAAGCGGCTGGAACAGGAACTGGGCGTGACCCTGCTGGTACGCAATACCCGCAGCCTGGCCCTGACCGAGGCCGGTGAACGCTTCTACCAGCACTGCACGGCGCTGTTGGCCACTGCCGAGCTCGCCATCGAGGAAGCACGCAGCGAACAGCTGCAGCTGCGCGGCACGCTGCGGCTGACCACTACGCCGGAATATGCGATCGCGAGGGTCGTGCCGGTGCTGGAGTCGTTCCGCGCCCTGCATCCCGAGTTGCGCCTGCACCTGTCCACCTCACCGGCACCGGCGGACCTGATTCCCGAGCGGTTCGATCTGGCGATCCGGTTGGGGCGGCTGCAGGACTCGCAGCTGCGCGCGACCCTGCTGGACGAACACGCGCTATGCGCGGTCGCCTCACCGTCGTTGTTGGCCACGCTGCCCGATGAGGCCGCGCGCGATGATCCGGACTGGGTCCGTACGCTGCCAAGGCTGGGCTATCCGCGCCTGGCGGATCTCCCACTGGTGGCGCCCGATGGCAGCGACCAGCTGTTTGCCTGCAACCCCGCCCATGCGGTGGTTACGGTTGATAACGCCTCCACCCTGCGGGCGTTCGCGCTGGCCGGGGCCGGCGCGACCGTGTTGCCGCACTGGTTGATCGATGACGATCTGGCGCAGGGCCGGCTGCTGCCGATCCTGCGCCGTCATCGCTTCCCGCGCCAGGGGGTGTATGCGGTGTTTCCCAACACCGCCCAGCCCTCGCGCCGGGTCCGGCTGCTGCTGGCGCACCTGCGCGAGCACCTGCCGGGGTGACCGGAGGCACGACCCACGGTCGTGCCCTGCCCGTCAGCTCAGCGGACCACCTGCCCGGCCAGCTCCAGCGGCACGCGCTGCACCGGTGCATTGGCCGCGCGCGAGAGCTGCACTTCGTACTGCCCACCGGCGATCTTCCACTGCTTGTCGGCGGTGTCGAAGCTGGCCAGCGTCTTCGGCTCGGCTTCGATGCGGATCCGGCGGCTTTCACCCGGCTGCAGCGTCACCTTCTGGAAGCCGATCAGGCGGATCGGAGTGGTGCTGCCCTGCGGCAGCTGCAGGTACAGCTGCGGCACATCCGCACCGGCGACCTTGCCTGTGTTGCGCACGTCCACGCTGGCGACCACGCGCTGGCCTTCCACCACCACCGTCAGGTTGTCGTAGCCGAAGCTGGTGTAGGACAGGCCATGGCCGAACGCGTACTGCGGGGTCAGGCCCTTGGCGGCAAACCACTTGTAACCGACGTTGGCGCCTTCGATGTCGTAGTCGATGGTGTCATCCGGCTTGTTCTTCGGGTTGAAGCCCAGGCCGTTGACGTGCGGGCGCGGCAGCTGGCTGACATCCACCGGCCAGGTCACCGGCAGGCGGCCGGACGGATTGACCTTGCCGGTCAGCAGCGCGGCGATGCCTTCGCCACCGCGGATACCCGGATACCAGGCCTGCAGGATGGCCGGCACCTGCTGCAGCCACGGCAGCTCGACCGGGCCATTGGTTTCCAGCACCACCACCGTCTTCGGGTTGGCCTTGGCCACCCCCGCGATCAGCGCGTCCTGGTTGTCCGGCAACTGCATGTGCGGCAGATCGACCGACTCGGCCGACCACTGCGTGGCGAACACGATGGCGACATCGGCCGCAGCGGCAGCGCGCGCGGCGGCCGCGACATCGCGGCCATCCACGTAATCGATCCGGGCATCCGGACGCTCGGCGCGCAGCGCTTCCAGCGGCGAGGACGGGTGGAAGATCACCGGGCCCGGCCAGGTGGTCGGCATCACGCCCGGCACCGCATTGGTGCCGCGGGCGGTCCAGCCCACCATCGAGGAACCACCACCGCCGATCACGCCCTTGTCGGCATGCCCACCGATGATGACGATGCGCTGCACATCCTTGCCCAGCGGCAGCAGGTCATCGGCATTGCGCAGCAGCACGCTGCCTTCTTCGACGGTGCGCTGCGCGGCCAGGAAGCCGGCCTCGTCATCGATCGGCTCGTGCACCGGCGGCAGGTCGAAGTTGCCGTGCGCGAACATGGTGCGCAGGATGCGGCCAACCATGTCGTCCAGGCGCGCCTGCGGCACGACGCCACCGGCCACGGCCAGGCGCAGCGGCTCATCGAAGTAGACCGCCTTGTCGAACACTTCACCGGCCGACTGCTGGTCCAGGCCGGCCAGGGCCGCCTTGGAGCCGCTGTGCACGCCGCCCCAGTCGGACATCACGAAACCGGGGAACTTCCATTCCTGCTTGAGCACCTCGTTCATGAGGTAATCGTGTTCGCAGCCGTAGGTGCCGTTGATGCGGTTGTACGAGCACATCGCCGAACCCGGCTTGCCGATGTCCATGGCGATTTCAAACGCCAGCAGGTCCGATTCGCGCATCGCCTGCTCGCCGATCTCGGCGCTGTGGAAATTGCGCGAGGTCTCCATGTCGTTCAGCGCGAAGTGCTTCATCGTGGAGATCACGTGCTGGCTCTGCACGCCGCGGATCGACTCGCCCACCAGCACGCCGGCCAGCAGGGGATCTTCACCGGCGTATTCGAAGTTGCGGCCGTTGCGCGGGTCGCGCTGCAGGTTGACGCTGCCGGCCAGCAGGATGTTGAAGCGCTGCTGCCAGGCTTCGCGACCCATGGTGGCACCGCCGGCGAAGGCGATGTCCGGGTTCCAGCTCGATGCGGTGGACGGGCCCGACGGCATCGCCGTGGCATGGTCACCCTTGCGCAGGCCACCCGGGTTGGTCACGCCGACGCCGGCATCGGCCGACTGCTGCGCCGGAATGCCCAGGCGCGGCACGCCCGGCACGAAGCCGGCCGAACCGACCGCACCTTCGGGCAGCGGGCCGCCGTCCTTGCCCAGCCCGAAGTAGCTGTGCAGCATCTGGAACTTCTCGTCCACGGTCATCTGCGCGACCAGTGCCTTGGCACGGGCATCGGCGTTCAGGCCGGTATCCATCCATGGCGTATCGCCACCGACCGGCGCGGTGTAGCCCAGGGTCAGCAGCGTGGCCGCGGTGGTGCCCTTCTTTCCGTCATGGGTGCGCAGCTTGATGGCGGCCGAGGTAGCCGACTGGAAGCCATCGCTGAAGTAGCTTTCGTTGGCTTCCAGCGCGACACGCGACGGATCGAAGCCGGCGGTGGTGGCCGCATCGGCACTCACCGCGCCCAGCAGCACGGCCGGTGCGCCCAGGCGTGAGCCGGTGACCAGCGGCGGCAGCGCGGCGGCATCGGCGGCATCGGCGGCACTGGTGTACAGCGCGACCACATGGCGGCCATCGTTGAGGCGCAGGTAATTCAGCGACGGCTGTTCGGTGCCCGACTCGGCCTCGATCGGCAGGCGGGTCAGCACGACACTGCCGGTCTGCTGCGCGGCGGCCGGATCGGCGGTCACGAAACGATAGTGATAGCCCAGCGCATCGGCCAGACCCTGCAGCGGATCCACGCGGTCGGCGCGGCGCTCCACGTTGCGCACCGTCACGGCATCGACCTGCAGCTGTTCCAGCTGTGCGGCGACCACGGCCGCATCCAGCTCACCCGGGGTCTGTTCCAGGGTCAATACGGTGAACGCGTCGGTGGTGGCGGCCGGGGCAGCGGCCCAGGCGGAAGCGCTCAGCGAGAGCGCGATGGCGGCCGTCAGGGCCAGGGGCTTTGAAATCGTTTTCATGAGCGGACGAAACACCTTTGCTTGCGCAATAAATCCAGGGAGTCTTGCCGCAGAAGGGTGCAGCGCCATATCGGCGGGAACCACGCGCAGGGGCGCGGAACCGTTTACAACGCAAGGCGATGACGGCTACGTCCAGGCCCCTCCGCCCGTCGTGACAGCCGCACCACCCGGGAGGCCCTTGCCGGCACCTCACCCCGGAAGAGTGTCCGAGCGTGTTCATGCCTGTCAACAGGATGCTTACATTTGAGACAGTGAAAACCGCCCCGAATCAGGGCGACGGCGGCTTGATCACCTGGGTGTCGGCAGCCGCCACCACCTGCCCATGCTGGTCACGCGGCTGCATCAGCGCCAAGGGCAGGCCATCGCTGTCGGCCTGCAGCACCGAGCGCGGCTCGCCCGGCGCGAACAGGAAGGCCTCGCCCCACTGCCGCAGCGCCACCACC
Source organism: Stenotrophomonas sp. BIO128-Bstrain (assembly GCF_030128875.1). Lineage (NCBI taxonomy): Bacteria > Pseudomonadati > Pseudomonadota > Gammaproteobacteria > Lysobacterales > Lysobacteraceae > Stenotrophomonas > Stenotrophomonas sp. BIO128-Bstrain. Next base: position 1,294,649 of record NZ_CP124620.1, on the reverse strand, counting down.
AGCGGGAACAGCGCGCGGCCGCGTTCGGTGAGCACGTATTGCTGGTAGCCGCGCCCCTCCTCCAGCGGCTGCTGCGTCAGCACATCGGCCTCCAGCAAGGCCTGCAGGCGCTGGCTGAGCATGCTGCGCGACATCCCGAGGCGGCGCTGGAAATCACTGAAGCGCCCTACCCCATCGAACGCCTCGCGCACGATCAGCAGCGACCAGCGGTCGCCGACCAGGTCCAGCGCGCGCCCGACCGGGCAGGGTGTCATCGACTCGGTGGCCATCAGGATTCTCCGCTAATAGTTTCATTTTAGAACCACATCCTGCAGAATCAACTGGTTCTATTTTGAGACCTAATGATGGCGACCATCGCATCCGGCACTTCCCCCTCCCCGCTTCCCTCGTCCCTGCTGATGCTGTTCGCCTGCGCGGCCGGCCTGAGCGTGGCCAATGTCTATTACGCCCAGCCCCTGCTGGACGCCCTGGCTGCCGACCTGCAGATCAGCACCGGCCGCATCGGCACGGTGATCGCGGCGACCCAATTCGGTTCGGTCGCCGCCTTGTTATGGATCGTGCCGCTGGGCGACCGCGTGGACCGCCGCCGCCTGATGGCGGTCCAGACCGGCGGCCTGGTGCTGGCGCTTCTGGCCGTCGCGCTGGCCACGCAGGCCTGGAGCCTGCTGCTGGGGATGCTGGCGGTGGGCCTGCTCGGCACCGCGATGACCCAGGGGCTGATTGCCTACGCCGCCGCCGCGGCGGGCGAGCACGAGCGTGGCCGGGTGGTCGGCGCCGCACAGGCAGGCGTGGTGGTCGGGTTGCTGCTGGCACGGGTGGTGGCCGGGGCGGTGGCCGATCTGGGCGGTTGGCGCGCGGTGTACCTGCTCTCGGCAGTGCTGATGATCGTGACCGGCACCGTGTTGTGGGCACGGCTGCCGCGATTGCCTGTGTCGGCCGCACACGACGCGCGGACCGGCTTGTTCGCGCTGCTGCGGCAGCAGCCGGTGCTGCGCCAGCGCGGCGTGCTGGGCCTGCTGCTGTTCACCGTGTTCGGGGTGTTCTGGAGCAGCATGAGCCTGCCACTCAGCGCGCCACCCTATGCCCTCAGCCACACCGCCATCGGCGCTTTCGCGCTGGTCGGCCTGCTCGGTGCGTTGGCCGCGGCCCGCAGCGGGCACTGGAGTGACCGGGGCCATGCCGGGCGGGTCACCACCGGGGCCCTGTGGCTGATGCTGCTGAGCTGGGCGCCGATCGCGGCGATGTCCCATCACCTGGGCTGGCTGGTGCTGGGCGTGCTGCTGCTCGATCTGGCCGTGCAGGCGCTGCACGTCACCAACCAGAGCCGGATCCTGGCCGCCGCACCGCACGCGCAGGCACAGGTGATCGCCGCTTACATGCTGTTCTACGCGGCAGGCAGCGGGCTGGGCGCGTTGGCCGGCAGTGCGCTGTATGCCGCCTTCGGCTGGCCCGGGGTGTGCATGGCAGGCGCTGCCGTCTCGCTGCTGGCACTGCTGGCGTGGTGGGCGATGCGGGGTTATCACACCATCACCGGTGGTCATGAGCCCAGCCCGGTTCCCGGTGGATCGCGGATCGATAATGACCGCTCACGTCCCGGAGCGACCGCATGCCCCCACACCGCCACTTCGATCAACTCTGGCGCGACCGCAACGACACCTCCCGGCAACGCAGCCCGCGGGTGCTGATCCGGGTGTTCGTCGGCCCGGGCGAACTGGAAGCGCGGGTGGCGTTCTACGAGCAGTTGCAGGGCGTGGTCGCCGATGCGGGTTTCCCGTTCCCCGAGGCCGGCCTGCGCCTGGCGATGGTCGGGGCGTTCCTGCTGATCGAAGGCGCGCCGGACAAGCTGGCCCCGTTCACTTCCACCACCGGCACGCTGCTGGTGGATGACGTGCAGCCGTACTACGACCGGCTGGTGGCGGCCGGGGCGGAGATCATCTTCCCGCTGCAGGTCGTACCGACCGGCGCAGCCTTCAACGCCGTGCATCCGGACGGCACCGTGGTCGAGTACGTGCACCACCGGCCTGATCCGCAGGGGCGCTAAGACCCCGCTCCCTGTACATCGACAGGGCGCCCAGCCCCCATCCCGTGTAGATCCACGCCATGCGTGGAGGCTCTCGCTGAAGCATTCAGCACCTTCAACCGGTTCGGAATCCGGCTGTCGAATTCGTTAGCATTTTTACTAATTGCGGGTAGGATTGTCGGTCTCAGCCTTTGACACGCGTGCTGCCGATACTCGCCGCCATGCCCTTGTTTCCCGCCCGTTTCCGCCTGCTCCAGCCCTGCCGGGAGGCCCGCTGATGGGCGCCGTGCTGGCCCTGGACCGGCTGCTGGAAACCCGCCGGGTCTGGCGGGGGCAGCCACGTACGGCCTTCCCCGAGGTAGCGCCGCACCCGACCGGCCACCCGGCACTGGATGCCCGCCTGCCCGGTGGTGGCTGGCCGCCCTCGGCCCTGTCGGAAGTGCTGCTGGCCTCGCCCGGGGTCGGTGAGCTGGCGCTGGTCTGGCCGACCCTGGCGCGGTTGAGCCAGCAACAGCAGACCGTGGTGCTGATCGCCCCGCCGCACCTGCCGCATGCCCCGGCCTGGGCACGCGCCGGGTTGGCACTGAGCCAGGTGCAGGTGGTCCAGGCCAGCCCGCGCGATGCGTTGTGGGCGGCCGAACAATGCCTGCGCTCGGCAGCCTGCGCGGCAGTGCTGTGCTGGCCGCAACAGGCCGATGACCGCGCGCTGCGCCGGCTGCAGGTGGCCGCTGAAACCGGCCAGTGCCTGGGCTTTTCCTTCCGCGATGCCCGGCATGCGCGCAATCCCTCCCCGGCCGCGCTGCGCCTGCAGCTCGACGATGGCCAGGTGCGGGTGCTCAAGTGCCGTGGCGGGCTGGCACCGGCCCAGCCGCTGCCGCTGGCCGTGGCCCATTGAGCCGCCGCCGTGGATTGGGCCTGCCTGCTGCTGCCGCACCTGGCGCTGGATGCCGCCCTGCGCCAGCAACCCGATCCGGACGCGCTGCTGGTGCTGGTCACCGGCCCGGCGCAGCGGCGCGTGCTGCACGCGGTCAGCCCCTCGGCCCGGCAGCGCGGGCTGCGCCGCGGCATGCTGCTCTCGGCCGCCCAGGTGCTGACCCGCGACATGCTCAGCGTGGAGTACGACCCACGCGCCGAGCAGGCCACCCGCCACCTGCTGGCCAGCTGGCTGTACGGCATCAGCTCACAGGTCAGCCTGGATTTCCCGCATGCGATGGCGCTGGAAATCCGGGCCAGCCGCGCGCTGTTCGGTGATTGGCCGAGGGTCGAGCAGCGGCTCACCCGTGGCCTGACCGAACTGGGTTTCCGGCATCGGCTGGTGGCCGCACCGAATCCGCATGCCGCCAGCGTGCTGGCCCGCGTGCATGGCCGGCTCGGCGTGGCTGCACCCCAGCTGGACACGGCCCTGGCCCAGGTGCCGATCGAACGCAGCGGGTTGCCGGCCGAGGCGGTCACGGTGCTCGCGCGCTCGGGCCTGCGCACGCTGGGCGCCGCGTTCGGCCTGCCGCGCGAGAGCCTGGCCCGGCGCTTTCCACCGCAGGTCCTTGCGCATCTGGATGCACTGCGCGGCATCAGCACGCCACCGCTGCGCTATTTCCAGCCACCGGACCGCTTCGATGCGCGCATCGAGTTCGAGTACGAGGTCGAGTCCACCCAGGCGATGCTGTTCCCGCTGCGGCGCCTGACCGCCGACCTGGCCGCGTTCCTGTGCTCGCGCGATGGCGGCGTGCTGCAGTTCGATCTGTGGTTCGAACACGAAAACCACCCCGACACACGGCTCTCGATCGGCCTGCTCGCCCCCGAACGCGAACCGGCGATGCTGTTCGAACTGGCCCGCAACCGCGTCGATCATCTGCAGTTGCCTGCCGGCAGCCGTGGCCTGCGCCTGCAGGCCGAGCAGCTGCCGCCGTTCGTCCCGGCCGCACGCGATCTGTTCGACCCGCGCCCGCAGCAGGCGATGCCGTGGGAGCAGTTGCGCGAACGCCTGCGTGCCCGGCTCGGCGATGACGCCGTGCAGGGGCTGGGGCTGCGCGCCGACCATCGGCCCGAACGCGCGACCGGCGATGCCAAGGGCGCCCCCAAAGCACCGCCGCCGCAGCTGCCGATGCGCCCGGGCTGGTTGCTGGCCCAGCCGCAGGCGCTGCAGGATCCACACCTGCGCATCCTGTCCGGACCGGAACGGATCGAATCGGGGTGGTGGGATGCCGGGGACATCCGCCGCGACTATTACGTGGTGGAAACCACGCAGGGCCAACGCGGGTGGGCGTATACCGCCGCCGATGCACGCAGCGGGCCGTTCATGCTGCACGGCTGGTTCGCATGAGCGCGCCCCTGCCCGACTACGCCGAGCTGCATTGCCTGTCGGCCTTCAGTTTCCAGCGTGGCGCGTCCATCGCCGAGGAGTTGTTCGCGCGTGCCAAGGGCCAGGGCTACCGCGCGCTGGCGATCACCGATGAGTGCTCGCTGGCCGGCATCGTGCGCGCCTGGCAGGCCGCGCAGAAGCACGCGCTGCCCCTGATCACCGGCGCCGAATTCCAACTGGAAGACGGCCCGAAACTGGTGCTGCTGTGCACCGATCAGGGCAGCTACGCCGCGCTGTGCCAGCTGATCACCACCTGCCGCAGGCGTGCACCCAAGGGCGAGTATCGCTGCCTGCGCAGCGACATCGAGCAGTTGCACGCCGGCCTGCTGTGCCTGTGGCCGGCACCTGCCCCGGCCATCGAGGATGCGCAGTGGCTGCAGGCCTGCTTCCCGCAGCGGCTGTGGCTGGCGGTTGAACTGCACCGCGAGGCCGACGACCGCGCGCGCCTGCAGCGCCTGCGTCGTTTCGGCCGTGACCAGGGCATTCCATTGGTGGCCAGCGGCGATGTGCACATGCATGTGCGCCGCCGCCGCGCGCTGCAGGACACCCTCACCGCGATCGGCCACCACTGCACGCTAGGCGAAGCCGGCTGGCGGTTGTTCCCCAACGGCGAGCGCCACCTGCGCACCCGCCAGGCCCTGGCCACGCTCTACCCACCCGAACTGCTGGCCGAAACCCTGCGCATCGCCGAGCGCTGCCACTTCGATCTCAAGCAACTGCAGTACACCTACCCACGCGAACTGGTGCCGGCCGGCCACGACCCGGCCAGCTGGCTGCGGGTGCTGGTGGAAGAAGGCATGCGATGGCGATGGCCAGCGGGCGAGACGCCCCGGCAGCGCCACCAGATCGAACACGAGCTGGCGCTGATCCATACCAAGCAGTACGAGTCCTATTTCCTGACCGTGCACGACATCGTGCGCTTCGCGCGCGGCCAGCAGATCCTGTGCCAGGGCCGCGGCTCGGCCGCCAATTCCTCGGTGTGCTACGTGCTGGGGGTGACCGAGATCGATCCCAGCGAGATGGAGCTGCTGTTCGAACGGTTCATCTCCGCCGAGCGCGACGAGCCACCGGACATCGACATCGATTTCGAACACGAACGCCGCGAGGAAGTGCTGCAGTACGTGTTCAACCGCTACGGCCGCGAGCGTGCGGCACTGACCGCCGTGGCGATCAGCTACCGTGGCCGCAGCGCGGTGCGCGATGTGGCGCGGGTGCTGGGCCTGCCGCCGGACCAGGTCAACGAACTGGCCGCCTGCCTGGACCGCTGGAGCAGCCACGAGCCGCTGCCCGAGGCATTGCGCGAACGCGGCTTCGATCCGGAGACCCCGTTGATGCGGCGCGTGGTGGCGCTGACCAGTGAACTGGTCGACTTCCCGCGCCACCTGTCCCAGCACCCGGGCGGTTTCGTGATTTCCGAACATCCCTTGTCCACGATGGTACCGGTGGAAAACGCGGCCATGGACAACCGCACCGTGATCCAGTGGGACAAGGACGACCTGGACGTCACCGGCCTGATGAAGGTCGACTGCCTGGCGCTGGGCATGCTCACCGCGGTACGCAAATGCCTGGCGATGCTGGAAGCGCATGGCGGACCGCGGATGACCATGGCGAAGATTCCGCAGGGCGATGCGCCCACCTACGACATGATCTGCCGCGCCGATACCCTGGGCGTGTTCCAGATCGAGTCGCGCGCGCAGATGGCGATGCTGCCGCGCATGCAGCCACGCTGTTTCTACGATCTGGTGATCGAAGTGGCGATCGTGCGCCCGGGCCCGATCCAGGGCGACATGGTCCACCCGTATCTGAATCGACGGAAGCGGCTGAAGGAAGAAGGCATCGAAGAGATCGACTACCCGCCCGCCCTGGAGAAGGTATTCAAGCGCACCCTCGGCGTGCCGCTGTTCCAGGAACAGGTGATGCAGCTGGCCGTCGCCGCCGCCGGCTTCAGCCCCGGGCAGGCCGACGCACTGCGCCGCTCGATGGCGGCGTGGAAACGCCACGGTGGGCTGGAACCCCACCGCGACAAGCTGCTTGCCGGCATGGCCGCCAACGGCTACAGCCGCGACTATGGCGAGCGCCTGTTCGACCAGATCAAGGGCTTCGGCAGTTATGGCTTTCCGGAAAGCCACGCGGCCAGTTTCGCGCTGATCACCTATGTCAGCTGCTGGCTCAAGTGCCACCACCCTTCCGCGTTTGCCGCCAGCCTGATCAACAGCCAGCCCTTGGGCTTCTACACCCCGGACCAGATCCTGCAGGACGCGCGCCGCCATGGCGTGCCGGTGCTGCCGGTGGATGTGCGCTACAGCGCATGGGACTGCACGCTGGTGCCTCCCGCCTCGCCGGGCCGGCCGTTCGGCATCCGGCTGGGGCTGCGCCTGATCGATGGTTTCAGCGAAGATGTCGCCACCGGCGTGGTGCAGGCACGCACCCGCGCGCCCTTCGACAGCGTCGCCGACCTGAGCCAGCGCGCCCGGCTGGACCGTCGCCATCAAGGCCTGCTGGCCGATGCCGGCGCACTCAAGGGCTTGAGCGGCCATCGCCATCGCGCGCGCTGGGAAGTCTCCGGCGTGGAGAAGCCGCTGCCGCTGTTCGAGACCGCCCGTGCCACCACCGAAGCCGCCGTGCCACTGCCGCTGCCCAGCGCCTTCCAGGACATGCAGGCCGACTACAACACCACCGGCACCACGCTGGGCCGGCACATGGTCTCCTTCATCCGCAGCCAGCTGCGTCAGCGCCGTTGCCACCGTTCCGATGAACTGGCCGCGCTGCCACACGGGCGCAGCGTGCGCTTTGCCGGGCTGGTGCGCATGCGCCAGCGCCCGCAGACCGCCAGCGGGGTCACCTTCCTCACCCTGGAAGACGAATGCGGCATGGTCAACGCGGTGGTCTGGCGCAAGATCGCCGACCGGCAGCACCGCGTGCTGGTCGAAGCCCGGATGATGCAGATCGATGGCCGCCTGGAACGCGTGGACGGCGTGCAGCACCTGATCGTCCGCCA